>NZ_JBGCCL010000008.1:0-293696 GCF_041262505.1 Streptacidiphilus sp. MAP5-3
GCACGAACGGAGGTCGCGCTGTGAGCGCGCAGCTGAGGTGCAGCGGAGGGTGCTGGCGTCCAGAGCGAGGAACGAGCGCAGGGCGCACGCGCCCGAAGCGGAACCGAAGCGGAGCACGAACGGAGGTCGCGCTGTGAGCGCGCCCGCGGGTGTCCCCACCCGCGAGGACGCGCTGGCGCTGGACGCCGCGGACCCACTGCGCGGCTTCCGCGAGCGGTTCACGCTCCCCGAGGACGTGCTCTACCTCGACGGCAACTCGCTCGGCGCGCTCCCCGCGCACACCCCCGAGCGCCTGCGCCGGATGGTCGAGGAGGAGTGGGGCAACGGCCTGATCCGCAGCTGGAACGAGGCCGGCTGGTACGACCTGCCGCGCGCCCTCGGTGACCGGCTGGCCCCCTTGGTGGGCGCCGCGCCGGGCCAGGTCGTGGTCTGCGACTCGACCTCGGTCAACCTGTTCAAGGTGCTCACGGCCGCGATGCGGCTGCGTCCGGGGCGCGGGACGCTGATCAGCGAGGTCGGCAGCTTCCCGACCGACCTCTACATGACCGAGGGCCTGGCCCCGGCCCGCCGCCGCCTGATCGGCCGCGACGCGGAGACACTGACGGACCTGCTCGACGACGACACCGCGGTGGTCCTGCTCTCCCACGTCGACTACCGCACCGGCCGCCTCCAGGACATGGCCGCGGTCACCGAACAGGTCCACGCGGCGGGCGCGCTGATGGTCTGGGACCTGTGCCACTCGGTCGGCGCACTCCCGGTCGAACTGGACGCCTCCGACGCGGACTTCGCCGTCGGCTGCGGCTACAAGTACCTCAACGGCGGCCCCGGCGCCCCGGCGTTCCTCTACGCCGCCGCCCGCCACCACGACGCGGCCCGCCAGCCGCTGACCGGCTGGTTCGGGCACGCGGAGCCGTTCGCGATGTCCCCGGACTACGCCCCGGCGACCGGCATCGGCCGATTCCTGACGGGCACCCCGCCGCTGCTCAGCTTCGCGGGCCTGGACGCGGCGCTGGACGTCTGGGCGGACGTGGACCTCGCGCGGATCCGCGCCAAGAGCCTCAGCCTGACGTCCTTCTTCCTGCGCCTGACGGACGCCCTCGACCTGCCGACGGTCACCCCGAGGACGCCGGCGGAGCGCGGCAGCCAGATCTCCCTCCGGCACGAGGGCGCGCACGCGGTGGTGCAGGCCCTGATCGCACGCGGCGTGATCGGCGACTTCCGCGCCCCTGACGTGATGCGCTTCGGCTTCACTCCGCTCTACGTCTCCCACGCGGACGTCTTCGACGCGGCGGAGGCCCTCCGCGACGTACTCGCCTCCGGCGAATGGCGCGATCCGCGCTTCGCGCAACGGGGCGCGGTGACCTGAGGGGAGCCCCAGCAGGGCGAGCAAGCACGTACCGCCCAGCGGCGCGGGGCTCTGCTGACATCCCAGGGGCGCGGGGCTCTGCTGACATGCAGCCTCGCGCCCCTGAAAGCGCAGCCGGCCCAGTCGCACGTCGCCCTGCGCAGCGACAGCAGCATCGCCGTGAGACACCCCTGTCGCTTCCGCGCGGGCGCTGCCACAATGCGATCCATGCACAGCCCTCGCCGCTCCTTCGGCCTCCCCCTCGCGCTCGTCAGCGCGTTCTGCTTCGGCGGCTCCGGCGTTGCCGCCAAACCGCTGATCGAGGCCGGCCTGAGTCCGTTGCAGGTGGTCTGGATACGGATGGCAGGCTCCGCGCTGGTGCTGATGCCTGTGGCGATCCGGCACCGTGACCTGCCGCGACGTCAGCCGTGGCTGCTGCTGGGCTTCGGGCTGCTCGGGGTGACGCTCGTGCAGGTGTCGTACTTCTTCGCCATCTCCCGCATCCCCGTCGCCATCGCGATGCTGCTGGAGTACCTGGGCCCGTCCCTGCTCCTCGGCTACGTCCGCTTCGTGCAGCGCCGTCCGGTCACGCGCGCGGCGGCCTTCGGCGCGCTGACCGCGACCCTCGGTCTCGCCCTGGTGGTCGAGGTGTGGACCGGGCTGGGCGGGCTCGACCCGATCGGCGTGCTCTTCGGGCTGGGCGCGGCGGTCTCCCAGGTCGGCTACTTCGTGATCTCCGAGAAGGCCGGGCGCAGCGCCTCCGCCGCCCCCAAGGACAGGATCGACCCGATCGCCCTCTCCGCATTCGGCCTGCTCATCGGCGCCCTGGTGATCACGCCGCTGGCGCAGCCGTGGACGCTGCCCTGGCACGTGCTGGGCGGCGACGCGACGATGGGCTCGACCCGCGTCCCCGCGATCGCGCTGGCGCTGTGGATGGTGCTGATCTCGACCGTCGTCGCCTATCTGACCGGTGTCACCTCGGTGAGCCGACTCTCGGCCCCGGTCGCGTCTGTGGTCGCGTTCCTGGAGGCGATCTGGGCGACCGCGCTGTCCTGGTTCCTGCTCGGCGAACACCTCGCCACGCCGCAGCTGTTGGGCGGAGCCCTGGTGCTGATCGGCGCGTTCGTCGCGCAGACCAGCCGTCCCTCGAAGCCGAGCACGCCCGTCGCCGTCTCCACACCTGCGAGCGCCCCCGCCACCGACCCCACCACGGCGTCGTCGACTCCGCACTGACCCCGCGCCGCCCCTGACCCGACTGCCCGTCCCGAAGTGCGGGACCGGGCAGTCGCGGGCATCGTGGTGCCATGACTGCAATGACGACGAACGCGACCCAGGGCTTCCGCCCCAACACCCGGTTGCTTGCGGTCGGTGCGGCGATGACGGGCCTCGGCTCGATGGTCGTCGCCACCGGCGCGGCCCTCGTCGGCCTCTCCCTGATCTCGGCCGGGCGCCGCTGGATCCAGACCTGGGAGACGCCCCCCGCCGAGATGGCGACGCGCACCCTCAACCAGGCCAAGATGGCCCGCCAGGCCGGCATGGACGCCTGGCGCACTGGACCGTCGATGAACTGACGCAGGTCCTGGCAACCGAACGACAACAACCACATACCGGCAACGCGCCGGGACCCCCGCACCGAAGCGGGGGTCCCGGCGCGTTCGCATGATCCGGCCCGGTCCGTGCTCACGTTAATCCTCATGTTCATGTAAGAAGTGGTGCCGGACTTCTTGACGGCGATTCAGGTCGGGGATACGTTCCCTGCTCAAAAGATAGGAAAGTTTCCTAACAAGAATCGCCGGAGGCCCCCTTGCGTCCCACCGCACGCCTGCGCGCCGCCCTCGCCGTCACCGCAGCCGCTGTCACCACGTTCGGCGCCACCGCCGTCGCCCAGGCGGCCGACACCACCGCACCGGCCACCCCGGTCGCCGCCCACGCGGCCGGGTCGGCCGGGTCGATTGCCGTCCGGGCCACCACCGTCCCCTCGCACCTCTTCGCGCCCTACTTCGAGGCCTACACCAGCGACGACCCGGCGACCGTCGCCGCCAAGTCGGGCGCCAAGTGGCTGTCCATGGCCTTCCTGCAGACCCCGTCCGCCGGTTCCTGCACGGTGGACTGGAACGGCAGCTCCTCGCAGCCGATCGCCACCTCGACCTACGGCTCCTCGATCGCCAAGATCCGCGCCAACGGCGGGGACGTCATCCCGTCCTTCGGCGGCTACTCCGCCGACTCGGGCGGCACCGAGCTCGCGGACAGCTGTCACAGCGTCAGCTCGATCGCCTCCGGTATCGAGCACCTGATCACCACGTACAACCTCTCCCGCGTCGACTTCGACGTCGAGGCCAACTCGCTCACCAACAGCGCGGGCATCGACCGCAGGAACAAGGCGATCGCCGCGGTGGAGGCGTGGGCCGCGGGCAACAAGCGCTCCGTGCAGTTCTCCTACACGATGCCCACCAACACCGACGGCCTGGACTCCGGCGGCCAGGCGGTGATGAAGAACGCGGTGGCCAACCACACCCGCATCGACGTGGTCAACCTCATGACGTTCGACTACTACGTCGGCACCACGCAGGAGATGGCCAAGGACACCGAGACCGCCGCCCAAGGCCTGGTCGACCAGCTCCACACGCTCTACCCGAGCAAGTCCTCGCAGGAGCTGTGGGCGATGGTCGGCATCACCGAGATGCCGGGCATCGACGACTACGGCAAGGCGGAGACCTTCACCACGGCCGATGCCAAGACCGTCTACAACTGGGCCGTCAGCAAGGGGATCGACGAGATCTCGATGTGGGCGTCCGAGCGCGACAACGGCGGCTGCCCGGGCACCGGCGGCTCCGACTCCTGCTCCGGCATCTCCCAGTCCACCTGGTACTTCAGCCACACCTGGGAGCAGTACACCAACTGACGGTCACGCCCGCTGACCGTCGCCGCCAAGCTCGCCGCCAAGGTCGCCGTCGCCCGCCAGGGCGCGCCCTTGGGCGGTGAGCACGGCAAGGGCCGCGAGGTGCGTCTCGAACGCCTTGCGGCCCTTCCCCGTGAGCGAGAGCCACGTGCGCGGGCGACGTCCGACATGGCCCTTGCGGACCACGCAGCGAGTTTGAGCCTGGGCACGGTCGTGAACGCCTCGCCGCCGACGGGGCCGGGTGGCTGCCATGAACTGTCGGTCCCCACTGGGACGATGGAGATATGAAAATGCCTCGGACCACCTGCACCCGCTGTGGCAGGAACGTGGCCGCCATACCGGCCGGCGTCGCCGGCCACTGGAACGCCGCCCGCCACGACGAGCCCCACCGGGGCGTCCGCGACCTCCTGACGTCCTGCGTCGGCAGCCTCAAGCCCGTGGACCTCGAAGACCTCGTCTACCAGCTGGCCTTCGGCGAACCGGACGACGGCGCCCCGACGATCTTCTGAGCCACAAGCTCGACGACGTCGGCCAGGAAGACGGGACTACTACAAGATCACGGTCTACGGCTGGAGCGTCAGGTCACGCTGGTACCAGGTGCCAGGCTTACCGCCGAGGTCGGCCGGGTCTGCCGGTCCGACCGGGACGAACCCGGCCTTGGTCAGCACCCTCTGGGACGCGACGTTGCTACGGGAGGTGGCCGCCCGCAGTGTGCGCAGCCCGTGCCGCGCCGGCGCCAGCCGGCACAGCTCCCGGACCGCCGCGGTCGCCACGCCGCGACCGGAGACGTGCTGTGCGACCCGGTAACCGAGCACAGCGGTGCCGTCCTTGACGTCGTACAGGTTGAACCGGCCCAGAACCGAGCCGTCCTCGGCAGCGAGCACGTAGAAGGCGACGATGCCGGCCTCCTGCTCAGCCAGTGAGGCGCTGTACCGCTCGGCAAACTGGTCGAAGAACTCGTCACCGCGGTCGGAGATCGAGGCAGCGAAGTAGGCGCGGTTCGCCAGCTCGAAGGCCAGGACCGCCGGGGCATGGTCGGCATGGAGCCGCTTCAGCTCGGGCACCGCTCGACTCTAGCCGGATGATGCGTTGCGGCCACCTGGGTTTCCAGAGCAGGGGCCGGCCCCGCGTCGCGGGAGCTGGTGCCGGGCGATCAGGAGTCCGGCGAGGGCGGTGAGGGCAGCGGCGCCTTCGGCGATGGCGGACATCGTCTTCTCGGGGTACCAGAACGGTTCGTACATGTTGGGCAGCGGGCCGATGGCGCCGACGTCGACGTAGCGGTAGAGCAGGACAGCGGCGACGCCGGCGAGAGCGACCGCGAGGGCGAGCAGCCAGGCGGTCAGATGGCGGCGGAGGGTGAGCAGAAGGAGCGCGGCGAGGGCCGCGGCAGCGGCTTCTGCACGGAAGAGATCGCCCTGGCTGACGGTGGCCTTGATGGGGTCGTACGAGGGTGCGAGATCGACGTGGACGTAGGCGTCGATGGCCAGCCCTGCGGCGGTGAGCAACCGGAGCAGCCACAGGACGACGAGCAGAGGTGCCACGTGGGTGCGACCGCGGGGCGGGGCGGAGGTGACGGCGTTCATCGGGTCCTGCCTTCCTTGCGTGTGGGCGTCCTGGTCAGCTGGTGTCGGGCGGTGGCAGGCCGAGGGTGGCGCGGATCGCCGAGACGGCTCGCTCCACGGGCGCGTTGGCGGCGGTCAACGAGGGCCGGAGACCGCCGAGTTGTCGGAGGGACGTACTGTCCGCGGCACGCAGGGTGAGACTGGCGCGGGCCTCGTTGGCGCGGATCAGGGTCCGTGCCCAGGTGGCGGCTTCCGGGGGCAGGGTCAGGGTGAGGTGGGCGAGGCGCTGGTCGAAGGCATGCTCGGTGGTGGCGATGTCGCGCAGGTCCGCGGCGCTCGCCGTGAGGTCGCTTCGGTCGGGGCCGTTGAAGCGGTCGAAGTCCCTGTCGAGTCGGGTGTTGCCGGTGCTGGCGATGGCCAGGTACGCGGCAGCCGGGGAGGACGCGGTGGAGGCGGGCGCTGGGGTGCTGGGCGGAGCTGCGGCCTGCGGCCGGGCCGTGCATCCGCCTGCGGCGACCGTCACCCCGGTCACCGCTGCCACGGCCAGGAGGGTCGCCACGGTCCAACTCCCGTGAGGACCCCGGTCAGTAGCCGTAGCCGCCACCGCTGCCGCCGCTGCTCGGGCTGGGAGTAGGGCTGGGCGTCTGGCTGGGCGTCTGGCTGGGCGCCTGGCCGGCCGTGCCGGTGATCGCCGTTCCGGAGGGGCTCACGACGAACCACACGCCTTGGATGCCCTGGCCGTTGACGTCGCCGGGCTTGCTGTCCTGGGAGAAGTGGTACAGCGGGTGGCCGTCGAAGGTCACCTGGGTCGTGTGGTCGTCCGTGCGCGTGGTGGTGCCCAGCATCGTGCCGCTGAGGCCGCCGGTGGCCTGCGGGGTGCCGTTGGTGGTGTCGGCGGGCCACAGGCTCGCGCAACTCCCGGTACAGGTGGGAGTGGTGCCGGTGTCGGCCTTGAAGAGGTACAGGGTGCGGCCGGAGCCGTCGACCAGGATCTGGCCGAGCGGCGAGCCGGCGGTCTTGACGGTGGCCGCGCCGCCGACGGTGCTGGGGGCACTGGACGCGGGCGGGGAGGCTGGTGCGGACGGGGCGCTGCTCTTGGAGGAACTGCTGCAGCCGGCGGCGAGCGCGGCGACCGCGGCGGCGCCGGCCGCGAGGACGTAGAGACGGTTCATGATCGCTCCCAGGAGGGGGGGTCGGATTTGTGCCGCACCGCCACGCGGACCCTGTCTGCCGGTCCCGTCTGCGGAGCGAATCGAATCCCCTACTGCTACGCACCGGGCACCCGTCCGGTTCATGACGCGGACGTCATCCCCGCGAACCCGGCGACGGCCCGGTGCGCGTGCTCATCAGTCCACGGTCCGGGAGACCCGGGCCGGCGCTTCTGGCAGGCCTCGCTCATGAGAGATGGTTGACCAGGCCCGAGAACAGCCGTGGCAGGTACGCAGCCGCGGGGACGATCCGGGGCGCGAGCCCGGGCCGGTGGCGGGCCCAGAGCAGGCCCTGGGTGAGGAGGCGGTGGCGGCGAGTGACCCGGCGCCAGGCGCGCTCATAGGCGTCGGGTCGTCCCTGCCGAATGCAGTGGACCAGCGCTGCCGCCTGGGTGAAGGCCAGGGAGATGCCTTCACCGGTGAGGGCGTCCACGTATCCGGCGGCGTCGCCGACCAGAAGAATCCGGCCCGCCACGCGTCCGCGAACGTGCTGCCGCATGGGGCCCGCTCCCCGCACCGGGCCCGCCGCGTCGGAGGAAAGCAGGTCGCGGAGGGCCGGGAAGTGGTCGAGGTGTGCGTGGAAAGGTCCGCGTTCGCTGGTCAGTACGGCGACCCCGACCAGGTGCGGGGACAGTGGCGTCACGTAGGCCTCGGCGCGCGCAGACCAGTGGACCTCGACGAACGGGGACCACGGCGCGACGGTGAAGTGGCAGCGCTGTCCGTAGCGGGCGGGCCAGAGACCGGGGGCGGCGCCCGCGCCGGGGGCGGCACCCGCGCCGGTACGGGCAAGGTCCAGTTGCCGTCGGATCGGTGAGTGCAGGCCGTCCGCCGCGGCGAGGTAGCGGGTCTGGAGACCTGCCGCAGACACCCGTTCCTGGTCCTGCCGGATGTGGTCGACCCGCCGCGGGAGCACGGGGATGCCGAGCTCCTCCGCGCGGCGCGCGAGCGCGGCATGCAGCAGGGTGCGGCGCACACCGAGCCCGGGACGACCGCGGAACCGGGCCTCCGCCTGGTGGCGATGGTCGAGGTAGCGGATGCCGAGCAGGGGCTGGCCGGTGACCTCGACGCCGAGTGCGACGAGCGCCTGCGCGCCGTGAGGCATCAAGCCCTCGCCGCATGCCTTGTCGACCGGGATGGGGCGGGGTTCGACGACGGCGACGTCCATCCCGGCCTGGGCCGCGTGGATGGCGGTCGCCAGTCCGGCCGGTCCCCCTCCGGCGACCAGGAGGTCGATCACGCGGCGACCCGGGCCGTGGCGGTGGCTCCGACGGTCGCGAGAGCGGCGTTCTCGCAGCGCAGGCGAGTGACCAACAACGGGGCGTTGAGCGCCGTGAAGACGGTGGCAGTGATCCAGTTGCCGTGGACCAGCGGCAGGCTGACGCCTTCGAGGATCACCGCGAGGTAGTTGGGATGGTGCAGCCACCGGTACGGGCCGCTACGGACCAGGGGCAGGCCCGGCACCACGATGACGCGGGTGTTCCAGCGCGGCCCGAGGCTGGTGATGCACCACCAGCGCAGCGCCTGGGCCAGCAGCGCGGCGGCGAGCGCGGGCCGGCCGAGCCCGGGGACGAAGGGCCGGTGCAGCAGGCCGGTCTCCGCCAGGCACCCGACGAGCAGGCCGGTATGCAGGGCGACCATGACCGGGTAGTGGCCGGCGCCGTACTCGACGCCTCCCCGGGCGCGGCTCCAGACGGCGTGACGTCGGGCGACGGCCAGTTCGGCCAGACGCTCCAGGGCGACCAGCAGGATCAGCAGGGTGTAGGGAGTCATTCGCGGCTACCAGCGCAGGAGGACGAGTTCGATGCCGAAGCCGGGGCCCATGGCCAGCAGCAGCCCTGACGACCCCGGCGGCGGCGGACGGTGGTCGGCGAGTGTGTCCCGCAGGATGTGCAGGACCGAGGCGGAGGAGAGATTGCCCACGCGGGCCAGCGAGCGCCAGGAGGACTCCAGCGCACGCGCAGGCAGGTCCAGGGAATCGCGTACCGCGTCCAGGACCTTGGGGCCGCCCGGATGGCACACCCAGGCACTGACGTCCTCGGCCTTCAGCTCGTGGTTAGCCAGGAAATCGGTCACGGCGCCCCCGAGGTGACGCTTCACCAGGTCGGGCAGGTCAGCGCCGAGCATGATGTGGAACCCCGTGTCGCTGATCGTCCACCCGAGCATGTCCTCGGTACCGGGGAACAGATGGCTGCGCACGGCCACGATCCGCGGTCCCGGAACCGTCGCCCCGCAGCCGACGGGGTCGTCGGGGCCGACGGGGGCGTCGGGGTCGCGGCCCTCGCCTCCCTCGCCTCCCTCGCCGACGGCGACGACTGCTGCCGCGCCGTCGCCGAACAGCGCGCCCGCCACGAGGTTCTGCAGGGACGCGTCGGCACGTTGGAGGGTGAGGGAGCACAACTCCACCGACAGCAGCACCGCGGTGTGGTGGGGATATCCGATGAGGTAGTCGTGCATGCGGGCCAGACCCGCCGCACCACCGGCGCAACCGAGCCCGAACAGCGGCAGTCGCTTCACGTCGGGTCGCAGCCCCAGTCTCGCGGCGAGGCGAGCCTCCAGAGAAGGCGCGGCGATCCCGGTCACCGAGGTGGAGATCACCAGGTCGACCTCGCCGGGGGCGATGCCGGCCCGGTCGAGTGCGCCCTTCACGGCTTCGTGTCCCAGATCGAGTGCCCCGCGCACGTACGCGTCGTTGCGCGCGCCGAAGCCGTCCAGGCGGGCGCACTCCTCCAGCGGCAGGATCAGGTGACGGCTGTTCACGCCGGATGCGGCGTGCACCCGTTCCAGCAGACGCCGGTCGTCGCGCGGCAGTCGGCAGGTTGCCTCCACCGCGCGGGTGATCTCGCCCTGGGTGTACCGGCGCGGCGGCAGCACTCCGTGAACCGCCATAATCCGGGTCATTCGGTCATCGTAGGGCTCCGCCGTCCCTGATCCCGGGAAGCCGCAGCAGCGCGCGTGGCTGAGCGGTGATCAGGTGCCTGCGGACGTAGCATCGGGGCCGTGCCCCTCGAAGCGGTGCCGCCTCCGGCCGACAGGCCCTCCCTGGCCGCCGAGGCGGCCGCGTCCCGGACCGGCGTCCGGACGGCCCCCGGCTCAGCGGTCACCTTGCTGCTTGCCGCTCACCCCGCTCCGGCCTTCGCCGTGACCGGCATGGCCACCGCCCTGGCCGCGGCCCTCGGCCGGACCACGGCCGGATGCGTGCTGGTGGGCACAGCGGTGCTGACCGGTCAGTTGTGCATCGGCTGGTCCAACGACCTCATCGACATGCGACGCGACATCCGTGCAGCCCGCCGCGACAAACCCCTGGCAGTGGGATCACTGGCCCGGGCACAAGCCGCTGCCGCCGCCTTCAGCGCCGGCCTGCTCTGCGTCCCGCTCTCCCTGGCCTGCGGTCTCGCGGCCGGAGCCGCACACCTGACCGGTGTCGGCGCGGGCCTGGCCTACAACGCCGCGCTCAAGCGGACCCGCTGGTCCTGGCTTCCCTACGCGCTGGCCTTCGGGCTCCTGCCCGCTTTCGTCACCCTCGGCCTGCCCGGCCACCCCTGGCCCCCGTGGTGGCTGGTCGCGGCGGGAGCCCTGCTCGGCGTCGGCGCGCACCTGACCAACGTGCTGCCGGACATCGATGCCGACCTGGCCGCCGGAGTACGCGGCCTGCCCCAGCGCCTCGGCCACGCCCGCAGCCGTGCACTCGCCGTCCTCGCGCTGTTCGCCGCCTCCGTGGTCCTGTCCGTAGGCCCCCCGGGGCCACCCGGGCTGCCCGGCTGGATCGGCCTCGCCGCCGCCGGCGCCCTCAGCGCTGCCGCCGCCCTCCCCCGCGCCCGACACCCGGACAGCCGTCTCCCGTTCCTGCTGACCATCGCCCTCAGTGCCCTCGACCTCGCGTTCCTGCTGCTCCGCGGTGCCGCACCCTGGCGGTGACCAGCACGAAAACGGCGTAGGCGCCGTCTCGGTGCCGGAGCGAGGAAGCGTCAACAGCCCTCGACAGGACGTCAGACAGCGCAACCCAGAAGGGCTTCGAGCGCGCTGACATCGGACTCGACGCTCGCCAGGGTGTATTCGGCCTTGTAGCCGAGCCGGGCATTGACGCGGATCATGTGGGTGTTCTCGGAGGCCGTCATCGTGTGTACCTGTTCCAGTTGGGGCAGGTCGGCGGTGAGCCAACGCATCATCGAGGACTTCATCGCCAGGCCGAGCCCGAGTCCGCGGAATTGCGACAGAACGGCTGTATCCCCCTGCTTGCAGTGGCTCCCCTGCTCGGCATCGATGACGATCTCGGTGAAGCCCGCCACCGTCCCACTGCGCTCGTCCACGGCCACCACATAGCGGCGCGACTGCCCGGCCTTGAGCGGGTCGGCCTCGCGCCGGCGCACCCGCTCCACCGTCCAGGTGGGGTATTGGAAACTGACCTCGCCGAGCGGCTGATCGGCCATGGCGTTCAGCGCTCCGACGAAGCCCTGGACCAGCTCGTCCGGTGCGGTGTCCGCCCACTGGCGGAGCCGGAACCCGGACGGGGCCTCCACCTGCCACCGCGCCGGGTCCACGCTCGTGATGTCCAGGCGGTGTTCGGTGAGTCGCAGGACCGGGCGGAAGCCGAGGACGTCCGTCCACTTCTGGCCGTCCGAACCGGCCTTCACCTCGCAGGCGACCGGCCGGCAGCCGCGCTCGCGGATCTCCGGCAGCATCGCCCGGAGCAGCCCGGTCCCGACGCCGCCCCTTCGGTCCTGAACCGCCACGCGCACGGCGATGACGGCGTACCCGCTGTTCTCCCCCGTCGGGAACGTGGCGCTCGCCGTACCGAGCAGTCGCCCGGCGTCGCGCGCCTCCCAGCGCACGCGAGTCCATTGGCTCGAGGCGGACGTGCGCAACTGCTGTACGTAGGTGTCGTATTCCGGCACCGGGGTGCTGGGGAAGTCCGCGACGGACACCTCCACGAAGAGTTGGTACCAAGCGCGCAGCTCGTCCGGCGAAGCGAGTTCCGGCGCGAACGGCGCTGTTTCCAGACCCATGCGAAGGTTCCTTCCCTATGCCTTGCGGACAGGTGGTCTGCCGAGGATTGTCACGGGAATGATCGCCCCGCGCAGGAGGATAACCAGAACCAGACCGCAACGCCGGATTCTGCGGCCATGGAGTGACCCATCATCAGTCCCTGTAGGACCAGCCGGAGATGTGGTGGATTGTGATGGCGACAACGGGGCCGACAGGGCGAGTCTCCTTGTACTGGGGGTACTTGGCGGCCAGGAGGTCGAGGGCGTGTTCCCGGGTGGCGCCGTCGTCCCAGATCTCAGCGGTGCCGTCGGCGCGGACCCACCAGAGCTGGGTCCAGTCGTCCTCGTACAAGTCGGCGAGGACGCTGACGTTCGGGTTCTCGCGGATGTTCTGCAGGCGTCGAAGCGCAGCGGTCGTCTTGGGCTTGTGGTCGACGGCGAAGTAGAGGTGGTCGCCGGCAGTGACGAAGGTGATGGGGACCAGATGCGGATGCCCGGCTGCGGACACTGTGGCGATCCGAGCGGAGCGCGCGGCCTTCAGGCGGTGCCGGGACTGCTCGGGGTCCAGGTTCATGGCTCGACGGTTGTGCGGCGGTCCGCGGATGCCCGCAGTTGTCGCTCGCCCCGCGTCGGACAAACCCGCAGCCGTCGGCCCCGGATGAGCTGGCACGGGAGTTCGACGAACGCGGCCGCAGCAGCACGCGGGTTCAGCGAGCGCACGCCAGATCTCACGTTCTGCCGCAAAGCGTTCACACTCTGTGTATAGCGGATCTGCCATCCGACGGCGCGCGGGCGCGCCACCGCAAGACCGGCTGATGTCACTTGGTGATGCCAGAAGCGCCCCGGACCAACCCGATCCGGGGCGCTTCGTCGTTGCCTGTCCGCTGACGTGCAGCGGAGCTGAGAGCCCCCTGTCGGGTTCGAACCGACGACATCCGCTTTACAAGATCAACATGGATCATGACGGCGCGTAATCGCTAGTGCCGCGTGGTGCTGTTCCTGCTGGTCAGCGCCACGCGGCCGATCGCGGTATCCACTCTGAGTTGCCTCGTGCTGGCACGTCCGCTCACGCATCGCTCACGCATGGACTCCCGGTTCAGCCGCGCCGGGCGCGACCGAACCCTTCCATCCTGGATCAGCCAGAGCGGTGCGGCATGGCTCTGCCCGAATTGATCTAGGACCAGGGCGGCACGTGGCGGACCTGGTTTTCGCACGGATGAGGGTGAGCACCGTTAAGAACTCTCCAACCGAAACTCCTGGCTTCGCGGATCGCCCAGTTCAGCCAGCGCCTCGATCGCTTCCGGACACCAGTCGTGCCAGTCCGGGTCCTGCCAGTGCTCGGTGATCAGCGCGTACAGGTGGTCGGCCGCCGAGTCGGGCGCCAAAGCGGCTAGGTACGTCGCAGCCAGGAGACGGTCGTCGAAGTAGAGATCCGCCGAAGCCAGGGCCTCGAGAACCGCCTCGGCCCGTGGATCGTCCGCTTCGGCGACCTGCTCTGCCATCCGGATGCGCACGCTTCCGTGGAGCGAGTCGTCGGCAGCGAGCTCGACATAGAGGTCGATTCCACGGGCCGTGTCTTCGTCCAGTACGCGGCTTGCCGCCAACAGGCGCGGGCTCAGGCCGGGGTGGCTGGGGTCCTCGTTGAAGTCACAGTCTGTGTCCTCGTCCCGAGCCAGTGACTCAAGCCGGTCCAGGCCGCGCTCTCGGTCGAGCACGACCAAGACCTCGGCGGCGAGCACCCGTGAGCGCGGCTCGTCTACCCACTCCTCGTCGGCCTCGTCAGGCTTCTCACTGGCCTCTGCGGCGGCATCCGCGGCAGCTCTGACGACATGGGCCCAGGAATCGCCCACAAGGACGCGTAGTGTCAACAGTTCCGCGATCAACAAGCATCCGCGGATGTTCTCTGGGACGGCGAGCCCTCGGAGCGTCTCGGGTCCGTCGATCGATGACCGGACTCCAGCGTCGAGCAGGAATCCGATGTAGGACGCGGTGTGCAGCGGAGAACTCCAGGGATTGTCGTCCTGATAGGGATTCCCCCACAGCTCGAGCTGCCGGCCGAGTTCTGCGGCGTGGCGCTCTGGGTACTGCGCGAGGTGTCGAGCGGCGCAGTACTCCTGAAGGGTCCGGTGGGCGAACTCAAGTCGGCCTGCCGGGCCGGTGAGCAACCCCGAGCGACGCAGTACCGCAACAACGAAGCGGTTCCAGTGCTCCTCGGGGACGGCCATTGGCCTTTCTCCCATGGCTATCGCCGTCAGGTCAGACGCCCAGTCCCGATCCGTACGCACCCTCCAGTCAGCTGCGAACTGGTCGATCCACTGCGGCAGTCGATCGAGGAACGCGTCGCCCCGCGTCATGGCGTCCAGGCCGAAGCGCCGCAACGTTGACTCCGCCTGCTGCCGAATTCCGACGAGGCCACTGTCTTGCATACGCGCGATCAAGGCCTCAGTGAACCGGCGATAGAGTTCCGTTCTGGTTGCTGGCAGTCTCTCGTCCGGGGCCTTCGTGTACAGCTGGCACAACATCGCTGCTAGCAGTGGACGGCTAGCGAAGCCGGACAGTCCAGCCGACTCGACTGCGACGAGGAACTGCTCAGCCTTGTCGTCGGCATCTGGAAGGCCGGCCCACGCGAACCACGCCTGCGCCGTGGCGACCAAACCGTCTCCGTCGAAGGGCAGGATTTCGTAGCGCGGAACGCCTTTTCCTGCGAGTTCCAGCTCTTGGTCGGGGAGAATCCGGCTCGCCACCACGAAACGGTGGACGCAATCGGGCTCAGCCGCCAGGAGTGCGAGCTGAGCCAGCAGTCGCTTCCTGCTCTCCTCGTCGGTGATCTCGTCCAAGCCGTCGACCAAGACCAACCAGTCGACCTCCGGCACGGGGCGTGCGCGGAAGAATTCGGCAGGCAGATCACGCATCAGTCCGTGTCCCGCCAACTCCGCCGAGGCGGCCGATGCGACGGCCCTCGGCAGTGCACCGTCCAGGATTGCCGCAGCCGGGACCAACACGGCCAGGAACGCCACGGGCTGCCCTCGGAGCAAACACCCTGCTTGCTCGGCCTGGATCGCCCGCAACAGGCTCGACTTGCCGCCGCCAGCCTCTGCCAGCACCAAGCCCACGGGGTCGTTCCCGAGGCCGACTCGGTCTCGGGTCCCGATGGCGTCCGCCGAAGCCGGTTCTGGTGTCCTGCGCAGGCGCAGCGGTGTGTAGATGCTGTCGAGCGGAGGGGTACTTGTACCGGTCAGCCCCGAATAGGGATGCTGGGTGATCGCGCGTTGGCTCGCATGCAAGAAGTCCTGGAGATACGGGTTGCTGAGCGCGAGCCAGATATCGGACAGGTTGTCGGCGGACAGTCGCCGACGCAGAACGCCGTCCCCGGGGGCTGGCTCGGTGGCATCGACGGGCGACGAAGAGCCGGCATGGCCGCGCATCGCCTCTCTGATGCGTTCCTCCAGCCTGTTGAAGAGCGAACGCACTTCCTGGACCTGGAGATGCGACCCGCGCTCGGAGAAGATCGACTCGTTGCGCAGACGCAGCTCGCCCCGAGAAGGCAGGGCCCGGACCCGAACAAGTCGGAGAAATGCCGCGATCTCATCCGAAGAGGCCTTCAGCCGTCCCGTGACCCTGTCCAGCACGCTCTGGTGCTGATCGGCCTGTCCGGAGGCCAGGAGGCGGACGTCCTCCGTCTCTTTCAGCTGCCCCTCTACGCCGACGACGAGAAGGTACGAGTGCCCGCGGCCCCGAACCGCCTGATGGGTGCGCCACAACGCTTTCAGCGCCTTGCTTCCCAGTAGGTCGCCAAGGCCCCAAGGCATTCCCGATTCACGGGACTTCACCTGCCAGAACTCCCACAGGAGGTCACCGTCCTGACCACCACGGACCCTCCGCGCCGTCAGGAAGTCTTCGAAGTGCTCGCAGGTCACGTGCGCCACGTCGTTGCCACAGAGCATGCCCAGGACTGCATGCAGGGCAGCCTGGGTCTGGAACTCGAACCGCTCGCCGGTCTTGGCACCGGTGTCGTCCGGGGCCGGCACATAAGCGAGGTCCACGGAGGCCTCGCCTCCCGGGTCGACAGGCCTTGAGGCTGTGGGCAGTTGCATGCGTACCGCGTCCGGAGCACTCATGCCGACATTCAATCCGATTTCTGCGACAGCCCATGAAGGGTCCGGGTGAAACAACGCGGCCGGTCGCCGCAGTCGCGCTGACTCGCCACTGGAGCACGGCCCCGCCGATGGTGCACCGTGCCTGGGCGACGTGCCGCATCGGTACGGGCAGACTTTGATTCGTGGTGGATACGAGCTTTGATCAGGCCTACGACCAGTGGCGCTCCGCCCTGCGGTCTCTGACCAGCGGGGTCGCCGAGTTGAGTCAATGGCAAGACCGCCGATTCAGGTTTGCCCACACCGTCGGCGCCCTCCTTACATCGGGGGCTGGCGACGAAGCGCCTCCGGTCAGGGGGCCGGTCGTCTACGGCGTCTTCCTGCATGGAACAGGTCTCGCCTACGTCGGCCAGACTCAGGAAGCCGAACGCCGTCTCCGAGACCTTCCCATCGGGGAGAGCCACCACCTAGCCAACACCGTTCCGCCGGAACTGTGGGAACGAGTGATTGTCGTGCAGTGGCCGAAGCTACTGACGCAGCTCACGGCCCCGGAGCGTACAGCGGTCGAGACGGTTGGACTGACCGTGTGCGGACTCGCGCTGGAGCACCTACTTCAGCTGCACTTTCGGCCTCCGCTCAACGCTCGACGCCGAACCCGGGACGGCGACTGGCAACTCCGCCGCGCTGAGGAGAGCCGATCTCGCGGCGCCGTTCACAGCACCTCGATCCCGCAGCTGGAGGGACTCGTACGAGCCGCCTGGACTTCCCTGAGCCAAATTCCGGATCCCCTTGATGGGTCCAGCCGCCTCTGCCTGACGGAGGGGCGGGCGGTCTTCCCCTCAGTGATCAACATGAGGTCACGGCACCCTTGAGCACCTCGCTCGAACGGCGTTCCGAGATCCCGGTTGAGGTCCGCGTCGATGGTCCAGAACACCTGGTCCTAGCTGTCCGCGGGAGTGGTCTCGCTACGTTCCCCTGAACCTTCATCCAGGCCGGAGGCCGGCACCTCGTACTGGACCTAGGCGATGGCGGTAGTTCGGTGCCGTCCGCGGTCGAGGCATCGACCGCGGGTATCCCTGTGCCGGTACAGTCGCTCACGCATCGCTCGGTATGGAGGTTCGTCTGCGCGCGAGCTGCGACACTCAGCCCATGACTCCTACAGCGTCCGAAGTGGACGTCGACGAGCACGGAGCAGTCGTTCTGCCGTTGAGCGTCCTGGCCGAGGCGGGCATTGCGGCAGGTGAGCGCCTGCTAGCCGTCGCCCAGGGCGACGGTCGGATCGTCCTACGGCGCCTTGACGACGCTGTCGACTCGTTGATGCACGGACTCCCCCTGTGAGTCCCCGAGAAGCCGCGCTGCTTGGGGACGAGCCCGTCTAACCGTCCCAGTCATCCAGCATCTCCTGGAGCCCGTCGGTCCAGGCCGGGGCCGGGATCACGTCGAAGAGCTCACGGGAGTCGATGATCGCCTTGGCGAGGGCGTGGGTCTGCCAGACAGAGCGGCTGTAGATGTACCAACGGCCGTACGTCTGGCCGACCCCACAGCCGCTCTTCCGGATCAGGTCCACGAGGAGCTCGGCACGGGCCCGGTCCGGGACGGCGCCGACCATCGGGTACTCCGCATGATGGTTACCGCCCGCGGAGCACGAGTAGAAGGTGGCAACACGGGCGGCGCTCAACGCGGTGCTGAGGCCGGCCACCCCTGGGTCGTTGTTACTGAACACGATCCCTGTGAGCTCGGCGTAGCCGATGTCGTCGGATTCCCTCAGCTCGTCCAGGAGAACCCTTACTCCGTCCGCGGCATCTGACTTCTCTGCGCGGGCCAGAAGAGATCCCTCCTCGGCCAGGCAGTCCAAGGCGTCATCCCAGCTGGGAAGCCCCATGCACTCGTACTCGTGGTGCTCGGTGAAACCCTCGACTACGTCCTCAGCGTCCAGGTCGGTTCGGAGGGCTTCGAGGTCGTAGTCGAGGTCCACGTCCACGCGGAATTCAGGGATCATGCGGCCATCGTTGTGGACAACACCGACAGGCGACAGACGTTCCACTGCTTTCCGGCCGTCGGCGGGCGCGCTACCCATCGGCAACGGCGATCAGGACCAAGGCCAGGACCCAGCAGGTCATCGCACACGCATGCGGTGCCGGCGCCTGTCGGCGGACAGGCGGGATCCACGGCTCGGAAGCGGAGTAAACTCCGCGACAACTCCCTGCATTCGGGAGGCACATGGGTGTGAATGTCCTGCGGGGGTGTACGTGGACGCTGGCGGCGACGAGGTGTACCTGCGGCCGCGCGCTCGCCTGATGAGCACCCTCGGAGAGGAACTGATCAGCAACGAGCGTGTCGCCCTCACTGAGCTGGTCAAGAACGCCTACGACGCTGACGCCAGCCTCGTGCTGATCCGCTTCATCGGCCCACTCGTCGAGGGCCAGGGTTCCATCGAGGTGTGGGACAACGGACATGGCATGTCTCCGGACACGGTGCGGGGCACGTGGCTGGAAATCGCGACCTCGTTCCGCCAACGTGCGCCCCGTAGCGAGAGCCTGGGACGACGCGTCCTCGGCGCCAAGGGCATCGGTCGCTTCTCCGCAGCTCGCCTCGCCTCGGTTACCGAACTCACCACTCGCCGTGTCGACGGCTCGGAGGTCAGCCTCCGAATCAACTGGGGTGACTTCGTCGAAGGGGAGTCGTATCTCGACCAAGTCCCCGTCAACTGGCGTGTGGGCGAACCTTCGGTCTTCGCACCTTGGGGAGAGGCAGACCTTCTGCTCGACGAGCTCCTGGAGACGTACGGCGCGGGTCCCGGAACCGCGAGCACCCGCGTCAGCAACCCCTGGGGTGGCGGCGGGTCGCCGCACGGCACCCTGATGAGGCTGAACGGGCTGCGGCAGACTTGGGACGACTACACCGTCACGCTGCTCAAGCGATCGCTCTCCAGGCTGCTGCCCCCGCCTGCTCCGACTGAGCTGAGCGCTGCTGACACGCCGGACTTCGCAATCTTCCTGGAGCTGCCTCCTGGAGAGCTCGAACACCACTCCGGATTCGTCGCCGCGAGCGAGGCCCTGGCACACCCCGACTACCGTCTGACAGGCGCAGTAGATGCCGAGGGGAAGGGCCGGTTCACGCTGTATCTCGCTTCCGAGGACACCGCGACCGAGGTGGACCTCAGACTGCCGAATGAGGCAGTGAAACCCACCTGCGGGCCCCTGGAGGTCGACATCCGGGCGTGGGACCTCGAAGCACAGTCCCTGCGTCGAATCGTAGATCTCGACGTCGGCGCGCGGAACATCACCGAGGTCCGCAAGCTCATCCGTGGCAACAGCGGTGTCGCCCTCTATCGCGACGGGTTCCGCGTCCAGCCCTTCGGCGAGCCGGGCTACGACTGGCTGGAGTTCGACCAGCGCCGTGTCAACAACCCGACCATGCGCTTCTCCAACAACCAGGTCGCTGGCTTCGTCTACATCACTGCCGACGGCAATCCTGGTCTCCAGGACCGTTCCCACCGGGAAGGGCTCATCGACAGCAAGGAGTACGAGGACCTGAAGAAGGTCCTCACGACCGCGGTGTCCGCCCTGGAGACCGAACGGTACCGAGTCCGGCACCCCCGCAAGCCGACGGCTCCAGGTGGGAGCGGGATGCGGCACTCAGGCGCTGAGGGCGAGCACGGCCACGGGGTCTTCAGCTCGTTCACGCTGGACCCTCTGCGCAAGGTGGTCGGAGAGCGCTACGCGGACGACGCCGTCCTCGGGCGCGCCCTCGACGAGGCGACCGAGACCATCAACGAGAGCGTCAAGAAGGTCCAGGAGATTCTCTCCCAGTTCTCCCGACTTGCGACGCTCGGAACGCTTGTGGACGTCGTCCTGCATGACGGTCGCTCTGCCCTGACGCGCATAGCCTACGTCCTCCAAGAGCTGGACTACCTGGTCGAGGGCCTCCCCACAGAACATGCCTCCCTGAGGCAGGAGCTTCGCAGCATCCATGCAGACTTCGCCTCGCAGGAGAAGGCGCTGGACCGGCTGTTCACACGGATACAGCCGCTCAGCGGGCGGCGTCGAGGACGTCCTCGGCAGATCTCGTTGCAGGAGACGATCCGCGAAGCCGTCTCCGTGTACGAGGGCGAGGTCAAGAAGCTGAACGTCGACCTCTCTGTTGGGGGCCAGGACGTCGTGGTCACCATGGACCCCGGCGACGTCAACCAGGTGATCGTGAACCTCGTCGGCAACGCTCTCTTCTGGCTCTCCACCCAGGAGGACAACGACGAGCGCCGGGTACAGATCGACACGGGACGCCTGCCGGACGGCTCCGTTGAGATCACGGTCAGCGACAGCGGGCCGGGAGTCCGTGAGGAGATCAGAGACCTGATCTTCGACACGTACTTCAGTGACAAGGAAGACGGAATCGGCCTGGGACTGAGTATCGCCGGGAGCGTCGTCCAGGACTTCTACGACGGGCACCTCGCGTTGATGTCCGAAGGACCACTCCCTGGGGCGTGCTTCAGGGCCACACTGAGAAGGAGTGTCGGGTGACTACGGGGGAGTCGGTGTTGCGCCTGCTCATCGTGGATGACGAGCACGATTTGGCGGCACAGCTCGAGAAGATGCTGAAGAGGAAGCTGAGCGACCTCGGATCGATCCAGTGTGAGATCGAGGAAAGCTTCGACGACGCAGAGGCACGACTCAGGGACGAGCACTTCGATCTGGTCATCCTCGACGTCCGCGACAGCTCTGGCCAGAGCACCGCGACCGACAGCCTCACTCGGGGAAGGGCCCTCTACGAGAGGGTTGCCGGGATCCGATGGGTTCCCGTCGTCTTCTGCACTGCCGTGCCCGGACAGGTCGAGGACCTGGCGGCTCCGCCGCTCATCCAGGTCGTCGCGAAGAACCGCCTGGACGAGGTCACGCAGGCTGTGCGCGACGGGCTCACTTGTGGAGTGCCGGCCCTTACCCGGCTCATCAGCGACCTGTTGAACCGCCAGCTCAGCATTTTCCTCCGGGACGTCATCGCGCCGAACTGGGAGCAGATGGCGACGACGGACATGAGCGAGACTGCGCTCGTGCTGGTGCACAGGCTGTCAGCGTGGTTGAAGGAGAGCGCCGTCCAGGAGCTGGACGGCGTCATCGGAAGCGGCGGGGGAAGTGTGGTCACACACTCGTCCGCGGCTCGGGTCTACCTCAACCCCCCGGTCACCCCCCACCTGACGGCCGCCGACCTGATCACCACGGACGAGGGCCATTGGTGGTTGGTACTGACCCCGGCCTGCGACCTGTACGAGGACCAGGTTGTCGCGGAAGGCGCCAGCGGCCGACAGGCGAAGGTCGAGTTCGTGCGACTTGCGCGCGCTGCCCAGATCAGGGAGTCCGCTCCGTTCAAGACCTGGGACAACGCCCGGAACAAAAAGAACCAGCAGGCGCTGCACAGGATCTTCAGGACTGATCACAACCGGTACCGGGTCCTGCCGAAGTACCTGAACATCCCGGACTTGGTGGTCGACTTCGAGGACGTGAGCTCCGTCCCGTTGGCTGACATCCGTCGCCACCTCGGGTCAGGCGCATGGAAGCGCGTCGCGACTCTGGACAGCCCGTTCGCAGAGGCGTTTCTGACAGCGCACAGCCGCACGGTCGGTCGTATCGGCACGCCCGACATCGACTTCACCGGCCTCGCAAACCTCCTCACCGCTGAGCCGGCGCCAGCGACACCAGCGGTTCCCCATGCACGACCGGGCGTCACCGAGACCCAGTCGGCACCGACGTCGTAGGACGCGTGCAGGCGGCTGCGACCTTACGGGCAGCCGCCTCTACGTCCCGCCGGACCTCGCACTCCCATACCCGTACGACCACCCATCCCGCCGCCTCGGCAGCGGCCGTGTTGCGCAGGTCGCGGGACCGGTTCGCCGCGATCTTCTCGGCCCAACGCTCCGCGTTGGGGCCGCGGAAGGTACTGGGGCCATGGGCCGGGCAGCCGTGCCAGAAGCAGCCGTCGACGAAGACAGCCACGCTGTGCCGCGGCAGGACGAAGTCGGCGGTGCACCTCTGGGCCACCTTGCGCTGCAGACGGAAGCGGAGCCCGAGTCGGTGCACAGCACGTCGTAGGGCGATTTCGGGACTTGTGTCCCGGGAACGCCGCCCCTTCAGGTGCGCGCTCTTGTCGGTGCTCACCCAGCCTGTCACGCGACCTCCTGACAGCCCGCCGACCTGGTCACTGCAGGTCCTGCAACGGAGGAACCTACGGCCTGAAGCCGAGCCCCAACGCCTCGTTCCGGGTGTGAAGCGCCTGGGACGCCTGGGTCGCAGGCACCTTCTCGTCGAGTTCCCTGCGCCGGCCCACCGCTTGGACCAGTTGCCGTTGCCACGGGTCCAGGTTATGCGTCTCCTTCGCCCAGCGTGCGATCGCGAACCACTCGTCGACAGGAACAGCGAGAAGCTCCGCCTCTGTCCCTTCCGTGACCACGTCGCTTCCAGCAGACAGGCTCGTCGCGTGCAGCGGAGCGTCCCGGAGCTCGGCTTCCAGTTCCTCGGGCACCGTCCATGACACCCGGGAGACCGCGTCCCAGCAGTCTCCCTTCTTCGCCCACTCGCCGACGTTGTTGCCGCGCAGCGGCCTGAGCGCCGCCTCCATGACCAAGGGGCAGAGGGAGTCGATCGCCCGCTCCAGGGCCGACGAGACCCGCTGCTCGTGCCAGATCCGGTCCAGGTCGATACGTCGGTCGACAGCGAGCGACAGCCTGGCCATCGTGTACGTCGTGACCAGGCTCTTGTGACTGGCCGCCTTGTGGAGGCCCGCGATTCGGTCGACGGCCTTGAAGAGGATCGCCATCGCGATGACTCGCCTGCAGTACTGGACGTCGACCTTGGGGGGATCGTCGGCAAGCCGGATCGTGAACTCCACGAAGTTCTTCTGAGCCCCTCGACCCACCAAGTGGGGCAGCTGCTCCCAGGAGTGCACGTACTTGGCCAGATCGGCCTTGGTGAACTTCTGCTTTAGGGGGTTGATCTGCTTGAACTTCTTCTGGCGCGCGGGAGTCTGGGCCTTCGTCAGTTCGTCGGTGTACTGCCCCCGGGCCCTTTCGTAGAACCAGTGCGTCTCCTGGCTGCTGCCCTCGGCGGCAGGAGCCCAAAGGGAGCGGGTGTAGCGCTGCACGTCCACGTGGTAGGCGTCGTTGGAGCTGAAGTCGACCTGGGTCACCCTGTTCTGCGTGTTCGAGTACTCCGAGATCCGCTTGACGATGTCCGTCAGGCGCTCCGGCGCGACCTTGGTCAGTTTCATCTGGACCTGTACCTGGGACAGGTCGGCTCGGTCACGTGCCCGTGCGTAGTACAGCGAGGCAGTGGTCTGCCCCCCGTTGACGATCTGGAGGCCCTGGACCCCGCTCACGTGAGTCGGCCGGCCCTCGGGGTCCAGGACGAACTGGACCTCCGTCGCGGTGGCCGTGATGCCGTTGTTGTAGGCCAGGAAGCGGCCGGGCGCCTTGAGGATGGTCTCCCGGATGCCGCGGTTGACGTTCCCCCGCGCCTGGAGGAACGAACGGACGTTGAGTTCGAGCAGTCGCGTCCAGTGCGACTCGTAGAGGTCGGCCAGTGTGCTGCCGGGAATCACTCCGAGCACGACCGAGTGGTCGGGCTCGTCGCTCGGAGTGAGCACGCACGGAAGCGGCGGGTCGAAGTCGACCATGATGGGTTCCGCGAGCGACCCGGACGTCTCGTTCCGGTGCAGCCGTGCGAGGTCCCACACCTCACGGCTCACCGGCAGGCCGTCGAAGTCGGTCGGCGGAACTTCGGAGGCGGTGCAGATCCTGTTCGTGAGGTAGAAGAGGCGGATCCGGGCTACCTCGCTCAGCGCCTTGTCCACCGCTTCGCACATGTCGTGCACGTCGGAGGACTCGTCGATGTACTGCTTCAGACCCTCCCGGCAGCGCCTGGCGAAGCCCAGGAGCCGCTTGAAGGCCGCGTCCATCTGCGCCTTGGTCGCTTTGCGGTCCAGCGGCGCGAGATCGAACTCCGTGACGAACAGGTCCAGCGTGGTGCCGTCCGTGCTGACACCGTAGCCGTAGACCTCGAACCCCCGCCCGGAGTGGTACGCCGTGAAGGGGTTCTCCAGCACCCCCGCCTGCTCCAGGTCGTAGAGGACGCGAGCGGTGAAGACCGCCGGATGGGTCGTCGAACCCTCCGCCTCCGCCGTCGCCTGCACGTCCGCGACGAGGCTCCTTGCGTACTCGGACAGGTCCTGCTCAGCCATCGTTTCCCCCGGTCAGCGCCGCGACTTCGTCGTCTGTGGCTCGGTACTGTTCCAGATTGCCGACCGCCACGTGGTAGCGGCAGTCGCTGACCCCTTCGGGCAGGTCGGACTCGACCAGCCGGGGAAATCCGGCCCGCACGTGCCAGAAGCGTATGTCACGCAGGGTGTATCGGTGTTCGTCGTACAGCTCACGCTGTCCCGGCAGGTAGCCGGCCCGTGTGAGCAGCCCGTCGAACCGCGCCCGAGCCGTGGAGCTCGTGAGCCTGTGGCGGATGCTGTCGACCACTTGGTTGAGGCTCTGCCCCGTGCCGCCCTGCCGCTCGTCCAACGTGACCAGGCAGAGCAGCATGGCAGGTACCCCGGTCCCGTCGAGCTGCCTCTCGCTCGCGATCAGCAGCGTCTGTGGACGCTTCGCCGTGCTGGTCTTCACCTCCAGCGCGGCGCGGGGCAGTTGGAAGTCCTGGTTCGAACCTCCAGGGCCGGTCCATGCCTCGACCGCTTCCAGGTCCGAGAGCCCGTCGAGGAGTCTGTCTCTCAGGACGACGAGTTCGCCGACAAGGCCACGACGGACCTCTGCCGTCAGTCCCGTACTGCCCACGGTCCGAAGCAGGTCCTGCCAACGCTCATAACGCTCGACCGCCGAGGACAGCGCCCCGGCAGCGTCGGCGGCGAGGCCCGCCGTCTCTGCCACGTCGGCGACCAACGGGTTGAACACCTCCCGGAGTTCGTCCGCCTTGAGTACGAGCCTGAGTTCGTACTCAACGCGGGAGACGGCGTTGAGCTGGATCTCGATCCCCGCAGTCCGCGAAAGGTGCTGGACCGTCCGTACGACGTGTCCCGCCGAATGTGCGTCGGCCGAGATGACCAGCATCCGGTCGCCGTCCGGATGGCCTACCGACAGGTGTATGTCGACCGGCGAGTTGGGATACAGCCGGCGCAAGGAGCGCCCCGGCGCGACCTGCGGTACCTCGAGCTCGCTCCAGTCCTCTTCCGTGACGCTCACTCCCCGTCCTCCCCCGCGTCGAGCGGGTAGATGTCCTCCTGCAGGTAGATGCCGTTCGCCATGTACTCCGTACGAACGTGGCGCTCGGACTCGGGGAAGCTCACCTGGAAGCCGACGAGATAGGTCGGCGTGCTCGTCTCGCTGCCTGCTTCGGCGGCCACGATGATCGGGTAGAGCAGCAGAAGTGCCTGACCAGGATCCCGCTGACGACGCAGGTAGACCCCGGAGGGCTCCTTCGGCTCCTTGGGCCGCTCCTTGAGTCGTGCCTCGGCCTTGGTCTCCTCCAGCGCGGCCCGGACCTGCCTGTCGTCCAGGCCGAGCTGCTCGTCGACAGGGCTGAGCACGCGTCGGATGGTGTACCGGCCCTCGCTGCGGAAGTCGTCGTTCAGGGCGCCCCGTCGCACCGGTCCCACCTCGTGGCCCCCGACGAACAGGGTGGACGTGGCCTGGGAGCTGCTCACGAGTGCGACGGTCCAGCTGCCCAGCTCGCCGTTCCGGGCGCACTGCTCGATGTAGTCCGCGATCAGACGCGGACGTACGCGCTGCGCCATCCGGTCGGCCCGGTAGCCGGCCAGGAAGGCGGCTACGTGGTCCGGGCTGATGCCGGCCCATGTCACGGTCCCGCTCCGGCCGTCGACCTCAGGAGCACGGAGGGCGTCGAGCTGCCTGACGAGCTGCTCAAGGGACTGGAGGTTGTGGCGCACTGCCTGGGTACCGAGATCGAAGATGACGGTCTCTGGCCCCTCCCCCGAGTAACTGAGCAGCACACGCTTGCCGTTGCTCATCTTGTTGGCGGCGGTGACCATGAGGCCCAGAGAGGAGGCGCGGACCTTGAGGCCGAACTCCCGAGGGGTGAGCCCGAGGGTGGACATCTCCTCCACTTCGCGCCGGAGTTCGTCCGCAGCCGACGTGACCTCGACGTATGCCGCCTGCACCTCGGTGGTGGTGTACAGACGACAGAGGTCCTCGAAGCCGGGTCGGTACCCGAACCACCTGCCCATCTGCAAGAGGCTGTCGTACGTGTTCGCCCACCGGAGGTAGTAGCTCACAGTGAGCCCCTCCAGGGTGAGGCCCCGGGAGAGCTTCTGGCCACCGATGGCGATCACTGACAGGCCGATCCTCCTGTGCTCGTGGTAGTCGAGCACGTCCTGGGAGGTGCCGTTGATCGACTTCACAATGATCTTCTTCAGTGCGTCCGAGAGCTCTGCCTCCACCTTCTCCCAGGTCAGGGGCAGCGCCTCGTCAGCAGCGAAGCAGTCCGTAGTAGGCTCGAAGTCCGTCTCCCACAGCTGGCGGAACTCCGCCAGCAACTCGGCACCGCGGCCGTAGCGGTCGCGCAGGACGTCACGGAGATGACGCAGGAGGTCGTCCACCTGTTCGTGGACCTGTCCTTGTACCCGCGTGAAGCGGGTCACGTGCACCAGCATCGAGTTGTGCACTCGGGCTTGGCCTCGCGCACGCCGCGCGGCACAGGCCAGGACGAACGCCATCACCGCCTCCCGGAGAGACGCCGGCGGCTCCCCCTTCGCGTTCGCACTGGCCTTGTGCTTCAGGGGAAGCCAGCTCTCCGCATCCCGAACGTGCCGGACCAGGGGCAGCGGCGCGATGTCCGGCTCGTCGTCGTCCGCGACCCGGAGCCCGAAAACCCGTTCAGGGCCGAGGTAGTTGGACGGGGGGGAAAGGCTGCGGATGAAGCTCTCGGGAAAGAGGTCCTCGCCGGCCTTCTCGTGCTCTGCGTCGGGGTCGATGTAGATGTTGGCGAAGGGTGTCGCCGTATAGCCGACGTAGGCCGACTTCTCGAACGAGTTGAGCAGCTCGCGGATCGCCTGGTTCGTCTTCGTCGGGTCGGCGTCCGGATCCTTCACGGTGTTGATCGAAGCGTTGTCTGCCTCGTCGTCGATCACCAGGAGCGGGATGTCCTGGACGATCCTTCCCCCGTCGGCGAGCTCGGTCCCCTGCACGTCGACTGCCCAGTTCCGCAGGTACTCCAGGATGCGCCAGTGCTTCTTCACCACGAGGACCACGGGGAAGCGACCGAGCGGGAAGTTGATGGTCGCCGCGGCCTTCCGCCCGAAGTCCCCGTCCTCGCGGCTGTTGGTCGGAGAGGCGATGTCCAGCCTCTTGCGCCCCTGGAGCGGCATGCGTCCGGCGCCCATGGCGCGCATCCGTCCAGGCTCGTTGGCCCGCATCTGGTACTGCGTGTTGAAGCCCAGGAGGCCCTCGTCTATACGGAGCTGCGTCTGGCTGCGCAGGTCGTTGTGGATGCCCGCAAGCACGACGATGAACTGGTAGCCGGCGTCGACCGCCTTGGCTCCAAGTCCGATGTACTGGCCCGTCTTGCCGGACTGGACCTGCCCGATCACAAGACCCCTTCGTCGCCAGGGTCCTTGGCGACGCGGGTCCTCCAACTGGCCGAGGACGTCGTCAGTCGTCTGGTCCAGCCGGTGCACCACCGAGAGGGGGAGCTTCTTCACGTCCTCAAGGAACCAGCGGTACCGCTCCCAGAAGTCCCAGGAGCGGTCCACCTTCGCTTCCTGCAGCCACGCCTCGTGCCCCTTCGGGTCCGACAGTCCCAGGGACCGCTCCTGGAACACGGTGACCAGGGTCTCGACCTCCTTGAGCAGTTCGGCGCGGTCCAGTTGCTCGCCCCTGCCTGCCAACATGCCGAAGACCATGTTGACCGCGTCCTCGACCTCGTCCTGGGTCGGCTGCCGACCGTGCTCCAGGAAGCCGCGCACGAGCCGTATGGCCCGGCTGAGGGGCTCGTCAGGAGAGTCACCCATGGTCGGCCTCCAGATCGGTCGAATGATGTCGGTTGCAAGGCTACGGTCGACCAGCGGCCTGTGTTCACGAACTCCAGAAGCCGCGGAGCTGGTCGAAGGGTGAGAGCGTCCGAAGCCTGTCCCTGGCCGCGGTGGGTGACCGCCCGCCGGCCACCAGCGACTCGAAGATCTGCTGGGCGACCTCGGTCACGTCCGCGTCCGCTTCGCCCGCCGGACCGCCGAACGGCTCCGGATCGTCCTCGGTGTCGGTCTCGTGCATCACCCGCAACGTGGCTACCGGAACGGTCTCCTCAAGGAGACGCAGGAGTGCACGCGCCCGCGCGGGATCGGTCCCGCCTGCCTTCAGTACGGACTGAACCAGTGGATGGCTGCGGTTGATACGGCAGGTCAGCCGACCGTCGCTCCTGCTGACCACCCACGTGTAGACGAGAGGGTCCCCGTGGGTTCGGGCGGCGACCAACCCCCGGTGTCTCAGCACGTCGGCCGCTCGCTCCCGCGTCGCACGAGCCAGGCGCTCCAGGATCGGGCGCAGTGCGACGGGCGGAACCATGCTGGACTTCCGGACGTCCACACTCCATTCGACGTCGGCCTCGGCCGGGACGTCGATCGCGATCCGCGCGAGGTTGTACTTCTCCTCCTTGCGCATACCCCGAAGTCCGAGCCAGTCCCCGGCAAGGATCAGTCGGTCACGGCGGTAGACGTAGAAGCCCTGCTGGTCGAGCCAACCGCTCGGGCCCCCGGCGTGCTCGTGCTCCGAGGCAGTGAGGCGCTGGGCGCTCGGCAGGACGAACGCCTCGATCTTCACCTCGCCACCGTTGACCGGATGGCGTTCGGGCGGGAGCCGGAGCACGGAGGGATGGTGCGTCAGGAACGGATCCCACGCCTTCACCGCTGTACCCGAAAGCCGCAACTGGCGTCTGCCGACACCGGTCAGGTACCGGGCGAAGACCATGGCCAGGTGCTCCTCGACGCGCCTCGCCTCTGCGTAGAACTGCTTCTGGAGCCGCGAGTCACGCTCGGACGTGCCCGAGTACCCGTTGAGCCGCCGCCAAAGGACGACAGTGCCCTTCTGCCGGCTGGCCCGAAGGCGCGTCAGGATCGCTTCCGTCTCGTCGTCGACCTGACTGAGCAGCCGCCACTGGCCCGTCGACTCCACGAGGTCCAGGTCCCAACAGCGCGTGTGCCAGGCCCCCGACACCGACGAGGTGACGACAAGCTGCCTCGCCTGTGAGAACGAGGCGGACTTCAGCCCCACCCCGAACCGGCCAAGGTCTCCCGCGGACCGCTCCGTCTGGGGGCCACGGGCCGCCACGGTCATGGCCGTCACCAGCTTGGCCGGGGACATTCCCGTCCCGTCGTCAGACACGGCGATCCATGTCTCCGAACCTGACCAGGTGAACTCGACGTCGATCCCGGTTGCCTCCGCCGAGATGCTGTTGTCGACGAGGTCCGCCACGGCGGCAGGCAGCGAGTACCCCAGGGAACTGAGCGTGGCGATGAGTCCGGCCGGCTCCGGAGGAGCCAATTCGTAGGTCACGTGTCGTCTACCTCGCCTCTACCGGACCAGAATTCCCAGCTTCTCGCGAATCCCGCAGCGGGGCCTCGCGCCACGGACTCCCGTGTGCGCCAGGCCCTCACCCGCGTCGATGGCGACTCAGCTCACGCTTGCATTCTCACTGGCCACGGGATCTCCCTCGTCGCCACCTGAGGCATCCTGGGCTTCCGCGGAGTCCTTCTCCTGCCCCAGGCAGAAGGAACTCACAGGGCAGCTGTCGCATGCGGGCTTGCGGGCCTGGCAGACCGTGTTGCCGATCAGACGAAGGCTGGCCATACGCAGGGGGGCGTTGTCCCCCGAGCCGATGATTCGTACGAGATCGACGCGCCCGTCACTCAGTCGGTTCGTGCGGTCCGAGTCGCTGCCGTTGAGACGCGCCGCGACGCGGAGCGCCCCCTGCCCGATCCAGAGCACGTCGTCGCCGTTCAGCAGTTTGAACAGCGACTGCTCAGAAGGCTTCATCTCCAGTCGGCTGGCGACCTCGTCCTGGTACTCACGGGAGGTCCAGATCCTCTTCAGCCCGACCACCGCCTCCAGCCGCTCCATTCGGGCGCGCGCCGCCGGAGAGGGGGCAAGCTCCTTCAGGGTGTCGACCTTCTGCGCGGACAGCACCTTCACACCGCGGAGCTGGTCTGCAAGGGCCTCAAGCTGGGCCTGTTGCAGACGCGTCCCGGAGAGCAGCGCCACGACCGCGGCCGTCAGCTGGGACAGGTGCCGACCAGGGAGGTGCACCCAGTCGTCCGACCGTCGGCGCTGTGTGGCCCATTCGTCGAGCTGGCTGCGCACCTGGCTCCACCGGGACTTCAGACCGCCCTCGGGGGTCTCTCCGGGCCCGGGACGCAGGACCTTGGCAGCTGCCTCGCCAAGCAGCGGTGGCACTGCGTTGCCGATCTGGCGGAAGGCGTCGCTGCGCGTTCCGGCGAACCGGAACCAGTCGGGGAACGTCTGGACGCGCGCCGCCTCCCGGACTGTCAGAGTCCGGTTCTGGTCCGGATGGATGTACCAGTATCCGTCCTTGGCGATGTGCGCCGTGATGGACCGGCTGCGCTGCGCCCAGTCGAGCTTCTTGTACTTGTCGGTGAAGCTATCGGCCCGGTAACGGCGGAGCGATTCGTCGACGTGGGAGTACAGCGTGTCGGACTCCATGGTCGAGAAGATCTCCCAGTCGTCCTTCCGCACGCGTCGAGTCATGTGATCCCACACGACGTCTTCCGACTCGTCCTGCTCCACGCCTTCGCGCATCTTGCCGACGAAGGCGGACGGGGTCGGCGACGGCGTGTACGGCGTCCGCCGGACACCCACGCGCTCGGTCGGCAGAATGTGAGGGCGGCTGCCCGCGTACTCGTCCGTGGCGACGAGCAGCGGCGGGAGGTCCCCAATGGCGTCGCTGAGAGTGACAGGATCCTGGTCGGGCTCCCAGTCGAACTCCTCGACGTCGTTGCGGGCCAGGAGGATCAGTCGCTTACGGTGCTGGGGCACGCCGTATCGCCAGGCGTCCACGAGCCGCACCTGGGTTGCGTACCCGGCGTTCTCCAGGCGCTGCTCGATGAACCGGACCACTCGGAAGTCGTCACTGAGCCCCATGTCGGGCACGTTCTCCATGAGCACCGCGCGAGGCTGCACTTCCTCGATGATGCGCAGGTACGACCGCCAGAGCTCCTTGCGGAGGTCAACGGGGTTACGCCCGTGGTTCTCGACGAGGTTGCGGATCTTGCTGCGCCCTGCCCGGCTGAACGGCTGACAGGGCGGACCGCCTGCGACCAGGTCGATACGGCCGCGTGCAGGCCGCAACAACGTGAGCAGTTCCTCCAGCGCAGCCGGATCGCCCAAGTCGACGTCGAGGCTCATGCCCGGGAAGTTGGCGGCGTGGGTCTCAAGAGCAGGACCGCTGTGGTCCACCGCCGCGGCAAGGGTCCAGCCGGCACGGGTCAGCCCCAGGCTGAGCCCACCCGCGCCGGAGAAAAGATCAAGGGCGAAGCGCTTGTCGGCTCCGAACGATTCGAGCCACTCGGGGAAGCGCTCGCGGCTGCAGCTGTCCTGGTGCGCCGGGAGCGGAAGGTAGTCACTCCGCTCAAGAGGGACGCCGTAGACCTGCTTGGCCACCGTACGAACCTCCACACCGACGACAGGAACGACCACCAGGAGATCACGGAACTGCTGGTGAGGGCAAGAATCCGGGCAGGAGAATCGGTGGTCAGACGGCCAACCGACCGCCTGGCTCGGCGCCTACGCACATGCTATCGACTGGTCCGACGGCACTGCTTCCGCCCCCGTTACGTCCGTGACCCGGCCGAGCCTAAGGCACAGCAGTGACATCTGGCAGGGATGTTCGGGATCTTGAGACAGACCTTCTGGAGGCCCGCTTATCAGCTAAACGAGAGCCAAAGCCCGCGGTCACGGGCGCTCCGGCCGGCGGATTCTGCCGATGAGTCCTTGATGGCCGAGTTCCCTCTCCCGCGGCGCAGGGCTCTCCGGGATGCTCCGCGGGCATGGGTCTTCTCCACCGTGTGACTGCGGCTCACTGCGTGCTGATCCAGGAGAAAGCCCAGCTACCGGGCGTGTTGTGACCCAGAGAATCAGGGGCCCAAGCTGTCGGGGCCTGCTCGGCCTCGCTGGACGGTGCGCCGACGAACGGAGCAGTGCCGTGCCTCCTATTGGGCCCGAAAACAGACGGACCAACCCCTATCCTCTTTGGTATCCAAGCGACCGATTCTCATTGGAGGCACGACGTGGCTGGCGTGAAGCAAGGCGATTGGGTGGCCGCAGCAGCGGACCAGGTCATCGCCGAGGGCAAACGCCGCGGCCCCGACGCGCCACTGGTGTGCGCCTCCGGGATCAGCCCGTCCGGCCCGATCCACCTGGGCAACCTGCGCGAGATCATGGTTCCCCACTTCGTCGCGGACGAGCTTCGGCGTCGCGGCCTGGAGTGCCGGCACGTCCTGTCCTGGGACGACTACGACCGACTCCGCAAGGTCCCGGCTGGGTTGCCGGCGTCCTTCGCGGAGTACATCGGTCGGCCGCTGACCGCGGTGCCGGACCCGTGCGGCGAGCACGAGAACTGGGCGGAGCACTTCAAGGTCCCGTTCCGGGCCGCGCTTGCCGAGCTCGGGGTCGAGGTCACCGAGATCAGCCAGACCCAGATGTACACCTCCGGCGCCTATCGGGAGCAGATCCTCCACGCAATGCGGAACCGGGCGCGGATCGACGCCGTGCTCGGCCGGTACCGAACCGCGAAGAAGGCCGAAGCGTCGGAGGCCGAGGACGCCGACGAGGCGGACGACGCCACGGTCGGCACCGACTACTACCCGTACAAGCCGTACTGCGCGGTCTGCGGCCGGGACACGACCACGGTCATGTCCTACGACGAGGACACCACCCGGATCGAGTACACCTGCCAGTGCGGGCACGCCGACGGCTTCGAGCTCGACCGGACGGACGGCGGCAAGCTCGTGTGGAAGGTCGACTGGCCGATGCGTTGGGCCTTCGAGGGGGTCACCTTCGAGGCCGGCGGCGTCGACCACTCCTCCCCCGGCTCCAGCTTCACCGTCGGCTCCCAGCTGGTCCGGGAGATCTTCGACGGCCAGCCGCCCTCCTACCTGGGCTACTCCTTCGTCGGCAGCAGCGGCTCCGCCAAGATGAGCGGCTCCGCGGGCGGTGCTCCCACGCCGACGAACGCGCTGCAGATCCTGGAGGCGCCTCTGCTGCGCTGGGTGTACGCGCGCCGCAAGCCGAACCAGGCGATCACGGTGGCCTTCGACCAGGAGGTGAACCGCCTGTACGACGAGTGGGACGCGCTCGGCCGGAAGATCGAGTCGGGCCAGGCGGAACCGGGTGAGGTGGCCGTGCGCGCCCGCTCGGTCGGGTCGGCCACACGGACCCTGCCGGTGACGGAGCGGGTTCTGCCCTTCCGCACGCTCGCCTCGGTCGCCGACATCACGACTGGCGACGAGGACCAGACACTGCGGATTCTGCGGGACTTCACCGTGGAGGAGCCGCTGGAGAGCCTGGATCTGGCCCGCCCGCGTCTGGATCGCGCGCAGGCATGGATCACCGGATACGTCCCCTCGGAGGAGCGGACGCAGGTCCGTACCGAACCGGACCTTGAACACCTGGAGCGGCTCACGCCGACCGAGCGCGAGTCGATCAAGCTGCTCCTGGACGGCCTGGACGAGCACTGGTCCCTTCCGGGACTGACGGCGCTCGTCTACGGGGTGCCGAAGCTGCAGGCCGGGCTGGCGCTGGACGCTCCTCCCTCGCCCGAGCTGAAGACGGCTCAGCGGGGGTTGTTCTCCCTGCTGTACACGCTGCTCGTCGGGCGTGACACCGGGCCTCGGCTGCCCACGCTGTTGCTGGCGCTCGGCCAGGAGCGGATCCGCACGCTGCTGAGCGTGGCGTAACGCGCGTGCGGCGGGGCCGGGACTCGTGTCCCGGCCCCGCCGCGTTTCTGCTCCGTCACTGGTGCAAGGTGGCTTCGGTTCCGTCGCGCAGGCCGGCAGAGGCGAGGATCTCGTCCGCCACGTCACGCGGCGAGCGTCCGGCGGTCTGCACGTGGGTGGCGAAGGCCGGATCGGCGAGCGAGGTGAGGCAGCGCTCGACCTGGAGTCCCTCCCAGCTGAGCTGTCCCCACTTGTCGGGGCCCTCTCCCCGCGCGCGCAGGCGGTCGCGGATCGTGTCGGCGTCCGCGAGGAGCGCGAAGTGGCGGACGTCGTGTCCGTCCTTCCGGAGCGCTCCGACGATCTGCGTGAACACCTGCGGTCTGGCGATCGTCATGGGAACGAGCACGGTGCGCTTGTAGGCGTCAGCCGCTTGGTCGATGAGGCAGCGCGTGAGGGCGGGCCAGGTCGGCTCCAGCTCGAACTCCTCCTCGCGCAGGTCCTCGGGGAGTTGTGACCAGAGCATGTGGCCGATCTTCTCCGGGTCGATGACCAGGGCTTTCGGGAGGTCGGCGGCCAGGAGTCGGACGGTGGTGCTCTTTCCGACGCCGAAGGGGCCGTTGACGAAGACGATCACGGGACGTTCCTCCTGGGCGGGTTGGGGGTCAGAAGAGCTCGACGTAGCGGCGCGGGTACGTCTGGCGGTCGAGGCGCAGCACGAGTACGGAGTAGCTCTGGTGCTCGCGCAGGCGGTTGGTCGCCTGCTTGATCGTCTGGAGGCGGTCCCGCATTGCGTCGCGGACGGAGGCGTTCTCGACGCCGCCCTGGGTGCAGACGCGGTCGATGGTGGACCGGCAGTAGTGCTCGATGTCGTCGTCGCTCTCAGGGGTTAGCTGGTGGTCGGACTGGTGCAGTACGTCGAGGCCGCGGAAGAGGGCGTGGGCCTGTTCTCGGGTCTCCATGGGGCTGGTGATCCCGAAGACCTCCCGGCGGACGGCGAGGACGTCGGCGGGCAGCGGGTGGTCGCTCCAGAACGGCGAGGCCAGGATGTAGCCGCCGTCGTTGAGGTGGTTGAGGAGTCGGGCGGCCATGGCCGGGGGGTCGGGGAAGAAGCCGAGCGCGGCGCCGACCGCGATGTGGCTGAAGGTCTGGTCGGAGGCGAAGGTGGTTCCGTCGGCCTGGTGGTAGCGCAGGCGGAGCTGGTGGCCGCTGGTGTCGTGGTTGTAGCGGGCCAGTGCGACGGCGTCCTCGGACAGGTCGAAGCCGGTGGCCGCGCATCCGGTCAGCCTCGCGAGCTCGCGGGAGGTGAAGCCGGTGGTGCAGGCGACGTCGAGGAGGTTCGACTGGTCGTCCATGCGCGAGTGGAGGGCCCAGGTGTTGAGGGTGGCGAAGGCGCCGGGCATCACGTTGGTCTGGTTGACCATGGCGACGAAGTCGGGGTAGGCGGCTGACCAGACGTCCTGCGCGGTGCTGGGCATCGTGGCGAGGGGCCAGGTAGTGGCGTTCGGGGTGGCGGTGGCGGTGTTCACGTGTGGTCCTCCTTGATGGCGGTGATCGTGAAGCTGAGGGGGAACGGGTCGCCGTCGATGCGCCACCAGCCGGGGCGGCTGTCGGGGGTCATCCAGGCGAGGGGTTTCCAGGGCAGGCGGGGGTGCTCGGCCAGTTCGGTGATTCGCAGGCCGGCGGCGGCGAGTGCGGTAACCACCTCGGACAGGGGGTGGTTCCAGCGGTACTGCTGGTGCCCGATCTGCTGGCTGGTGTCGACGTACGTGCTCGCCTCTTCGTCCACGACCGGCTCGACGTGACGGAAGTACGGGTTCCTGGGCAGGTATCCGGCGCCGTCGCGCTCGTCGTCCCAGACGAACAGGTGCGGGTGGCCTTCAGCGAGGAAGAAGCGCCCGCCGGGCCGCAGGTGCGCGGCGATGGTCCGGGCCCAGGCGGTCAGGTCGGGCAGCCACATGAGGACGCCCCACGAGGTGAAGCAGACGTCGAAGGTCCGGTCCAGGCGGAGCGCGGAGACCTCGGCGCATTCGAACCGCGCGGACAGCGCCAACTCGGCTGCCAGCGCACGGGCCTGGGCGACCGCGGCCGGGGAGAAGTCGACGCCGGTCGCGTCGGCTCCGAGCCGCGCCCAGGACAGCGTGCCGAGGCCGAAGTGGCATTGGAGGTGGAGCAGGCGGAGCTCGCGGACGTCGCCGACGCCGGCCAGCTCCAGGTCGTCGACAGCGAGCCTCCCGTCGCGGAAGCCGGTGACGTCGTACCAGTCGCTTGTGGTGTGGAGCGGGACGCGGGCGTCCCACATCGACTGGTTGGTGGCGAGCCATGCGGTCCGTTGGGCGTCAGCGGTGTGAGGCGGGTGCATCGACCTGGCTCCTTCGGGAGGCGGGGATGGTAGGCGGTGTGTGGCGGCTGGACAGTTCGGCGAGGCGGGTGATGCTGAGGCCGACTCCGACGCAGGGTGGGACGCCGTTCTCGAACATGGCGATGACGGAGCGGTAGTCGCGGTGGACGGGGTAGGGGTCCCGTGCGAACTGCTCGCGGAAGCTGTTGGCGAGCGCCGCGGGGGATCGTTCGTTCTGGCTGAGTTCGGCGATCTCGATGCCGTCGGCGTACAGCCACATGCGCTGTGCCGCGCGACCGACGCCGTCAATCAGCGGGGAGGCGGGTCCGGGAATGCTGGTGATGAGGGCGAGCCCTGGCAGACGGCTGCGGATGCTGTTGCGCCACAGGCGTCGTGCCAGCAGGTCGGGGTCGTCGGTGCGTGCGGCGGTGACTGGTACGAGTTCGCGGGCCAGGCGGCGGACGCTGGCTGAGTCGCGGGGGTCGATTCCTGAGAGGTCGTGAAAGGCGCTGTCGAAGGTGAGGGTGCGCAGCGGCGCCGGGTACGTGGCTGCCGCGCGGACCAGCGCCACGATGTGCTGGCTGAGGCCCTGGAGGTCGAGGTCGGCGGCGTAGGCCTCCAACATCAGGAACTCCTTGGCCGGTTGGCCGCGCAGCCCCTCGTTGCGGAAGCTCGGGCCGATTTCGTAGCAGCGGGTGGTGCCCGAGGAGAGAGTCTGGAGGAGGCCGAGTTCGGTGGTGACCCGGAGGTACTGGTGCTGCTCCGCGGCGGCGGCCCAGGTGGCGAACGGTCGGGCGCCACCGCCGAAGTAGCTGTCCGACAGGGTCGGGGTGATGGTTTCGACGAAGCCGGCAGCGGCCAGCTGGCTTCGGACGGGGCCGAGGACGGTGCGGAGCTCGGCCCCTGTGCTTTCGGGGATGGCGCCTGACTGGAGGTATTCGAGGTCCTCGACGAAGAGGGTGGGCTGGCCGGTCCGGCTCTCCCCACGGATGCCCCGGACCGTGGCGAGGTCGCCGGTATGCACGTCCTGGGCGGCTTCGGGGGTGAGGGCCAGTTGGGCCAACTGTCCTTCCCAGCGCAGGTCGGCGAAGGTCAGGCGGCGGTGGACACGCAGGGCGTGGATCCGCCCGCTGAGGCGGACGGCGTCGCGCGCGCTCTCCCATCGCGCCCAGTCGGACAGCGCGAAGGAACCGGGGCTCGCGGCGGGTCGGAACGCCCGGGGTCCGACGGTGATGGTCGCGATGAGCGGGTCGGTGGGTCCGGTGAGGCGTAACAGCAGGGTGAGCGCGTCGTCGGTCCGAGGGTCGAGCAGCCAGGCGGCCCTTCGCAGGAGTCGGCGTCGCAAGGCCGCGTCTGCTCCGGGAAGGCGACTCAGCAGGTAGCGGATCGCGGTCGCGCGCAGAGGAACCGTCCGGCACGGGATGGCGCCGGTCAGGGCGCGCACAGCTTCGGCTAACCGTGCGGGGTCCGGCTGGCTGTCCGGCCAGGGCTCGGTGCCAGGCGGCGCGGCGTGGGACAAGGCGTGCAGCAGCACGTCTTCCTCCGGCGGGCCGAGGGGGCGTTCCGGGCGCAGGGCTGCGTGGACGGGCGATTGGGCGGTGGCCGCGTGCAGTGGCACCGCACCGAAGGGGCCGTACTGCAGGAGCCGGGCAATGCCCGCGAGCAGGTCCGCGGTCGTCTCCGGCTGCTCGTCCGGCGTCGCCGTGAAGACGAGCTTCGCCGCGTCGAGCAGTTCTCCTGCCGCGTCCCAGGTGGCGGTGTGGCCTTGGCCGTGGGTCGCGGACATCTGGGCGGCGAGTCGGCGACTACCGCTGGAGGGCGGTGGCGTTTCGAAGGGCGCGATGTCGGGACTCGTCGTCATGCCGGCTCGCCTCCGGGGTTCGTGGCGCCTGTCCACCAGCGCACGGGCGCGTCACCGAGGCGGAGCGGCCAGACGAACTTCAGTGCCTCTACGTCCTGTTGGGCCAGCTCGTGGTCGTACGGGCAGCCTCCGGCCGCGTAGGCCCGACGGATGCGAGCGCGGACCTCCGGGGAGACTGTCGTCCCCCGAGGCGTCGCGCGGCGGTCGAAAGAGCTGACCGGCTGGAGGAGGACGTAGGTCGAGGTGGAGCCGAAGGTGAATCGGGGCGACACTGCCGGGTAGCAGGGGGCGAAGGCCAGGACGAACCAGCGGGTTCCGCACAGCGTGAGCCACCAGTGCTCGGAGTCCGCCTGTGCCAGGGCGTGGGCCGGGTCGTGGCCGTCCGCCGTGATCAGGCCGGTGAGCAGCTCGCGCACCGTCGTGATGAGGGCGTCCAGGGTGTTGCCGCAAGCGGGGTCCAGGAACTCCACCAGGAAGCCGTCCAGTTCCTCGTCGTCCGCACGGGCGGCGAAGTCGGCCACCTCCGGTAGTGCCGCTGCGCCCACGGACCGCGCGTCGGCCCCGTGCACGGGCGCGGCGGCAACGACGCGGGCTCGCGGCGCGAAGACGCAGGCGGCCCAGTTCTGGATGCCCTGGAACATGGCTCCGGGGGTCTCAGGCATGGCCGGCCACCGGCTGGTCCTGGTAGCTGCGGGAGATCTGGGGACCGTCTGCGTGCTGGTACTTCCCGCGGTACAGGCGGATCTCGCCGTACGGCACCCAGAACGTCACCTGGGCGATCAGCATGCCGGGCCAGATCCTGACCGGCAGCGTCGCGTAGAGCTGGAGCGTGGACTGGCCGACGAAGCCGAGGTCGATGAGGTCGGCGGTGACGTGGACGAACAGGCCGAGTCGGGCGGTCCCGGACTTCGCGTGGATCATCGGCACGTAGTGGTCGCTGCCGATCTGCTCGGCGGTCTCGGCGAGCACGAAGTCGCCGGGGGCGAGGAGGTAGCCCTCGTCCGGTATCTCGCGCTGCTCGTGGGCCGGTTCCTTGCGGGGGTCGAGGACTTCCTCCTGGTAGACGACGAGGCGTCGACCGAGCGCGAGGTCGTAGGAGTTGGTGGTGCACCGTGCGCTGTCGAACGGCGAGACGGTGATGCGTCCGCCGCGGACCTGCTTGGAGATCTCCGTTCCGGTGAGGATCACTGCGGCGCTCCGATCCGTGACTCGCTGGGGTCGTTGAAGGTGGCGTAGAGAGCCGGGGTCGGCGCGAGCTCGCCGCGGTTGCGCCAGAACGAGACCTGGCCGACGACCATGCCCGGGTAGACGCGTATGGGCCTGGTGGCGACGATCTCCAGCGTCCAGCGGTGGCAGGACGTGGTGTGGCCGAGGTCGGCGGAGACCTGCAGGAAGAGTCCGAGGCGCCCCATCGAGCTGCGGCCGATCAACGACATCGCGTAGACGCTGCTGCCGATGACCTCGCTCGTGTGTCCCAGGTACATCCGGTGGGGGCTCAGCACGTACCCGTCGTCCGGCAGGTGCACTTCGACGAACTGGCCGCTGTGCTCGTCGTACTGCTTGAGGTGCTCGCCGAGGCGGTAGTTGTAGCTGTTCGGGTTCAACGCCTCGGCACGGTACGGGTCGATGACGATGCGGCCGGCGCGGACCTCCTCGTCGATGAACGCGCCGGTGAGGATCACCGGCCACCGCCCAGGGCGGGGCGCACCGAGATCGGCAGGTTGGCGGCGGCCCGGATGACCTGCGACGGCTTCCAGGTGACCGCTGCCCTGTCGACCGCGCAGTTCTCGGCGGTGCTCATGTAGGCGCGCAGGAGGGCGACGGCCTGCATGCGGGCGAGGGTGGCGCCGAAGCAGGCGTGCGGACCGTGGCCGAAGCCGAGGTGCGGGTTGCGCTGCCGCGTCGGCTGGAACTCGTCGGGCGAGTCGAACGCCTCGGGGTCGCGGTTCGCCGATGCCTGGAGCAGCACGAGGCGTCGGCCGGCCTCGATGCGCACGCCGAACAGGTCCGTGTCCTCCACGGCGGTGCGCGCCGTGATCTTCGACGGGCCGTCGAAGCGGAGAACCTCCTCGACGAAGCTGCGGGCGGTGTCCTCGTCGCTGAGTACCGAGTCCTGGAGCTCCGGGTGGCCGACTGCGGCGAGGAGGAGGCTCGACAGCAGACTGCTCGTGGTCTCGTGGCCGCCGACGAGCAGCGCGATGCAGTTGGCGACGATCTCGCTGTCGGTGAGGTGGTCTCCCTGAGCCTCCGCCTCTACGAGCCCGGAGATGACGTCAGCGCCGCGGTGGGCACGACGGTCCTCGATGACGGCTTCGAAGTAGGCGGCCAGGCGCGCCCAGGCGGTTGCCGCACGCTGTTCCTGGTCGGAGCTGAGCTCCGGTTCGGCGACCAGGACGACATCGTCGGACCAGGCCTTGACGTTCTCCCGGTCCTCGGACGGGATCCCGAGCAGGGCGCTGATCGTGTGCACGGGCAGCGGTTCCGCGAGCCCGGTGACGGCGTTCCCGCCGCCGGCCGCGACGAAGTCGCCGACCAGGGCGGTCGCCCGAGCGTCGATGTCGTCTTGGAGGTCCAGGATCCGCCGGGCGGTGAACGCCTTGGACAGCAGCGCCCGCATGCGCGGGTGGAGCGGCGCGTCGGTGTACAGCACCCAGGACGCTACGGGCGCGAGGAGTTCCCGCAGGTGAGCAGGTAATGAGCTGAGCATCCCGGCGGCGGTCGGGGCGCACGTGAAGCCGGGGTCGCGCAGGACGTGACGCACTTCGCGGTAGCGCGGCAGGACCAAGCGGCCGGAGCCGAGGTCCGGGCAGTCGATCGCCCTTGGGCCTCTCGCGAGTACGGCGAGGGCCAAGTCGGGTTCAGCAGCTTCCAGCGCGGCGAGTACGGTCTCCTGGTTCATGATCCCCTCTCCTTGCTCATCGAGGTGCAGGGTCGTGCACGAACGCGAACTGGGTGCCTGAGTTCAGCGCCTGTTGACCACGGCTGCTGCGGCGGTGCCTGCTGCCCTCCAGCCCAGGCGGACCTCAGCGAACGGTGATCGCTTCCCCAACAGGCTGGCGGTCCCACGTGGCCAAGAGGAGTCTCTGCAAGCGGACAACAGCGTTGTCCGCTTGTCGCGGACCCACCGCGGGCGGGTAGCGTCGGGAGGCGAGGCGCAACGCAACACGACTCCCGTGAGGACCGCATGATCGATCCCGCAGTCGGCCCGCTCGATGCCGCATGGGTGGCTCGCAAGCACACCTCGTATGACGAACTCTCCGCGGCCAGAGGAGCGTTGTGGTGGCTCCAGTCTGATCCCGAGCAGGGAGGCAACCGTCGCCTTGTCCGTTACAGGACCGGTGAACGCCCCGAAGTGGTGACGCCGCCGGAGCTGTCGGTGGGTGGTTGGCTGCACGCCTACGGCGGCGGCGCCTACGCCGTCGGCACGGACCGACTGTGGGTCGTGTCCGAAGCCGACAGCCTGGTGTACGAGATCTCCGACGACGGCGCATCCCGCCTCGTGGTCCCGGCTGGAGAGGGCTTCGCCTACGGCGACCTGCACGCAACGGACCTGGGGCTGCTGGCTGTGCGCGGCTCCGAGTGCGGCGACGAACTCGTGACCATCGACAGCGACACGGCGACGGTCCACCGCCTGCTGGCATCCGACGGCTTCCTCGGTGCGCCGCGCGTCAGCGAAGGCCGGATTGCCTACCTGGAGTGGGACGCGGACGCGATGCCCTGGGACAGCAGCCGACTGTTCGTCGCAGGGCTCACCGACGGCGGTCTGCTGGGGCCGGCCAGCCTGATCGCGGGCGGCGTCGGCGAATCAGTCGTCGAGCCCTTGTGGGGGCCGGATGGCGCACTCCACTTCCTCTCCGACCGCTCGGGCTGGTGGAACCTGTACGCCTGGGACGGAACAACAGCCCGTACCGTCTCTCCCTGCGAGGCCGACTTCGCCCCTGCTCCGTGGGAGGGCGGGTACCAGTCCTATGCCTTCCTGACTGACGGCGGAATGGCACTGACGATGCACGACGGCTTCACGAGCGACCTCACGCTCCTAACGCCGAACGGCCACCGAATCCGACCTGAGACAGGGCTGACCTCGATCAAGCCGTACATCGCGGTCTACGGGGAGGTGATCGCCGTCATCGGCTCCAGCCCGAACAGCACCCCGCGCATCCGCCTGATCCCCCGGGAAGCCAGCGACTCGCACGCCGTCGAGACGATCGACGTTCCTGCGACAGTTGAAGCCACTCCCACGACGGGAATCCCGCGCGTACGCCGCGCTTCGTGGGCGGGACACGAAGTGTCCTATCTCCTTCATCAGCCGCTCGGCTCCGACCACGCAGGACCGGTGCCGCTGCTCGTGCGGGCTCACCCGGGGCCTACAGACAGCGTCCCACTGCGACTCGACTGGACCGTCCAGTTCTTCACCAGCCGCGGCTTCGCCGTGGCGGAGGTCGCCTATCGGGGCAGCACCGGGCAGGGCCGCGCGTTCCGGCAGGCGCTCAACGGACACTGGGGCGAGTTCGACGTCGAAGACTGCAGCGCCGTTGCCAAGCAGCTGCTGGTGGACGGCATTGCGCTGCCCGGGGCGGTCTTCATCACGGGGGCCAGCGCCGGCGGATACACCGCGCTGCAAGCAGCCACGGTCGGAGGACCTTTCTCCGGGGCAACGGCGACGTCAGCCATCATTGATCCACAGCTGTGGACAAAGACCGCGCCACGATTTCAGCGGCCTCACGCCGAGTCCCTGGCCGGCCCGGCGGGCGCGGTCCGAGCGGAGCACATCCAGATCCCGGTGCTGCTGATCCACGGCACCGGCGACGAGATCGCGCCAGCCGCGGATTCCCAGCGGCTCTCCGCACAGCTGGATGCGCTCGGGAAGGAACACCGAGCTGTCTTCCTCGACGGAGTCGGGCATTACCTGTCCTCACCGGCCAGCCTGCGAACCGCACTCGAAGCAGAATGGGCGTTCTACAAGGAGCTCATGGCCGCACAGCGGTGACAGGCGTTGCGCGGACGGCGGACGGAAGTACCTCCCGTACGAATTCCCGGAACTCCGCCACATTGCGCTGCTCACCGTACGGAGCCATGTCCCCCAGCAGTCGGGCGAGTCGCTCGATACAGCGGCCAGACGCGGTTCTGGCGGCGAAGCCGACCGCCTCCATGCCCACCGAGCAGGCCTGCTCCAGATCAGAGGAACGCAGCCACGACGACGCGAGCAGGGTCGCGTCGATGGCCAGTCGCCTCACGTGATCGCGGCCCACGCCGTCAAGCGCGTCGGCTACGAGGTCGCGGGCTGCGGGCGCCCTGCCGAGATCGTGGAGGCAGTGCGCCAACTCGTCAGCCAGGTAAGCATGGTTGAAGTACCGGATCCAGAGTGGCTCTTCTTCGGCATCGACTCCGTCAAGCAGCGCCTCGGCGTTCAGCATCAGCTTCGTGGCCAGCTGCTCCTCGCCCATCCGCGCGTGGGCACGGGCCTGAACGGCCGTGATCGCGGCCCGGGTGGCAGGGCTGGCCGTCGACTGGGCCACTTGGTGGGCGGCCTCGGCCCAGCGGAGCGCGGTTTCCGGCTGGTCGCAGTGAAGAGCCAGGTGGCCGAGGTTCACCGCGACGAGATAGGAGCCGTAGCCACGGTCTCCCGAGGCCGCCGAGTATTCGAGCGCGCGCTGGTAGTAGCCCTGGGCCCACCCCGGGTAGCCGGCGTCGACCGCCTGGTACCCGGCCAGCTCAAGGAATCCCGCGGCCAAGCGGGCCCGGTCTGCCTCAACCTCCGGCCCGGCGACAGGGCGGTCGAGCAGCGCCATCAGCTCGGAGTCGGCGTACACGCGTAACTGCTCCGCGAACACGCCGGCGCCATGCACGTGGTCAAGCTGGCGGAACATGGCCAGGGTGTCCCAGGCGACGGCGAGATCCTGGCCGGTCACCCACAGACGACCGTTCCCGGACGGCGGGGTTGGCGGAGGCTCGGGCTCGCTGGACCAGTCCGCGATCAGCGCCTCGGATGCTTCAGGTGCGAAGCGCACAGGCGGCGCAGTGGAACGGCGCGGGTTCACCGGCGTCACTGAACGTCGGCGCTCCTCCTCGGCAGCGGGCCACAACTCCACGAGCGCTCCGTCGGCGGCCAGCACGCTGTCGCAGGCCACGATGAGTTCTCGCGCCGGGAAACGCTCCGTCGCCTCCACTCGGCGCAGCAGATCGGCACTGCAGTGAACGGCAGATCCGAGCTTGGCCAGGCTGAGTCCCCGCTCGGTGCGTCGGTCTCTCAACTCCGCGCCCAGCCGTGCCTGGGCCGAGCCGGTCGGCACGATTCTCCGCGCGCGAGCAGCCATCACGTCCCCTGGACTAGGGTCACCGCTCAGGACCCCTGAGTAGTCGACCTTGCCAACGTAGCGGCCGAGACGGCGGGTGCGGGGCGGAAGCCGAGAACATCGCGGCCCTCAGCGCGGACAGCCGGGGGCGCTCACTCGGAGGCGGGCTGGAAGGTGAGCAGCGGTACGTCGTACAGGTCCGGGTTGCGGGGCCGCGTCATCGCGGGGGCGGCCACCTCAGTGATGAGGAGCTCGCTGAGGAACTGCACGCGGGCGCTGAGCAGATGGCTGGTCTTGCCCGCGGCGTCGTCGCCCTTGATGCCGGCGGAGAGGTGGATGTGGGGCAGCACGAGCCCGGTTGCCGGGTCGTAGGCGAGGGTGCCCGCGCCCAGAGCCTCGACGTACTGCACGCGGGTCCGGTCCCACAGCGGCCGCTCGGGGTGGGTGAGTCCGTCGCAGGTGCCGACGATCTCGGCTTCCTCGAAGGCGCCGATGAACATCGGGATGTAGCCCTGGCGGACGTCGTTGTCCTTGCAGAACTCCGCCAGGCTGTCGAAGAAGTCCTCGCCGTGCTCGAAGGTCACGCCGAAGGTCCGGCCGAGGGTCAGTTCGCTGGCGCGCATGCTGAGGATCTCCTGATAGCGGGGCAGGGCACGGCTCTTGGGGCGCGTTGACGCTGCGGCTCACGGCACGGCGGTCCAGTTCCACGGGCGCGGGCCTCGCTGACCGCGGAGGCAGTCCAGCCGGAAGCGCGCCTGTTCGCGGGCGTGGGGGTGCTGGAGCGCGGTCTGGAGGGCGAAGCACACGAGCCGCAGCTCCCGGATGTCCCGCATCATCGGGTAGCCGGGCCAGTCGAGCACGTCGGTCCCTCCGTAAGCGTCGCAGAAGGCGCGGTAGTCGCCTGCGCCGAGTTGAGAGAACGTGCCGCGTGAGATCGCGGTGCTCGTCAGGTCCCATTCGGGCGGACCGACCGAGGTGCGCTCGAAGTCGAGCAGCAGGGCCATGCCGTCGTCGAGGACGGCGACGTTGCCGCCCCAGGCGTCGCCGTGGACGACGCACTCGGGCAGTCCCGGCGGCAGGGCCTTCCATGCGGCCTGCAGTTGGTCGAGGCGGTCCAGAAGCCACGCGCGAGCCTCGTCGTCGAGATCGGCTTCGCGGATGCGGTCGGGCAGACGGACGAAGGGGTCAAGGCGGCCGAGATCGATGCCGTGCGGCACCGGGAGCGCGTGCAGGCGGCGGAGCAGTCGAGCGAGGTCCGCGGGTGTGCCCGGCCGGTGAGGCGGGAGCTCCTCCCAGAAGGTGACCGCGCGCCCGCCGGCCTCGACTGGCTGCTCCAGTCCGGCGAAGGGGCGGACGGCGGGGACATCGTTGGCGGCGAGCCAGCGGGCGACGTCGACCTCGCGCGCGGCTGCGCGCTGCTGGCCCTGGCGTGTGATGCGGGCGACGATTCCACCAGGCAGGCGCCACAAGGCGTTCTCGCCGAGCCGGATCACCTCCGCCTCGCGGGAGTAGACGGTGTCGAGTCCAGCCTGGTGGCAGGCCTGGTGAAGGTGGGTGCGGCTGGTCTCGATCGCCGAGGTCTCGGTGGTGGTCATCCGCTGACCGCCTGCCGGATGCGGGCGTTCACCTCGTCGGCACCGGGTGCGTGGTGTTGCGCGGCGAGGACGCCGAATCGCACCAGGTCGGTCGCCGCGCGGCGGGACCGGACGTGACCGACATCGTCGAGGGCGACCTGTCCGATCGCGGCGGCCTCGGCCGGGTCGCCGGTGATGGTGAGCAGGGCGGCGAGTTTGCTTCCGGACATGGCGCGGGAGCGCCGGTAGGCGTCTGGGTGTTCGGCGACGGCGATGCGGAGCCTGTCGGCGGCTTGCTGGGCTGGGACGAGGCCGGCGACGGCCAGGTCGTAGAGGGCGTGACCGGTGTCCCCGTGGTGCTGGGCGTTGTCGTAGTAGGCGAGCCAGGTGGGTTCGTCGGCCCGGTTCTGTCGTGCGAAGAGTTCGTCGGAGGTGCCGACCGCGGCGAGGGCCTCCTGGGCGCTGCCCATCTTGGCGAACGCGCGGGCGCGGCAGTTGTTCAGGGCGGCACGCGCGCTGGCGGAGAGCCGGTCCGAGCGGGCGAGGCCGACTTCGGCGTAGGTGAGGGCCCTGTCGGGGTCGTCGCACCAGATCTCCTGCCGTGCTCTCCAGTTCAGCGTGCTGGCGCGCAGGTTCCAGTCGCCGGCTTCTTCGGCGCAGGAGGTGGCGACGGTGATCAGGTGGCGAGCGTCGCCGTGATGGAAGCTGTCGAAGGCGGAAGCGCCGAGCCTGAGGCTGAGGCGTCCGACCGCCGTGAACATCTCGGTGCGCATCGAGGTGGGGCATGAGTCGAGCAGGGCGACTGCCTGCCGCAGTTGGGTGACGGCGGCGTCGCGGAACGGGCCGGCGGAGCCGTAGAAGTTCTCCCAGCCGGTGAGGGTGTCGCAGGTCTCGTTGAGACGGCCGATGTCCTCTCGGGACACCTTGCCGACGGCGGCTGCGGCGGACGGTTGCAGGAGGTCCAGGAGTTGAGCGAGTCCGAGTCCGCCGGTGGTGTGGAGGAAGGCGCGTCGGTGCACGGGTGACTCCCTATCGGGTGCAGTGTGGTTCTGCTCCAGGATGGGGCCTTGGTCCCGGCCGTTGGCCGACTCGCTCACCTTGTCTGCTTCAAGGACGCGTTTGTCTGCTTCGGCTGCCATGAGCGGGTGGAAGCGGGCCAGGACGCCGCCGGTGTCGAGCACCCGGTCGAGGGCGACGGCCAGCGGCTTGGTGCAGGGCCGGTCGCCGTTCTCGATCTTGCGGAGGTAGTCGCCGCTGACGTGTACCAGTGCCCCGAGCCCGGCGGGGGTGAGGCCGCGCAGGTTGCGCCAGTGGTGCAGTTCGGCGCCCATCCAGTCGGCCGGTGACCTGGTGGGCTGTAACGGGCGCTTCGGGTAAGGCATGCGGGGTTCCTCCGGCCCTGTGAAGCGGACAGATCGGCTGTCCGCTTGGTGCACCGCTCGAACCGTTCGGTGGTCGCGCTTAATGGTTGGCGAGCCATTCGTATCAAGCCATTACACCGCGTGACAGCCATCGGGGTGACGTGTTCCAGACATCACCCCGCCCGGACGGGAGTTAGCCGTGAGCCCTCAACAGCCCAGCCCAGCAGACCAGTCCGAGCGGACGTGCGTGGTCGTCTACGTGGCCACCAGCGAGGACGACGCCGCCGAACTGGTCGCCGGGCACTGCGTCCGCCACGCCGCGGCGCTGGGCTGGGTCCTGGCCACGGGTCCGATCCGGGACACCGACCGCAGCCTTCCGTTGGGAGAGCGCCCAGGCTGGCGGGCCGTCAAGGCGCTCCTGGCCGAAGGCGGCGTCCACGGGGTGGTGACGTACTCGCGGGAGATGATCGCCCTGATCCCGGCGGCTCAGGAGCAGGCGGCGGCCGCGCTCGCCGAGCGGGAGATGTTCCTGGCCTTCTCCCGCGCCCCAGCCGCCCCCGGGCCGCTCCCCCGGCGTCAGCGCGCCGAGCGGCCCGCCGGTACCGCCAGGAGCGCCTGGCCGGAAGCCTTCACGCCGCGCACCCCGGCCCAGAGCGCCGTGGGCCCGGCGGTCTGAATACCTCACGGCCATCCGACCGATCCGCTGACCTGGAGCCTCCATCGTGGTCACCCTCTCACCCGGCCCCAGAGCCGCCTACGCGCTCGGCACACGCAGCCTGCTGCTCCTGATCCCCACATCCGACGCTGCCAACGGCGTTACCTTCGCCGAGACCGACCCGTTCCCGCGAGCCCATGCCCTGGCCAGCGCCCTCACCGACACCTCCGGCGCCGGGTTCTCGCGCTGCCGACTGCTCCTGCCGGGGCGCCACGACGAAGGCCAGATCACCGACGCGATCACGGAGTCCGCCCGGTCGGCCACCACCCTGATCGTCTACGTCACCGGGGAGCTCGACGTCGACGCCAGCGGTCGCCTTGCCCTCGCCGGGCCGAGCGCGGAAGCCGGGCCTGGGCAGTGGCTGCCGGCGCTCCCTGGCTTGCGCTGGCGCGCGCTCGCCAGCGCCATGGGTCGCGCGGACAGTCCAGGACGTCTGCTCTTGGCCGACCTTCACGCGACGGCCAACGCCTGGCAACGTCTCCACCGCTATCAGGGCTCGGCGGCGTTGCTGATCAAGCCTGCGGCCACGGCCCTGCTAGGCCGCGTCGCTCCTCCCGCTGACACGGCCGGTGCCGGAGGATTCACGCAGCTGCTCACCACGCTGCTGCGGCACGGCGACCCGACCGGACCAGGCGTTCTCACCCTCGGGCACGTGGCCACCCGCATTCGCGCCGTCTCGCCCCGGGGTGCTGGTCCTCATCTGACCCTCGTCGATCCGGATACCACGCACATCGGCTTCCGCAACCTCGCCCCCACAGGGCTGCCGGTGCGCAGACCCGGTCTCGGCTACGCCGGCACCCCGCACGACCAGCTCCGCCGAGAAGCCACCTTCTGAAGGCCCGCGCCCATGGAAAGGCCACACCTTGTCCGACCACGCGACCACCCGCCTGGCGGTCAGCGTCATCCTCCACGATCTGACCACGGACGAGATCGCTACCGTGCACTACGGCCCCCGGAGCTGGAGTCCCGGTCCTGCCTGGACCATCCCCGGCGGCAAGGTGGAGCCCGGCGAGAGACTCACGGACGCTGCTGCGAGGGAGACCCGTGAAGAGACCGGACTCGTCGTCCACCCGGACGATCTGCGTCTCGTCCACACGGTCCAGGTCGAGGCAGGCTGGGACGGTCTCGGCGGTTTCATGCTGTTCGTGTTCGCGTCCAGCGAGTGGCAGGGCCAGCTGACCAACACCGAGCCCAGCAAGCACCTGGCCGTGGCCTGGTCCAGCACGGCCGACCTCCCCGGTCCGATGTTCCCCACGAGCAGGCAGGCCATTGACGCCTACCTCGCCGGCGGTCCGGCGTTCACGACCTACGGCTGGGCCAACGTCCCGGCAACACCCAGCACCGAGCGACTCCCCTGCCGCAAGGACGACACCAACGCCCGGTGACCGGGAGCACGGAAACCGCGGTGCTCGCGTCCGCGGAGGATGACGCGAACCTCGATGACGTGGGACTGGCCGCATGCTGTCGGTGTCCGCTGAGACGATGGGAGCATGAAGATGCCTCGGACCACGTGCACTCGGTGCGGCCGGAACGTGGCCGCCATACCGGCGGGCGTCGCCGGTCACTGGAACGCAGCCCGACACGACGAACCCCACAGCGGAGCACGCGATCTTCTCGTCTCCTGCGCGGGCAGCCTCAAGCCCGTGAGTATCGAAGATCTCGTCTACCAGCTCTCATTCGCAGAGACGGAGGACGACGTCCTCACGATCTTCTGAGCAGCAGCTGTATGTCGGGGTTCCATCATCCGGGCCGTGCCAGACCGTCGTCTCGTGTCGCCGAGCGCCCCAGAAGCCATCCGCTCCAGAAGGGTTGTGATCCGTGGGTAGGACCGAGTACCTGAACGACCCCAGCGCGCCGAAGGCGAACACCTTGATCCCGGCGAGCAATCTGCTGGTCGTCAACGCATCCGGGGAGATTCTGCTGCAACGGCGCCGCGACACGGGGCAGTGGGCCCTGCCGGGCGGCGCTCAGGACATCGGCGAGACTGCGGGCCGTCGAGTGCTCGCCGCGATCGACCATCGCGACCAAGGCGGGGCCCATTATCTGGAGCACGGCACGGCGTGGATCAACTGAGACCACGCCGCCGCGGGCCATCTCGGTCGAGCCCGCGCCAGGTAGCGCCCTAGATCGGCGGAGACCACTTACTCCCCTGTGCCGTATCCCTCGACCATCCCGTGCCTCCTGCTCCTCCCACTCAGCAGTAGCGGCTAGCGAAGCCCGGAGAGAAGATCAGATGCATGGCTGAGCTTCGGATCGGCGACCGCGTTTTCCGCACCAAGGGTGAAGCACTTGAGGCCGTCCAGGCCCTGCGGGACCGCTATAGCGTGGGCGAGAGGGTCAACCGACCGGAGGACGACGCGTTCCTTCGAGGTCTGCTCGATCTGCACGATTTTGCCGCTGACAAGATCGGCTGCGGAGTGGATCATTTCATCATCGATGCCCCCTACCTGGGGAAGTCGTCGGGCTTTCGAATCATTCGCACTGACGGCTCGGATGTGGACTTCTCCTTCCGTCAGATCATCTACCCGAAGAAGGCCCGAACGGAGGTCTTGGGCGCCCTGCGTGCCGAGATCAATGACATCACCAGCGGATACTTTGACAGCCGTAGGCAGGAGGGCAACCTCACCTCGGACATGTCGGGCGATGCCGTCGACCCTGAGCACTGCCGGGTCAGCCACCACTTTCGCGGCCCGCGCTTTGTCGAAATCGCGGCCGAGTTCGTCGGCCCGGAAGGCAACTGGGAGGCAGTCGCGATCACATCTTCAGATGAGGAGGGCGTCGCCCTCCTCGCTGACCCCGAGGTACGTCAGCGGTGGCGAGAACACTACAGCGGGCGTAAAGTGCTCGCGCTGCTCACCGAGGACGAGCACAAGCAACTTGGCTCGGGACACAAAACCCCTGGCCAGTGAACGAGGAGCGACCGCGCCCGTGGCGAGCCCGATTCCGTTCCCCGAAGCCGCCTCTCAAAGGCTGTCCCATGACAATCGGAGTGGCGAGTAACCTCCTCTGGTGACCGATGAGATGCCCCCAGGGCTGTTCTTCGTCCCCGTCTCGCCGACTTCGGCGGCGCCGCCGAGGACGTTGCCGTCGGGGCTGGTGCTTCCCGATCTGTCCTGGGCTGCGACGCGCTTGGGGCTGGTGTGGGCCGGCGACGATTGGTTGAAGACCGCGGTCAGCGCGTACTTGTCGGCCAGCGAGTACTTTGGCGTCGTAGCGCAAGCGAAGGGCTTCGACTTCGAGCCGCGGGTGTGGATCGAGACGCTGCTTCGCATGTATCCGGCGGAGTCGTATCTCTTTCACCTCGCGAGACTGAACCGCACCGCACGCTCGGCTGAACATGTCTCGGTGCTTCAGCAGCGGTTTCTGCAGCGGCTGCAGCCCGGCCTGCGCCTCACCATCGAGACGGTGCTCGGCGGTCTTACGGGCGGACCGACGCGTTGGTTCCTCGCACGCCAGCCGGTGTTGCGTGCGATGCATCTGGCGCTGACCACTCAGATCCCCAAGCAGGACCCGGACCCCCGAGTCGCGCACTACCTTCAAGGCATCGACCCGGAGTCTGCGGCGATCGTGCTGGCTCACTTGGCCGCGGACACCTTGAGCCAGTCGCGCCCTGCCAACGAGCCGCAGCTCGGCGGCACCTCCGAGTCCTCGCCATGGAAATGGTCTGTAACCACATCTTCAACGAGCCGCATGACGCCGGAGCGATGTTCGCCCGGGCTTGGGCAATGTGGACTCGGCACGGCGCCGAACTGGCCAACACCCCGTTGGGCAAGAGCGCGGTGGACCTGCTCGCCGAGGCCACCGATGGGTTGACCCTGGCGGAGGTGCTCGCGGTGGGCTTCGCCTACTGGGTAGCAACGGTGTCGGACCGCGTCGACGGTCCCGTCCGGATCAACGCGTTCGCCTTGGTCAAGCTGCCTCGGGAGAAGGTGGAGCTGTTCCTGGACCTGTTTGCGACCGACGTCGCCGAGCTCCGGGCAGGGCTGGCGGCGAACCCAGCGCCGTGGCAGATGTTGCCGCTGCAGCGCCGTCCGCTGCTGCGATTCGGGGATGAGATCATCGTCCTCGACGAGCCGTTCCTGCTGGAGGCGATCACCGACGGCCTGTACTGGCGGGTGTTCGACCACCTCGACGCCGTCAGCAAGACGGTGCGCGATCAGTGGGCAGGCGAGTACGGGAAGCACGTGATCGAGCCCTTCGCCGAGGAACTCGTCCAGGAGATCGCGCCAGTCATCATCGGCGGCCCACGCCCCTACTTCACCGAAGAGGACGTCAAGTCCGCCTTCACGGTGAAGAAGGGCGTGATCCCTCCAAACACCGACGCCGGTGTCGAGTTCCCCGATGCCACCGTGCTGTTCGAGATCGTCAAGAAGCCGATGAGCGTGCCGACCCGGGAAGGCAACGTCCACACATTCAAGAAGGACGTGGAGGCGGCGGTCATCAAGAAGGCTGGCCAACTGGACACGGTCGCCGGGTTCACGCTGCGGGACCCACAGCCGGCCGGGTCGCCGCTGTCCGCGCCGGCCACGAAGGTGTTCCCAATCGTGGTCGCCGGCAACCACTTCCCGCTCAACCCGGTCACCTGGACCTACATCCAGGATGAGCTGAACCGCCTGGGCTTGCTGCAGCAGGAGGGGGCCCAGCGGCTGTCCATCGTCGACCTGGACGAACTGGAGGTGTTCGGGTCGTTGGCTCGCGCGGGCGAGCTGCTGCCGGAGGTCTTGGCCGACTGGCACGGCGGCGACTTCGGCAAGGGGTCATTCTCGCCCTACGTGTGGAAGAAGTACGGCGGGCAGGCGCTTCGCAGGCCAATACGGACCGAGAAGAACCTGGCCGAGGCATGGGCTGCGTTCCTCCCACTGCTGGTGATCTCGGGGGATTAGCCGCGGGCCCAGTCGAATGGACAGGGCTCGCCAGTACCTTCGGGTGACTGTCACTCGCTGCCAACGCAACTTCGTTTCATCGGCTCTGGAAGCTTCTTCGCGCACCGCTAGTCTCCCCCATGAGGCGAACCGCACCCGGTGAAGGAGCTCGCCACACGGCTTCGCGCGCGAGGACGTACGTCGCAACTGAGCCATATGGCTCATTAGTTGATGTAGACCCCGCGGAGCAGTCCGTCAAAGGCCATGCCCCTCATGGCCGTCTCGAAGTCGGGGTAGACGCGTTCGACGTGCGAGAAGAGTTCGTCGAAGTCCGCGCGGGTCAGCCGGGATTCGGGCCATTCGTGGGCGCAGCGGCAGCGGATGAAGACCTGGTCGCCGACGTTCAGCAGCAGCCAGTCGCGTTGGGCGGCGCAGGCGGCGCACATGACCAGGTCGCCGTCCGACTTGAGCAGCTCGGCGTGGGGGACGGTGCGGATGACCGGCCGGTCGGGGTCGATCTCGTTGAGCGCGAACGGCAGGTCGGGGATGTGGAAGTCCGGGGCAGGTGGCAGTGCCGGGTGGAAGGTCGGGTCCGAGTCGTGTGCCGTGGCGGGGTTGGTCACCGTGTTCCTCCGTGGTCGGCGGTCGGGGCAACGGACACAAGCACCGCTGGTCTCCAACAGTTCCCGAAGCCGGGAACGGACACCGAATCGACACCACCACCCGCCGCACAAGCCGCGAACTACCGGTCGCCGGGGGCTCCTTGTTCGGCGAGGAGTTGACGGGCGAGGTTCTTGAGCTCGGCGCGGTGTGGGCCGACGCGGTCGAGGACGATGTTGGACACGCTCGCGTCCCAGGGGTGGTGGGGGTGAGCGTCGAGGTGCGCCACGATGTCGTCCCCGGTGAGCGTGGTGAGCTGGGCGATGTCGAGGCTGGCGTAGAGGGACTGGGTGATGTCGTCGGGGCGGATCACCTCGGTGATCGCCTCGTCGACGATCCGCCGGGCGTGGGCCCTGATCGATGCGGCGGCCGTGTCCCTCAGGATGTGGTCGGGCGGGATGACTTTTCCGGTCGCGCCGTGGTGGGCGAGTTGCTCCTTGATGTAGGTGATCAGTTCCGGGGAGCTGAAGGCGTTGAGCTCGACGCGCTTGCCCTGCCACCTCTTCGCCTGGCCGCGGTGGTTGGTGCTGATGGGCTCGCCGGTGAACCAGGTCAGCGCGGTAGGGCTCAGCTGCCCTTCGAGGCCGGCGGGGAGGGCGCTGTGGCGGATGAAGGGCTCGGTCTCCAGGCGGAGGGCTTGGGCGTGTTCGACGTGGAGGCCGAGGTCGATGATCTCGACGTGGTGGTCGGGCATGCGGACGGTCTCCTCTCCCAGGGTGCGGGCGATGTTGTAGCCGTCGGGGTCGGCGTCGTGGAGCACGAAGATCTGTACCTGTCCGGCCGGGAGCTTCGCGAGGAGGTCGCGGCAGGCTGCGGTGCCGTAGCCCTCGGTGAGGACGACGGCCATGTCGTACCGCTCGGCGATCCGCGCCTGGCGGATCGGCGGCCACAGGCCGGTCTTCTCGATCACCAGGATCTTGTTGTAGTTCCAGCGCGGGGGGACGTACTGAGCGACCGCGAGCGTGCCCAGCCGCAGGTCTCGTTCCCCGTCGGTGTCGTGGGGGTGGTGCAGGGTGCCGCGCGGCTCGCGGTACAGGCCGGCGATCGGCCCGTGCTCGCGCTCCCAGGCGGGGATCAGGGTCTGCTCGACGTAGGAGGCGTCCAGGGTGGAGCCGGGCTTTATGAGCTTCAGGGCGAGCGGCCGGATCTTGTAGTAGAGGGTGTGGGAGGAGAACGACAGGCTGGCGCCGCCGCGGACCTGTCGGATCGCTTCGGGCAGCACCCGGAACACGGCCTCCTTCTTGGTCAGCCAGACGGCCTTGCCTTCCTTGACGGCGCGCTGGGCCTCCCGGATCTGGGCCTTCTCCTGCGCGGTGCGGGCTCGCTCGTGGGACTCCTGAGCCTTGTGCAGGGCCTTTGCGGCGCTGGCGAACGCCTGGGCGCAAGCCTCGGCTACCTCGCGGGGCACGGCGAGGGCGGTCTTGCCCTTGTCGGTGAACTGCGGCGCGGGGCAGATCAAATGGACCACGGCAGCGCGCAGCTGCTGGTTCGTGGCGTAGGGGGCCGCATCGTGGGCGCCTAGGAAGGCGTGCGCGCCGAAGCTGTCGGCGTGGTCGCCGGTCAGGCGGGTGTGGTTGAGGGGGTCGCCGAAGGTGGCGGAGTAGTTGACGCCGAAGGAGACGGTGCCGGGCCGCAGGGTGCGCGCGCAGGTGACCTCGATGACCCAGGGGATGCCGGCGTCGTCGGTCAGCTGCTTGCGGGCGAACCAGCCCTGGTCGAGGCCGAAGGCCTGGTCGATGACGTGGAGGTAGTGGTCGCGGCTGATCTGGCCGAGGTCGGCGGCCTTGGACGGCTTGCTGTTCTCCTTCATCGCCGCCAGCAGCGTCCCGATACGCTCGGGCTGATCCTTGAAACCGGACAGGTGGGTGATGCCGGGCACAGCGGCGGCGACCTTCTTCGCGCGGGCGGACGCGGTCAGGCCCGCGAAGGTGGTGACGAACGCGCCGAGCGGCAGGTCCTTCCCGCCGTGCTGGTGCTCGCGGATGTGGCCGTAGACCAGCTTCGTCAGGGCGGCCTGGTCGTAGTGGTGCGCGCTGGTCGCGTCGGTGGGCATCGGCTTGCGCCACCGCTCGCCGGCGGTCGGCTCGTAAAAATCGACCCCCTCCGGGCCGCTTTCGTGACCGTGCTCAAAGAGATAGGCGTGGGGATTGAAGAGGGCGAACTTTTGCAGCCAGGCGGCCGCGGTCGCACGAGTGACCCTGTGGGCCGGCATCGGCACCGACACCCGCGTGCCCACCGTGCGCGGGCTCGGGGTCTGGGTGTGGTCGATGGCGACACCGTCGATGGGGTCGACCCGCACCGCAATCTCGTGCCTCACCCCGAGGGCCTCGATCACGACGGGCGCGGTGACACGCAGGGCGTAGGGGATGCCGAGGAGGGTCTTGAAGGCGTTGCCCTGCATGCCGCGGGTCGGCGAGCGCAGGCTCGCCTTGTCCGAGACGGTGTTGTTGAAGTCCAGGATCCGCTCGATCACCTCACCAGGCAGACCCGGCCCGTTGTCGGTCACCGAGACGTACACCACCCCGTCCGCGTCCGCCAGCGTGACGCCGAGCCCGACCTGCGGGCGCTGGCCGGCCGTCTCGGCCGCGTCCAAGGCGTTGTCGAGCAGCTCCTTGATGACGACGTCGCCGAAGCGACTGACCGGCTGACCGGTCTGCGACTGCAGCGCGCCGAGTTCCAGGAACTCAGCCGTCCTGGGCGTGGAGAACACGGCGCGCTTGAGCACCGGGGCGGTGGCGGTCTTGGTGGTGTGGGTGATGGTGGTGATCGGTCTGGCTCCTTGCTGGCGACAACAGATGACGAGGCCTCCGCCTAGGTAGAGGCGACGGCTGGGGAGGGACGGTGCCCCCGGCCGGTGGTGTGGCCGGAGGCACCGCCCCTGCTGTGAGAGAGCTTCTCGGCCGTTCAGCTCCACCGGTGGAGCCGATCTTGTGGTAGCGGGGCCGCGGAGCTACCGGCCCCTGGGGCGCGGCGGCTGGCCTGGCACGATGGGCTGGCCGGGCCGGGGCTGCTCGGCCAGGAGCGGCTTGCGGGCCTTCGCCCGGCTGCTGGCCGGGGTGACGGGTGGCAGGTCGGCGATGTGGCGTACCCGCCAGAGCAGGACGACGGCCGGGTCCTGGGCGCTGTCGAGCTCCCGCTCCCCGGCGAAGGCGGTGAGCAGTCCGGTCACGTCCAGGCCACGCTGCCCCGCTTGCAGCAGGGCACCCGCGAGGGCGGGCCAGTTCTTCCCCGTCACCACCCGTTCGGCCAGTTCCGGCGGCAGGGTGTGCCGGACGGTGGTGGCGAGCGTCTGCCGCACCGGCGTGGGCACGGACCGGCTCTCCGCCGTGAGCGTCCGCAGCGGGACGGTGGCGGTCTGGCGGGCGGCGGCCTCCAAGTGGTCGGCGGCCTGCCGGGCGGCGCGGGCGTGCTGGCGGTGCCCTTCGGCCTCGTGCCACCTGTACAGGGCTACGCCGAGCAGCAGCATCAGGTCCAGGAGCATCAGCACCGGATCCACGTCCTTGCCCCGCCCGAGGCTCGCTCCGCCGGCCAGGGTCTGCCGCGCCGCCGAACGCAGCGCCCGCAACTCCCGGTCAGCGGCACGCTCGTGCGCGAACGCGGCCCGACCCCACGCCCTGGCCGCGGCGCGCAGCTCCGCCCGGCCCGGACCCATGTGGGTCTGGGCGACGGCGTCGAGGACCTCCCCGAACCCCGCCGACCACGCCACCACCGCAGCCGGATCCACCGGCCCCTGTGGGCCAACGTCCCCGCCTGCTTCGCCGTCACCGCTGGTGGCAGTGGCCGCGTGCAGCACGGCGCTGACCGAGCTGGCGGCCTCGACGAGCGCGGGACCGGCGCTGTCGTTGCCCCTGACGGTGGGTTCGTCGCTGCCAGCGGTGAGCCGGGCGCGGATCTTGGGCAGGGTCAGGTCCGGGCCGAGCTCGCTGCCCGGGAACCAGACCGGCTCGCCCTTGCGGTTGTGGTCGCCGGGCAGATGGAAGGAGAAGCCCTGCGCGTCCCCGGACGGCAGCCGTCGGACCTTGACTCGCACGCCCTCGGCCTGGACCCGGGCGAGGAACTCGTCCTCGTTCGCCGCCCCTGCCAAAGCGGTGCGCAGCGCGATGCGCAGCGTCTCGCGCGGGGTGCGCTCCCGGCCCTGCCGCTTGGCCTTGTGGACCTCCGCACGGGTCGGGGCCTTGGCCATCGTGCCGCGACCCGGTCGGTGGTCGACCTCCCGCAGGCCGAAGTCCCGCTCGATGACCGCGAGCTCGTCCATGACCCGCTTGTAGTCGTTGTGCAGGCGGGCGTGAGTGAGGTTCGCGCGCACCGTGGTGGCCACGATGTGGACGTGGTCCTCCGCGTGGCGGACCACGACCCACCGGCAGCCGTCCGGATCCCCCTCTGGGGCGATGCCGGCCGCCGCCATGACCCGGCGGGCAACCTGCTCCCACTCCGCGTCCGACAGGTGCCGGTCCTCGGGGGCGGCGCGCAGGGAGCAGTGCCACACGTGCTCCTTCGGCGCGCGCTCCCCGGCCTGGACCACGCGCAGGTCCAGGATGTCCGTCAGCTGCGCGACCGCGGCGTCGAAGTCCGGGTCACGGCCCGGGTCCGGGAGGAACGGCTCGAACGAGGCGACGGTGTGCTGGTCGGTGTGCTCATCCTCGTCGCCCGGCCCGTAGACGTAGGCGAGGACGCCGCGGGTGCGGTCGCCCCGGGTGATGGACGCGATCACGCGCGCCTCCGCGCCTTCGCCACCGCGGTGACCGTCTGGTCCACTTCCCGCACCGTGGCCCGGAGCTGCTCCAGCAGGAGTCGGCCGTCGGCGAGGAAGCGTGTGGCGGCGGGGTCGGTCGGGAGGGTGCCGTCGATGTTGTTGCGGTGGGCGATCTGGTTGAGGTTGTTGCCCCAGGCCCCCAGCTCCGGCCGGACTGCGGCGAGCTCGTCCACCAGGGCGTCCAGCGCGTCCGCCACCGAGCTGCTCGGGGCGGTCCCGGTCTCGGCGGCGAGCAGCCACCGCACCAGCAGCACCGACAGCGAATCACCGGCCTGGTCCGCCTGGGCCTGCCAGCGCGCCTTGACCTCCGGAGCCACACGGAACGTCACCCGCGCGCCCAGGGGCGTCTCGAAGTCCTTCGGGCGGCGCTTCGGGCCCCGACGGCGCTGCGCGGCCCGGGATGCCCGCACCGGACGAGACGTCGCCGGAGTCGGAGAGGCGCTGCTGGCGGTAGCGGGCTCGACAGGAGCGGACGGCGCGCTGATGCCGCGCGCGGCAGCGGTGGCCCCGTGCTGGTCGCGGCTGCCCTCGGCCGCGACCACCCCCAGACCCGGTGCCCTCGCCGGGTCGTCCCCGCCGCCCTCGGCGGGGACCAGCGCGTGCAGGCCGACGTAAGTCGGACGCACGCTATTGCTGGCTCCCCGAACGTGGCGAGCCTCATCAAGCCCAACTACCGGCAGGCTGGTTGAAGCATCTGCAAGGACAGATCCCGGCCCGGCCACGTCGACGGGAGCAGGGACCTGAGCGGCGTGCGGCGACTGCTCGGCGGGCGAGACGGGTGTGTGGGCGGGGCGGGGCCAGAAGCGAGGCGTCAAAGGCGGGACTCCAAGTCGGTAGACGGCAGGAACGGCGTGGCGATGGACCGGGGACGGTCCCGGCCAGCCGGATCACGGGATGAAGCGGAAGAGAGGGGCGGGGCTGTCCGGCCGGAAGTGCCCGGACAGCCCCGTACAGCAGTGCGGATCAGTCCGCGTCGGGGTGCGACAGCGCGGCAGGGCCGTGGTCCAGGAGCTGGACCGCTTCCTTGATCCGCTCGTTTCCGGCGGACAGTCCCGCGGCCTCGATCACGCTGCGCGCCTTCGCACGGGTGATCCGGCCGCCCTCCATCGGGGCGGCGCCAAGGACCTGCGCCAGCTCGGGGATCGACGCGCCGGCAGGCCGACCCAGACGGGCAGTGCGGACCGCGCCGCCGGAATCACCCCCGGCGGTCTGACCTGCGGGGACCGGCCGGACCATGGTGGACTCGGCGTCGTCCCCGGAAGCCAGGGCCGTGGTCCCGGGGACCAGGGCGGCGACCGAAGCGGGAGTTCCGGCCGAACCGGTCCCCGCCGCACCGTCCGGGACCGCGCCGACGGTCCCCGTGTCCGGCTCGGTGTCGGCGGGGACGGGGACGGGGACGGGGACGGCCGGAATCATGGACGTCTCCGCCCCCGGTCCGGCCGCGTCGGCCGAAAGCCCGGACGGTCCGGTCCCCGTCCCCGCGGCGAGCGGTCCGCCCTGCGTCCTGGCGGCCGGGGCGTGTTGGCCGTGGCGGCTGATCAGGATGAACAGGTGGGTCGCGCCGGCCAGCGCGAGCGGCGCGATGGTCGACAGCACGCCGACGACGCTGTCCCCGAGGTGCAGCTCTCCCTTGCCGGATATGGCGAGCTGGTTGAGACGGATCGCGTGCAGGGCGTTGGCCCAGATGCTGGCCGCGGTGGCGGTGGCGAAGAGCGTCCACACGTACAGGCGGGCCCGGAACGGGGCGCCTCGCAGCACGAGGAGGGCACGGACGCCGTAGGCGATGAAGCCGTCTATGACGATGGGGAAGAGCCATGTCAGCGCGGGGCGGACGTGGATGGCGAAGGCCATCTGGCGCAGCGCGTCGTACGACAGTGCGCAGCCGACGACGCCGAGCAAGGCGATGGCGACGCGGTCCCACCAGCCGGCGTGATGCGGCGGGCCAGCGATCTGGCGCGCGGGCGGGGTGGTTGTGGTCATGCAGGTGCTCCTGGAGGGCGTCTGGGGACGTCGAAGCTCGCGCTGGCGGCAGGCGCGGCAGCGGCGTCGAGGGAAGGAGGGTGGTAGGAAGCGGGCAGGCCGAGTCAGGCCGCGATGGCAGGACCGGCGGGTGCGGCGGCGGTCAGGCCGTGGCGGGCTGCGGTCTGCCGCTCAGGGCAGCGCGGACCAGTGCCGCGCCGCGCGCGGTCGCTGCGGCACCGGTACCCACAGCGGGTTGACGTGGGGCCAGACCCGCGCATGTGCGGCAGATCCCCGGTCGCGGGACCGGGTCGGCGCACCGGGCGCACTCGTGCCGCTGGGCGGCTGTGGTGGCGGCAGGCTGCCCCATGTGGCCGGTCGGGAGCTTTCGTCGCAACCGGTCCCGCAGCAGTGCCTGCGGCGCGTGGACCTGGGGTGGCAGCCCGGGCAGCAAGGCGGCGGCGAGGTCGCCCTCGCTGGCGCCCTGGGCCAGCCACTTGGCCACGAGCGGTGCCAGGGCGAGGGCCTCGGACGCGCCCAGGACCAGGCGCGGCTCGGACCGGATCACCCGGAACAGCGCGGCTGCCGCCTCCCGCACCTCCGGCGCGGCATCGCCGACTCGGGAGCGCACTGCGGGCTTGGGCTCGCCGCCCTCCGTCGCGGACGGCTCTGCCGTGGTGGTGTCGGAGCTCTCCCACCCGCCCGCCCGGTCTTCGGGCCGGGGGAACTCCTCCGCGCCGTCGCCAGCGGGGTGGGGGTGGGGGTGGGAGGGTTCTTTCACCAGGTCCTTTGGAAGGACGTCAGGACCACCGAGCGTCCGACGGCCGGAGACCGCAAACCTGGCAGCCGGAGCCGCCTGCGGAGCGTCGTAGACGTGGGACTCGCTGACCACGGTCCCGTCGGCCTGTCGGACCTTCTCGACCCGGTAGTACCCGGCGCGCGCGAGCTCGCGCAGTGCCTTCGCGACCGCGGTTCGGCCCTGCGGGCTGGAGTCGGCCATCTGCCGGCCGTCCTCCCGCCAGCCGTCCGGGCGCGAGAGCAGGTCGGCCAGCAGGCCACGGGCCGTGTACGACAGCCTGCGGTCCTGCAGGAGGTAATTGGGCAGGGCGGTGAAGCCGCGCACATGGCGGCTACGATGAACGTGCATCCGGAGGTCCATCTCCTGGTGCCGGACCCCGGAGCGTTGGCGCGCTGCCGGGGTCGCCTTATTCGGTTGGTGGACCAGCGACACTACTACACACACCATGCCCAATCACCTCCTTCCACAGAGACTGTGATCACACGTCAGACAGCACTCCCGCACGTGCGGACAGTGGTGTTCCGGCCGGTCAGGAAGCTCCCTTCGCCGTCCGCCCGGATTCGGGAGCCTTTCTGCTCCGCGGCGGGTGCGCCAAGGTAGTTCGCTCTCGGCCCGCGACCTAATTGGCGGCCTTCGAGGCCCGGCGCAGCGGGGTCCTCATGCCGCCCGCTGGGCGTCCTGCGGGTGCTCCACACCGAGCAGCCGCAGCAGGTCGGCGGTGATCACGCGGTACGTCTTCCCCAGCCGCAGCACCCGGCACGGGTACGCGTCACGTCGCGCGAGGTCGTAGCCCTTGCTGCGGCCAAGGCCGATCGCCCGGTTCGCCGTCTCCAGGCTCACGGCGGCAGGCAGGGCCAACAGCTCGACACGGGTCATCCCAGCGGCGCGCTCTGTCTCCAAGTAATCCCCCGGTCATCGGTACGGGAACAACAGCTGTACCCGAACTGCTGACCACTCTGGCCGCAGCTATTGTGTCGTCATGACACAGCAACGCCCGGATGCTGGTGGAGACAGTTTTGGCAGGCCCCCCAGGGCCAGGAACAGGGCGGAGGAGGAGAAGGAGGATGCGCTCCTCGACCAGGACAGCGAGCTCTACGGGGAGAAGTGGGGCGACGATTGGCCTCGGGCGGTCATCGGGGTCGCGGCCGCGGAGATCAAGCGCCTCCGTGTCGAGCTCGAACTCAGCCAGCACGACCTAGCGGAAGCATGCGCGGAGATCGGCTACCCGATCCCGCGTAATGTGCTCGCCAACCTGGAGAGTGGCCGACGCGAGTCCTTGCAGGTCGTCGAGCTGCTGGTCCTGGCCAAGGCGTTGGCATGCTCGCCGGTGTCGATCCTCTTCCCGGTCGCCTACCGCGAGACCGTCCACCCCCTTCCAGGCGAGCCGCGCGACTCCCTGGCAGCCGCCGACTGGGTATCGGACGTGCCGAATTCCACCTCTGACTTCGATATCTCCTACCAACTCCCGTTCTACCGCGAAATTGCCAAGGCGCGGGAGACGCGGGAACGAAACCTTTGGACGGTCCGGCAGGCCAAGGAGGACCTGCGTCGAGAAACGCGTCTTGAGAAACGCCGGGAGCTCCAGGCGACCCTCTCGACGGCCCAGGCGAATGTCGCGAACGCCGACGCCACGGTCGCCAGGCTCAAGGCCTACCTCGAAGAGGACGGCCTTCGAGTGCCCATCGGACTGCCGTAATCCACTCACTCACCCACCACGATCAACCTCATTGATACGGAGGCTGCATGAAGGGTTCCACCTACCGCCGCTGCTACTGCCGCGACGCCGAGACCGGCAAGCCGTTCGGCAAGAACTGCCCCAAGCTCTCCAGCCGGAAGCACGGCTCGTACTCGATACGCCAGGAGCTGCCCAACCGGCCCGACGGAACGCGTCGGGCCTTCAACCGCGCCGGCTACACGACCCTCAAAGCCGCTCAGGACGACCTCGACCAGGTGCGCGGCCTCCTCGCCCTGGCCGGTGAGGACGACCCCGAGGGCATCGCCCTGATCGCGGCCCTGCTGGAGCAGGTGGCCGACGAGAAGGCGGCCATTCCCGAGATCGAGGAGACCCGACGTCGCCTTGCCTCGGGCCAGGACCTGGCCAACCGCCTCACCGTCGGCGAATGGCTGGACCAGTGGCTCGCGGGCAAGCGCGGGCGGCAGACCGCGATCAGCCGGGACGAGAGCAGCATCCGGCTGCACATCAAGCCGTACGTCGGCCACCACCGGCTCGACCGGTTGCGGGTGTCCCACCTGGACGAGATGTTCGCCTCGATCGCCGAGGCCAACGTCGAGATCGTGGAGGCGAACGCCGAGCGACAGGCCGCGGTCGACGAGCTCGCGCTGATCCCGTGGAAGGGGCGCGAGCACCGGGCCCGGCGCAAGGCGCTCAAGGCCCAGATCGCCGCCATGCCACCGTTCCGACGCACCGTCAGTGCCGCTGCCTGCCAGCGGATCCGGTCGACGCTGCGTGCCGGGCTGAACGCGGCGATCAAGCGTCAGATCATCACCTTCAACCCGGCGTCCCATGTCGAGTTGGAGGCGCGCAAGCGCCCGAAGGCGCTGGTGTGGACGGACGAGCGGATCGAGCACTGGCGCCGCACCGGTGAGCGGCCCTCCCCCGTCATGGTGTGGACGCCCGAGCAGACCGGCGCCTTCCTGGACCACGCCATGCAGGACCGGTTGTACGCGCTGTTCCACCTGATCACGTTCCGCGGCCTGCGCCGGGGCGAGGCGTGCGGGCAGCGGTGGATGGACACCGACCTGTCGGGCGGGCTCCTCACGGTGGCCAAGCAGCTCGTCGTCGACGGCTGGGAGGTCTACGAGGACGACCCCAAGACCGACGCCGGCGCGCGCACGATCGCGCTCGACACCGATACCGTCGCGGTCCTGCGCGACCACCGGGAGCGCCAGGAGGCCGACCGCGCGAAGTGGGATACCGCCTGGGTCGAGACCGGGCGCGTCTTCACCCGCGAGGACGGCAGCTGGCTCCACCCGGTGAACGTCTCAGACCGCTTCAAGGAGCTCTGCGCGGAGGTCGGGCTGCCGCCGATCCGGCTGCACGACCTTCGGCACGGCGCGGCGAGTCTCGCTCACGCCGCCGGCGCGGACCTGCACGCGATCAAGGAGATGCTCGGCCACTCGTCGATCGCGATCACCTCGGACACCTACACGTCGCTGCTCCCCCAGGTCGACCGTGCCATCGCCGAGGCCGCCGCGCGCCTCGTCCCGCGGGCCACCAAGCCCGCCGCGGGGTCCGCCGCCGTGCTGCCTGGGGATGCCGGGTCCGGGGCCGTTCCGGCGGCTGCTGAGCCGTCCGCTCACGCATCGCTCACGCAGACGGCCCCGGACGAGGTGTCCGGGGCCGTCGAAGAGCAGTCCGGAAGGCCGAAGTTGCAGGTCATCCGGGGTGGTGCCGAGAGCCCCCTGTCGGGTTCGAACCGACGACCCCCGCTTTACAAGTTTTCTCCGGGCAAGCCCCTGACCTGCGAGAACGTAGCTGACAGGGCGTCTGACCTGCGAAAGTCACTCTCGGCGACTCTCGCTGTCCCCCATCGTTTCTCGTCCTCATGTGTGCCGATTCCGTGCTTCGTGCTGCCTCATAGCCCGCGCAGCGGATTCTTGGCACCTGCAACCATCAGCTTGCGCCGCGATCGAACATTACCCCGACCCCACCAACTCACGGAGCACGACGGACGGACGCCCCACCGGCCGCCGCCCAGGGGTTCCTGCTGTCCGGGACCACACCCGTAACCACGGACAGTAACTGCCGCGGACCCATCACCTGGCTCCCGACGGGACTGCCAGCGCTCAGCAGCCGGTCGTCCGCTGTCGCCCGAACTACTGCACGGCTCTACAGTCACTTTCCCCCGGAGGCCCGCCACGCGAGCGATTTGTCGACCGCACTCTGCACTTTGTCCGCGATCGGCACGCCGCCGGTGACCACGGACAACGCCGCTGCCACCAGCAGACTAATCCTGATGCTTGAGCCGACCTGGTTCACATTGAGCGCATCGATCAGAGGCAACGTGAAGGCGAAGACGGCCAGGACAGTGGCCGGCCAAAGTCGTTGCCAGAGGCGGAACCATCGGCGCGGAACAGCCACCTCCGGGGCGTGCTCGGTGAGAGCAGCCCAGTCACCGCCCGACCAAGCGACCAGCGCACGGCACAGTGACGCCTCCGTGGTGTCCAATTGAGCGGCACCCGACGCGGTCAGCACAGGCCCTTTGTGCATCCGGATCACAGCAGCCAATTTGGCTCCTTCCTGCCGGGCCACCGCCCGCGTGCCCGCATCCGCCAGGGGCAGCCGAACCGCGAGAGGCGGGTAGTACTCGGCCGTCCAGGCCAGAGCTTCAAGGCTGCTGAGGATGGAGCGGGAACTTGCATTCGTCCATTCTCCGGTCCGTCGTGCTTGCCCCAGACGGGCAGCGACGGAATGGAGCTCCAACATCAACGTATCCAGTGGCTGCTGAGGCTGAGCGCGGCGGAGTCCCCGGTAGCGCAGCCACTCAACGGCGGTCGTCAGCGCGGCCAGGCCGATGGCGATGTCGATCACGCAGAACCTGGCCAGATCGCTGCTACCGGTCTGCCTCGTCACTCCGGGTGCGTGGTGTGCGACGAGCATCATCCCGACGACTGCGACGGGGATCAGCAACGCATAGCCTCGACCGAGGAAGTGGGCAAACAGCTGGGGCCAGCGAATGATCTTCAGGGTTGCGAGCTTGCCGAAGCTGCGCGAGACAAGAAGAGCGCACGCAGTCGCGCCCATGCTGAAGGCCGACCAACTCAGCACATCAACGGTGGAGCCCGGCTGCGGCGACGAGATCATCACCGGAGTCGCAGCCACCGCGAAGAGAAGGGCGGCGATGGACATCTCCCCGCCGTAGACGAAGCTTCTCTGATGCACTGCGGTGCGTGAGCCGGCGTTCAGCAATGCCCCCGTGACAGCGACCCTCTCGGCATCGGTGAGCTCCTGGAGTTGCTGGCTCTGCGCCACGATCTTGCGATGAATCGATGCCTCTTCTTGCCTGAGCCTGAACGTGATTCCCATCGCACCCCCCTGGTTTCCCTGTGTGTGCAGCCGATGATTCCAGGCCCCTGCCGACCCGAGGCGAAGCAGCCTGTATGAGCAGATCAGGGGCGATGCCATGACTGGCGGGCCTCGCACGCTGGCACGACCGTGAGCCGATGTGACCGGCTCCGGGGTCGCTGAGGCGATAGGTTGGGCCGCCGAACCGACGTTCGCTGACCCATCGCAGCGAGGCGGGAGTGCGGTTGCCAGGTTGGTGACCGGTACCGACCTGCGGGGGCGAAGGCTGGAGCTCACCGGCGGACTGAATACACGGATCTCGGCGGGGCCGACGCGATACAGTACGGTGTGTGCCATCACGGCCCGCCCTTGTAGCTCAGTTGGCCAGAGCACCTGTCTTGTAAACAGGGGGTCATCGGTTCGAATCCGATCGGGGGCTCAGCAGAAGGTCCCGACCCCAACGGGTCGGGACCTTCTCTGTTTGCTCAGCACCGCGTCCCAGACCACAGCGAGCCGTCCGCCGAAGCCGCGGGCCTCGATGATCTCGGTCGACCTGCGACGAGCAGAGGCCGAACCGGTGGTGGCTGGCTCGGCGGCGCTGGACTGACCTGACTCCCTCCGCCGACAGGTACACACGGGTCTGCGATCATCCCGGTCATGACGAGAGTCGAGCACGGGAACGTGATCACCATCGCCGCCGGAGTGCCGTCTCGGGTGGAGCGGGAGTGGGCGGTGTACCTCCACCGGCGAGGGAAGAGTCGGCGTGGCGACGGGTGGATCGAGCAGCACGGCGAAAACGAGTATCGAGTCCTCACACGCCGTCGCGGTGTGAACAGCCGAGAACGTCCTGCCGGATCGAGCACCACTCTGACGGGCGCTGCCGAAAAGGTTGCCCGACGTCTGTACCCGTGGGTGATTGCGTGGCAGGTGGACAAATCATCCTCCTGAGCACCCTGACCGTCTCAGCGTGCGCAGTCCAGGCACTGAGCGCACCGTCGAGGTATGGGTGTGCTGGTGCTGCTGGAAGTCCTTGAGGGATTCCTCCCTGATGAACCGGACCCCGCCTTCGTCCGGTCGGTCCACGCCGCTGCGAGCGATCCTGACGTGCCGGAGGACCCGTTGCCTGCAACGCTCTGCGGGATTTCCACCGATCCCTTGGTGCACTCGCACTACCGGGCCGGCTACGGGCAGCCGTGGTACCCGGCGGAGCTGGAGGACCGGCGGTGCCGGGAATGCGAAAGGGCGCTGAAGCGGATGTGACGCAACTGCCAGCCATAAGCCCCCAGCAGCTCAGCGGATGCGCGGGCCCCGCTGGTCCTGGCGGACCTGCTGCGGCTGCTGAACTTGCGCCTGCGGAGCAGCAGGGCGCTGGGACGGAGCGTGGTTCTGGCGCTGCTCGGCGGGTTCGACCCGGCGCGTCGGCGCAGACCGGGTGGCGCGGGCGGGTTGTCCGCCGCGCTGCTGGAGCTGTTCGCGGTGGGCCTGGCGCTCGGCCTGGCGACCGGCTCGGCGGCGCTCGGCGAGGCTCGGCTGGTGCCCTTCCTCGGCCTGCGGCTGCTGGGGCTGGGTGGCCTCGCTGGTGAGCAGGCGGCGCTCGGCGAGCACCGTGCCGACCTGCTCGGCAACGTGCTGCTGGGCAAGCGCGGCGTCGTCCAGGCGCGGGAGGCTGGCGAGCCAGGTGGCGCCGGTCCGGGTGGCGACGGTGTGCAGGATCTCGGCCTGGTCTGCCTCGGGCAGGGCGCGGTAGACGTCGGCGGCGAGCTGGCGGCGGGCCTGCTGGTCGGAGTCCGCGGTGGTGGCCACCGGGGCGGTCGGCGCGGCGACGATGCGGCGGGCGGCGATGGCGGCTGCGGTGGCCTGCCAGTAGGCGTGGTGACCGGTGCGCCCTTCCTCGATGTATGGGCCGGCGGGCTGGGCGGCGTTGTCGTCGGTGACCTTGTACTGGTCGCGGTAGGCGGCGACGACCGCGAGCTGCTGCTGCCAGTGGGCACGCTGGGTGGGGTCCTGCGGGGCTTCGCCGAGGGTCTGGCTCCACTCCGGGCGGTTCTCCACCGCGCGTTCGGCGAGCACCGTGAAGCGGTTGGCGATCAGCGCGGCGCTGTCGGTGAGGTACTCGTGGTGGACCGGGTTGGCCGCGGTGGAGCGCGGCACAGCGCTGATCCAGGCCGGGAGGTCGGCCCTCCCGGAGGCGGCGCGGGTGTGGGCGAGCGCCTGCTGCTGGGCGCGCTGGAGCAGTTCGGGCAGCGCAGTGCGGCCGGTCACCTCGGAGAGGGCGGTCTCCGCGGTGGTGCCGGTGTTCTCGATGGTCTTCAGCGTCCAGGCGAGGGTGCGCCACAGCTCGGTCTCGGTGCGGTCGCTCTGCTGGGCGGTGGTCGCCGGGGCGTTGTTGGCGAGGTGGCGGCCGATGCGCCAGGCGAGGACCTGGCTGAGACTGTCGGCGCCGGTGAGCGGGCGGCTCTCAGCCACCTGGCGCAGCAGAGCGGCGGGTTCGTGGCCGGCGGTCTCGGCGCGGCGCAGGGCGGCGGTGAGGGCGGGCCAGGTGTTCTCGTTGCGGGCGCGGGTGGCGTGTTCGTCGCCGAGGATGTCGGCGGCGAGGGCCTGGTGGCGAAGGGCTTCGGGGGTGTTCTGGTGGGCTTCTGGGGTGCCGTCGGTGGCCAGGGTGGTGCGGGCGGCGCGGGTCAGGGCGGTGACCGGGTCGCTGGCATTGGTGGCCTGGGTGGCGGCGGTGGTGAGCAGGGCGGTGGTGTCGTGGCCGGTGCGTTCGGCGGCGGCTAGGGCGCCGGCGAGGTGGGGCCACTGCGGGTGGGCGGTGACCTTGTCGGTGGTGGTGCTGAGCGCAGTGGCGGCGGCGGTGGCGTAGCGGTTGAGGGTGTCCGCGGGGACATGCGGGTGCGCGTCGGGGGCCTGGGCGGCTGCGGGCGCGATGCGCAGGGCGGCCGGTTCGGCGGTCGCGCTCTCGGGGTCGAACCGGTGGGCGGGCAGGTTGGTGAGCGCCGCGACAAGCGCGGCGTAGCGGGTGGTGTCGGCGGTAGTGGGGGCGTTGAGGTGTGCCGGGGCGGGGCGGTCTTCGGTGATGGTGTTCAGGCGCCAGGCGAGGGCCTGGGCCGGGGAGTCGGCGCCGGTGAGGTCGCCGCGCCAGGTGGCTGCGGCGATGAGGCGCTCGGGCTGCCAGCCGTCGGCTTCGGCGCCTCGCAGGGCGCGGGCGACGGCGGTGAAGGCGTCGTCGGTGGTGACCTGCTCGGCGAGGGCGGGGCCGAGGAGTCGGTGGACGAGCTGCTGGTAGTACGGGGTGGTGAGGGTCTCGGTGGCGTGCTGGTGGCGGGGCGCGAGCGTGGCCAGGGAGACGGCGTCTTCCTGGGCGTTGCGGATGGTGTCGGTGGCGGAGAGCTGGGCGCCCTCGCGGTTCAGTACGCGCTCCAGCACCTCGCGGGCGGCGAAGGTGTCGGGGTCGTGCTTGGTCTGGTCGAGCTGGTCGTCGTTGTCGAACGGCAGCAGGTCGTGGGTGGTGGTGTAGATGGTGGTCTTGTGGCGGGCGCGGGTCAGCTGGACGTACAGGTCCTCGCGGGTCATGTCCTCGGTGACCAGCGGGTGGGCGGTGTCCACAGTGGAGCCCTGGGAGCGCATGACGGTGGAGGCGTAGAGCAGCTGGACGTGGGCGGCGACGTACTCGGCGGGCAGGCTGAGGCGTCCGCGGTGGCCCATGTGGCGGACCTTGAGTGAGCCGTCCTCGTGGCGCTTGAGGACCTGCCAGGCGTCGCCGTTCTTGACGAAGTCGCGCCCTCGGTTGGTGGTGATCTTGCGGTTGTTGTCGCGGGTGACGATCCAGTCGCCCCGGCCGGCGCGGTTGCCGTCGCGCAGCAGGACTCCGTCGGCTTCGACCTGGCTGGCGGCCACGCGCTCGTCGCGGGCGCGGGCGGACAGGGCGGTGACGTCGGCGCCGGCGGCGGCGCTGATCAGGGTGGTGCGGCCTGCGAGCATGTCGGTCTTCCAACCGTCGTAGGCGGCTTCGATCATGGCGGTGCGGGAGCCGGCGACGACCCGGTTGTTGGCGAGGTAGAAGTCGAGTCCGGCGTTGTTGCCGACGCGGATCTTGAGCGTGGCGTTCGCTTCGGCCTTGTTGCTGAACCGGTGGAGCTGGGTGAGTTCGACGGCGCCGGCTTCGGCGGCGATCAGGCGCAGTGCGCCGCCGGATTCGACGGAGGCGAGTTGGCGGTAGTCGCCGAGCAGGCGCACGGTCGCGCCGCGGTGGGCGGCGATGCGCGTGAGGTTGTCCAGGTTGAAGGTGCCCGCCATGCCGGCCTCGTCCACCAGGATGACGTCGCCGGGGTTAAGGGCGAATGAGGCCCGGTGGGAGGGCACGTTCTGGCCGGTGCTCAAGGCGCCTGCGTGCTTGCCGCCGGTGTACTCCCAGAGGAACTTGTGGAGGTTCTCGGCGGGCTGCTTGAGGTCGGCGGCGAGGACAGCGGCGGCTGCGGCGGAGGTGGCGAGCGGGACGACGCGCTGGCCGGCCTGGGCGGCGACGTGGACGTACGCCTGCATCGCGGTGGTCTTGCCGGAGCCCGCGGGGCCGAGGCCGACGGCGAGCAGGCGGTGGTCGGTGGCGAACGCGGTGACCAGGGCCCGCTGGCCGTCGTCCAGGGCGCGGTTGCGGGCCTCGAAGCCGTCGAGCGCGGCGCCGACGAAGCCTGCGTTCAGGCCGCTGGTGGTGGGGGTGGTGGCGGCGGTGACGAGCCGGGTCTCGGCGGCGATGATGTCGCGGCTGGTGTAGCGGGCGGAGGCGTGCTGGACGAACACGCTGTCGCCGTTGGAGCGCCGCAGTTCCTCGGGCTCGGTCAGCAGCGCGGGGGCGTCCACGCGGATGCTGTGGACCGGGGAGACGGCTTCGGTGACGATCGCCTCGACCAGGGCCTGGTGCTCGGCGGTGTCGGTGGTGGGGTGCTCGGAGCGGGCCAGGCGCTCGGCGTGGGCGCGCAGGTTCCACACCGTCCACACGGCCCGCTCTTCAGCGACGGCGGTGATCACGGCAGCGGCCAGGGTCGGGATCTCGACCGGTTCCTGCTCGCCGTCCTCAATGGTAGTGGCAGCACTTCCGGCGGCGGGAACGGCCGCCATGACGCGCTCGATGATGTCCTCGCCGTGGGCGGCGGTGACGGTCTGGGTCCAGTCGGCGCGCATCTCCTGAAGGGATCGGGCGGCCTTCTTGCCCTCGCGGGTATCGAGGTTGGCCTGGCGGGCGAGCTGGTGGGTCATCCCCCGGGAGGGGTCGTGCCCGTGGTCGCGGCGGTACTCGCGCAGCAGCTGCTCGTAGCGGGCTTCGATCTCGGTCCGGCGGGAGGAGAAGTGGGTGATCGCCTCGACCGGGATGCCGACGATCTCGCGCACCGGCTGCCGCTTGGTGACGGCGTCCTCGCGGGCCTCGAAGGTGACGCCCAGGCGCGCGGACAGCTCGGTCTCAAAGCGGGAGTTGTAGAACTCGGAGGCCGCCACGGTCATGGCGTAGAGGGCGCGGGCGTCCAGCGAGCGCCACTTCCCGTCGATGCCCTGGATCTTGTTGGAGATGGCGACGTGGGTGTGGAGGTTGGGGTCGCCGGCCCGCGAGTCGAAGTGGTCGAAGGCCACCGCGATCAGGCCCTTGGTCTCGATCTGGGCCTGTCCAGTGCTGCCAGTACGGGTGAACGCGGCGTGCTCTTCGAGCAACGCGAACGCGGCGTCCCGGGCGGCCTCGTGGGCCTCGCGCACAGCGGCGCGCACTTCCTCGCGCTCGTCCAGCGCCCACAGCACGGCGGCGGACTTCACGGGTGCGAAGACGGCGTCGAAGCCGGCGACGGCGGCCCGCTGGCGGGTGGACTCCTCGCGCTGGATCTTCTTGATCTCGGCCCGGGTGGGCTCGCGGCGGGCCTGCTTCTCGATGACGGCCAGGCGCTTCTCGACACGCTCGGCGAAGGGGTCGAGTGCCTTGTACTCGGGGAAGGCGCGGCCGAGGGTCGCGGTCTTGATCGCGGCGGCGCGAACGGCCTTGAGCTGCTCGTCGTCCATGTCGGCGCGCACGTTGGCGGCCAGGTGCTCGGCGATGATCCGCTCGGCCTCGGGGTGCTGTCCCAGGCCGTACAGCAGCTTCATCTGCTCCTCGGTGACGGTGGCGCCGTCGAGTCCGAGCAGGGGCGCACCCCGCCCGAGCCAGATGCCCGGCGGGTTGCCCTTCTGGGTGTAGTACTCCGCTGCTGACTGTCCCCGCTGACGCTGTACGTCGCCGCCCGCGACCTGGCGCGTCAGGTAGGTGTAGCCGGTACCGGAGGTGAGCTTGTGGATGGTCATCAACGCGACCACCCCCAGCTTTTCCGATTCCGGACGAGGGTGGGTGCGACGGCTATTCGAGCCGCCGATTCACCTGCCTCATCAAATGTCATGTGAGCACTTTAGCCCCGCGCAGCGGACCATACTCAGATTATCTGCAAGAGGTGTCTGGATGGCTTTCATTTGCTGGCAGATTGGCAGGTCAGAGCAGGTCAGCAGCGGTTTTTGTGATGCGCGCCTCGGCTTTCCTATCGAGAGTTCTCGATGCTTATCAGCGTTTATCGAGAGGGAATCCAGGGGGTTTGTCACCTGGGGTTTTGCGGTTATGGTTCAGGCATGAGCGGACGAATTTCGGCGTCGCGGGCCAGTGCGGCTCGGGCGGCGCAGCAGGCGAAGGCAGCGCGGGACGCGGAGCGTCTCCGGCGCGAGCGGCAGGTGGAGTCGGCACTGACCGACTTCTACGAGCAGACGGGGAGGGCGGATCAGCTGAGGGAGAGCGCGAGCGCTCGGGCGGCGAAGGTCGTGGCGGACGCGGAGGCAGCGGCGAAGGAGCCAGAACGGCTGGCGAAGCTGGCCGTCGTGAGGCTCCAGGATCTGGGCGAGCCGCGTGATCAGATCGCGGAGCTGACGGGGCTGACGCTGGCGGAGGTTAGGGCGGTCCTCGCGGAGGTGGCTGGCGGCAGGAAGCCGCAGGCTGACGAGCGAAGCGCCGCGGCGGCTGCGCCGGAAGTGGTGCCCGGTGCTGCGGAGCCGGTGGGCGCGGTGGCCGGCTCCGGCGGCACCGGGCCGGGCGAAGCGACGAAGGGGTGAGCGGAAGGTGCCCGGTGCTGATGGGCAGCGCTCGGGCGCAGTGGAACGACGACGGCGCTGCCGACCGTGATGGTCGGCAGCGCCGTCGTCGTGTTGGGGGTGTTACTGGGCAGCCGGGGGGTTCCAGAAGGCGTCGAACACCTTCGGGTCGTAGCGCCTGCCGTCCTCGGTCTCGATCGGGTGCGGGACAGCTTGGCCGGCCTTCTGCGCGCGGCTGATCCGCTGGCTGATCGCGCTGAGGGTGACGCCGTAGTGGGCGGCCAGTTCGGTGGCCGTTCGCGGGGGTCCGGCCAACCACGCGCGGTGTTCGACGGTGCCCTTGGGGTCGTAGCCGAATTCGAGCAGCACGGCTGCCTGCTCGGGGCTCGGCTTCCCCTTGGCGGGCAGGTAGCCGAGTTCGACCAGGACGGCGGTCTGCTCGGCGGTGAGCGGGCCCGACTCCGGCAGGTAGCCGAGTCGCCAGAGCACCGGCAGCAAAGCGGCTGCGGGCCACACCCGCGAGCGGCCGACCTTGCCGCTGCTGAGGTCGGCGACCTCGGGGCGGCGGACCAGAGTCTTGACGGCTTCCTTGCCCCGGCCGGTGAGCCGTTCGATCATGGCGGTGGTGAGCACGTTGAGCACCGGCGTGGCGGTCGGCGCGCCAGCCCGGACCGGGGCTTCCGTGCTGCCGCGGGGGCCTGTGCGGCCGGACCGCCGGCTCAGCCAAGCCTTGACCGCGCCCCAGTTGTACGTGCCAAGGGCGTCGGCGGCCGGAAACGGGTCGTTGCTGTCCCTGTAGAGGGCGGGCAGCGGGCTGATGGAACCGCGATTGGTGCCGGTGCGGTGCGCGATCTCGGTGATGGTGACGCGGTCGCCGTCGGCCCCCGGCAGCTCCTCCACGTTGATCCGCGTGGCCTGGTTGGCGCGCATCCACTCGGCGCAGGCTTCACGCGGGAACCGCTGCTCACCCTGGTCGTCGGGGACGGCGGACCCCGGCCACTGCGGGTCCTTGGTGAGGCGGCGAACAGTGGACTCGGACAGGCCGGTCGCGCTGACGATGTCGGCGACGCTGAGACTGTCGGACGGGGCAGCGGCCAACCGCTCGGCGAGCGTCGGGGCGGGGGCCATCAGCTGGTCTCCTTCGGGTGAGGCCGGCAGGAGTGACGGCCTCCCCGTTCCGGCATGAACTAATCTACCTGCGCGAGGTAGCCGGTCTTTCGAGATCGGTCTTCGTGGGAGGGGGCCAGCAGCTTGCCCAGCCGATCCGCGAGGTCGGCACGGCTTCGGCCGTGCTGCTGGCCCCCGTCTTCCGTGGCTGCGGGGTCGTCGCGGCGGGGGTGAAGGATGCGGCGTACCTCGTAGACGCTCCACTGTTGCCGCTGAAGGTGCTGCTGGAACTCGGCGAGGACGTCGGTCAGCCCGTGGGTGCGGGCGAGGTCCTGGGCGGCGACGGTCCCGTAGAGCTTCGAGCGCGGGTTGAGGGCCATGGCGGTGTACTCCAGGGCGAGCGCCTGGGCGCCAATGGCCGGCTCCGTGCGCCACCGCTCGATCAGCTCGGCCCGGCCGCGGTGGCCCGCTGAGAAGGGGCAGTAGCCGCAGGCGGAACGCGACCATGGTTCACCGAAGCGGTCGAGAAGGTACTGGCCGCACCGGTGGCGGTCCCACCCCCAGTCGTCGATCAGCGGGTACTCGGGGCGGCGGCCGATGGCGGTGAAGCCTTCGTCGCGGGCGGCCCGGCGCAGTTCCTCCGCGGCGAAGCCAACGGCGTGCCGGAAGGGCTGGCCGCTGAACTCGTCGGCCAGCCACCCGTCGAGCACCTGGCCTTTCGCTCGCCAGCTGCACAGCCTGCGTTTGGCCGCGATCTGCGGGACGGTGCCGCTGGCGCGCAGTTCGTCTGAGAGCCGCCACGGCCCTCGCATGATCAGCCTGCGCGGACTGCGCGAGTCGTCCAGCACGGTGCAGCCGCCCTGCTGGCTGCTGCGGCCGATCTGCACGAAGCGCGTGCCGGTGTCGCGCAGCAGCGGCAGCAGGTGGTCCTCGGTGAGCCTGCGGGTGACGTCCGGCTCGTCTCCGGTCATCGCGGTGAGCACGGTCAGCCGGTCGAGCGGGAAGGTGCGGGTCGCCGGCTCGGTGAGCCACCGGGTCAGGATTGCTGCACTGTCCAGGCCCATTCCGTAACTGAGAACGATTGGCAGTTCGGCGTCGGCGGGTACGGGGTCGGTGCGGATCATGCGGCGCAGCCCTCCGTACGGTGCGGGAGCGTACGGGGAGCGGCTCCGCACGGGCGCAGGGGCCGTACGGGGTTGGCGTCCGTACGCTCGGCGGCTTCGATGATCTGCGTCATCGAGAGGTCGCGGCGGAAGGGCTGTCCGATCTCGTCCTCGACCAGGGCGTAGTCGAGTGCGGTGTCCGGGTTCTGCCGTGCGGAGGCGATGAGGGCGCTGCGACCGGCGAACGGGCACAGCTTGCAGGACAGGCGGGGTACGTGCTGGTAGGCCGGGTGCGGCGGGATGCCGCTGGCCCGTACGGTCTTCCACACGTCATCGGTGCTGAGTTGGTGGATGGGCAGCCAGGTGGTGACCTGGCGTCGGCCGGAGCTGGCCCCGCGGTCCAGGGCGACGGCGGGGCGGCGGGCCCGGACGGTGCTCTCGGCGGCGCGCAGACCGAGCCCGGTGACGAGGTGGGCGGGCCGGCCGGTGACGCCAAGGCGGGCGGTCAGCTCGGTGTAGAACTTCCTGGCCACGTCGCGCTTCAAGTAGGAACGGCAGTAGGGAGTGCCGGGTCCGGGCCAGAGGCCGCGGGCTCGGACCAGGTCGAGCAGGCCGCCACGTTCGCGGCGCCGGACCTCGAAGGGGAGTCCGTACGCGGCGGCCTGTTCCGCTGCGAGGGCTGGCACTCCGTCCCACTCGGCGGCTCCGAGGTCCAGATGGAGTACGACGGTACGTTCCAGCATCTCCTCTGTGGCGGTGGTGGCCCACAGGTGGAGCATGGCGGCGCTGTCCTTGCCCGCGCTGTTGTTCAGCACGTAGGCGTCAGCGTCACGCAGTTGCGGCGGTATGTGGAGGATGGTGCTCACGCGCGGGTTCCTCGTACGGGTTCGGTGCGGGCTGCGAGGTGGGTGGTACGGGCCGGTCGTCAGCGTCCCGGGGCGTACGGATCGGGCTGAGGGGCTGCGGCGCAGCCGTACGGGCAGCAGGCTCCTCGGTGACAACGGGCTCCGGACGGCCCTGGTGGAGCGTGCGGGCTTCGGCTACGCGCTTCTCGCACCACGACCGGCCATAGCCGGTCGTACGGGTCAGCTCGTCGTAGTCCGGTCGCCAGTGCGGATCGGCGCGCATCGCGGTCAACAGGTCGGTCATGACGCGCAGCCGGGTCGGCCGTTGCCGGGGCGGCTGCGGCGGGTTGGGCTGGTCGTCGGGGCCGGGCCCGGTGTCCGCTTCGGCGGGCTCCTGCTCCTGGGGCTGCTCGACCTGTTGTGCCGGGGACTGCTCCGCGGTGGCCGCAGGGTCCTCGTCGGTGACGTCGGCGTCGGCCCCCTCGTCGGTCTCGGCGGGCGGGTCCGCGGGTTCGGACGGCGCTGCCGCGGTCGGCCGGTCGGCTGGGCGGGACTCGATGATTCCAGCGGCGGCCAGAAACGCGACGGCCGGCCAAGCGGCCATCACGTATCCCCAGGGTGTGGACTGGGCGACGGCGAGGTTGGCGGCCAGGCTCATGACGACGCCGAGGACCAGGACGCCGCGGGGCCAGCGGGCGGGGTGCCCGCGCAGCTTCCTGCGGCGCAGTTCGGAGACTGCACCGATGGCCATCAGCTCGACCGACACGGCGATGGCGTACGCCACCCACCCGGTCTGGCCGGCGCGGTCGGCGGTCTGAACGACGTGCTTGAAGCTCACCGCGAACGCGCAGACGCCAAGGATGCCGACGACGATGTCCGCGGTGGGTGCGTCGGCGTCGCGCGGGAACTGGAGCCGGTGAGGCAGGGGCTGCACGGGTGCGCCGTCGCGGGCCGCCGTGGTGCCGGTGTGGACGGGGGTCACGTGGTGTTGGTCTCTCGGCTTCGTGGGATGTCGCAGCCCGGTTGCCCTCCGGGCCGCGCCTGTTCATCGGTCGGGGCCTGGTGTCAGTGAGCGGTGCGCAGGTGTCGGCGGCGTTCCTCGTCCACGTAGCCCTTGCCGGGGCACTGGATCGACCACCCGCAGGTGCACACGGCCTTGGAGTAGGCACGCCCGCCGCAGCCGATGACGAGGGGCTTGCCGCTGCTGGTGTGCCGGTGGTCAGGCGGGCACGAGGTGCCGTCGGCGTGGTGGTCGGTGCGGGGCGCGGTGAACCTGGCCGCAGGGATGGTGTCCTTTGGCTGGAGGGCCCGGAGCGGTCCCGGCATGCCGCTGGTGCCCGTGCGGCTGAGGGCTTCCTGCTCGGCGTCCCACTCGGCCTGGGTGTGGGCGTCGCCGACCACCAGGGGCTCGGTGTGGTCGTACCAGGTCTTCCCGTCGCCCGCGACGATGCGTTCGGCCTCGGCCTGGGCTGCCTCGCGGGTGGGCGCGAGTACGGGCACCACGTGCACGTTGATGACGTCGATGGCGACGATGTAGTTGGGCATGCTGCTGTCTCCTGCGGTGCTCGGGGTGGGGCCTGGCGGTCTGGCCGGCCTCGGCGCGGTCCGGAGGTGTGTCCGGGCCGCACCGGGGCGGGTCAGGCCGCCAGGTCAGTGCTGCCGACGAGCGGGCCGTGGCGGCATTCCTGGAAGAGAGCGGGGCGCATTTTCACGCCGTCGCCTTCGCGGGCCCAGTCGGAGCTGTTGCCGGGGTCGGTGCGGAAGATGACGAACAGGGGTCCGCCATCGGCGGGGACGACCACTCGGGCCCCGTGCGCGCTCCACCCGGCTCCGGCCTCGGACGGCGGGGCCTCGCTGGCGACGCCGTAGCGGACTCGGCCATCTTTCTCGGTCCAGCGCTGCCAGCCCTTGCCCTTGCACCGGGTCTTGCTGGGCATCGGGACACGGCGGGGGTCGGGCCCGATCTTCACCATGCGGCCGGGGCCGGTGGTCCGGGACAGGCCCAAGGCGAACTGCACGACCTTGGTGTGCTTGGCCTGCGCCCCGAGCTGAGCCGGGGTGGTGACGGTAACGGGGTTCTCCTCGCCGGGCAGGCGGAGTGTGGTGGTGAGGGTGGCGGGGGTGGGCACTGGTGTCTCCTGCGAATGATGCGGGGGTGGATCAGGACTCGGAGGCGCTTGCCAGGTCCTCCCAGTGGCTGCCGTTCCAGAACTGGGTCTCGGCGTCCGGGGTGAGCGGCTGTCCGAGGGCTTCGCGCAGTCGGCGGCGGTCGGTGAGGGTGGCGGGCATCACGGCGGTTCCGGTGATGGTGGTGCCGGCCGGGGTGACCTCGCGGAGCATCGTGCGGCCGTGGCGCTCCTGGGCCCGAAGCGAGCGGGTGATGTTGAACTCCTCGACCAGCAGGTCGAGCAGCAGCGACAGACCGACAGGCTCGCCCTCGAAGCGGCAGGCGTCGGCGAAGCTGGCGAACTCGGCAGCGGTGAAGCTGCCGTGGGGCACGAACTCCGTGCTGCCTCCGTCGCCGTAGTTCTCGGCGGTGCCGATCTTGCGACGGCCGTGGCTGATGTTGGCCTGGAACGGGGTTCCGCGGAGCAACTCCAGCGTCCGGCAGATAGTGACCTCGTAGCGGGGCTGGTCGGGGGTTTGGAGCCCGGTGTGGGGCAGGGTGGGCACGTGGTTCTCCTGGGTGGTGCTGGAAGGTGAAGGTGGGCAGCAGGGAGTGCCGCGCGGGGTTGGGCCGTGGTGCGGGGTCGATCCCCGCGGCTGGGGCCGCCCGGCTGCGGGCGGCAGGGGCCGGCGGGCGGTGCGGCGGGCTGGTGCTGCGGTGGGAGAGCAGCGGACGGGGTTGGGCCGTGGTGCGGGGTCGATCCCCGCAGCTCGGCGCTCCCGGCCGGGGCCGCCCAGCTTCGTGCCGGGCGGCCGGTGGTTCGGTAGGCGGGCTGGTCAGAACGGCTGCGGCGTGAGTTCGACGATGACCCTCTCGATGCCGATGGTCGTCCGCTGGAGCTGGTCGCGGGCCTCGGCTGCGCGGTCGTCGCACAACTCGAAGTAGCGGACTTCGTCCTGCGGCTCGACGGGGAAGCCCTCGCGGTCCGGGTCGTAGGTGGGCAGGGCCGCGTGCAGCTTGTCTTCCCAGTCCTCTTCGAAGGTGGTGACTTCGGCGACGAGATCGCGCAGGCGGTCAGCGATGGCGTTCATGGTGGGATCTCCCGGTTCGCGCTGGGCTGCGGCGGCTGGTCCGTGCCGGGCCGCCCGGCCACGGTGGGCCGGGCGGCGGGGCGGTCAGAGGGAGGCGGCCAGCTCCATGGCGCGGATGCCGAGCGATTCGAGTTCGTGGGCCTCGTCGGCGTCGGGGAGGGTCTGGGCGACGGAGGTGACCGCGTGGAGGACGCCACCGGCGGACAGGTCCGCGCCCTGGATGAAGTGGGCGAAGATGTCGGCCCGGCGCTCCTCGGTGAACCGGAGGCGCTGGCTGACGGTGGTGATCGTCTTCTCGGGGTCCGTGATCCGGGCCCCGGCCGTCTCTTGGATGGCCCGCAGTTGCCGGACGACGTAGTCGTGATCAAGGAATGTCTTGACGGCGTCGGCGGTCTGGGAGGTGACCAGATCGAGCGTGCGGGCCTGGGTGTTGTCGCTCCACCGGATCACCCCGTCGTTCTGGCGTCCGCCGACGTGCACGGACTTCATCGCGTCCGCCGTGATCGTCATCCCGTTGTCGCAGACCTGGACGACCAGCCGGGGCACGATCGTGAACGCCCCGCACCCCGTCTCCGAGTTGGAGATCTCGAACCCTGCGAAGACTGTGGGGTTGTCACTGCCGAGCGCCCCGGAGAACGGGGAGCGGTAGTTGCGCAGCAGTTCGGGAGCGTAGGCGTTGACCTGGGGCGCCACGACGCGGACATACATCTTCCGGTCAGTGAGGTCGGAGCTGTCCAACCGGACATCGACCCCGGCGGCGGCCACACCTTCGAGCGCGGCGGTCAGGATGTCCAGGTTATCGATGATCCGGTAGCCGTTGGACAGGAACGCGCGGGCGGTGCCGGTGTCCTCGTCCTGGCCGGGCCGAAGCGTGCGGATCATGTAGCTCTTGGCCTCGCGGCTCTCGTGCGTGAGCCACCCGTTGACGTTCGCGTCCCACAGCTCCGGGGCTTCGAGCCTGGTCTTGCGCAGGTAACCCACCGGGATGCCCAGCTTCTCGGCCACCCCCGACTCACACACGTCGGTGAGTCGGAACTCTCCGGCCTTGCTGGTGACACCATCCGGGGTGATCTCGTGATCGGCACCGTCGATGATCAGTCGGCCGCCCTCGGCGTGGATGCTCTGCGCCGGGGCGATGACGTCGGTCTTGCGTGGGTGCTGCTCGCGGAGAATGTCCACGATCTCGCGCAGGTTGGCGTTGCGGGTGGAGGTCCTGGCCAGGGAGATGGTCATGTGTGAGGTCCCTTCGCACGGGTTCGTCTTCGTGGGTGTCGGCTGGGGTTGCCCTCCCCGTCCAACAAGAACAATACTATCTCAATAAGGGTTTTGCGTCAATTCATTGGGCATGCGAGCGTTAGCCCGTCGCCTCCGTCGTCGCCGACATCGCGCGGAAGTTCTGCACGGTGACCGCTACCGCCCAGCGGCGGGCGCGGGCGGAGTTCGCCGCGCCGCTCGACCCCCACGCGGCGGCGGCGCACAGGCCCGGCCGGATCGGCAGGTCGGGGCTGATCACGTAGTGCGCGCCTGGCAGATAGGCGTCACGCCAGGCAACGCCGATGGTGTGGAGCGCACCGACGAACGACCAGCGCAACTGCCACTGAGGGGTGAGACTGCCGCTCGCGAGCACGGCGCCGACCTTGGCCTGAGCGTCCGCCAGGAAGGTGTCGAGGGCGACAAGCGCGCGGCACGCCTGCTCCCAGTCGGCGACAGCCAGAGGTGGAACTGGCGGCAGTGCTGCCCACTCCTGCGGAGCGACTTCCCGGACCACGGCGGCGGCGGCGTCGAACTGCGCGCCGATGTCGGACAGGACGGCGAGAACTTCCCGGGAGCGGGCCGGGCGGGCCACAGTGAGGTCATGCTGAACGTCGATGATCTTCATGGGTCTTCCTTCGGATGCAAGGGAGGCGGGCCCGGCCCAGTGGCCCACCGGGCCGGGCGGCGAATCAGCGACGGAGGCCAGCGGCCCAGAGCAGGCCCGCGAAGCTGCGGGCGACGGCGGCGAGGTCGTCGCCGCCCCGGGTCCACGTCGGCACCTTCTCGTCACGGACCTGCTCGGCGGGCTCCGCATAGATCGCCCCGCGATACAGGGTGTACTCCTCGCCGGGCGCGGGGATGCGCAGCTCCCACGTGCCGAGTTCCTTGCACATGACCTGGACGGCGTAGGTCCGGGCACCGTGGACGATCACGAGCGTGCGGGGGGCGCGAGGGATGCCGAGTTCGGTGAGCCGGTGGTCGAGATCGACGGCAACGGCCAGGCGCTCGGCGAAGGGAAGTCCGGCGATCGCCTCGGGGGTGAGCCAGCACCAGGCACAGCCGGACCCGTCGCTGTGGCCGCACTCGGCGCGCTTGGCGCTGTTGATCTCCTGGAGACGCGGCAGGTCGAGAGTCGTGGTCACGTGACGCCTTTCGGTCGGTTCCTCGTGGGCGCCGGCCGGGGCTTGCCCTCCCCGACCAACAAGAAAAATACTATCTCATTAAGGGTTTTTGGTCAAGCCTGAGAGCAGAATGCACGCTCGAGCCAAATAGCTGACGGACCGCCAGATTCGTGGGCGCACCTCCCCCGGCGGCGGCCACCGCCACCGCCGGGGGACCGGTCTCAGGGGGAGTCGAATCCGGCAAGTCGCTCGTAGGCGGCTTCCTCGCGGTACCGGCAGTAGGCCATGCGGGCAAGCTCTTCGCGATCCCCCGGGACTCCGGTGGCGTCGGCCAGGTGGAGCAGCGAGGTGATCATGTCGCGGATGATCACGGACACACTTTCCGGGTCGGCGGGTTCACCCTGGTAGGTGCCGGGGTTGGCGGAGATGTAGGCGCGGACGGCGACCAGCGCGGAGTCCGCTGCATCGTCGGCGGTGCGCTCGGGAAGGAGAGTGGGCACGGGCGGGTTCCTCGTTTACTCGACCGGGTGAGCGGATCAGGGCGGGGCTGGACTACGAGGCAATGGCGGGGATGTCGGCCGCGCGGGTCGGGGCGAAGTCGAGGTCCCGCTCAACCAGGATGGGCACGGCCAGGTGGCCGGGCCGGGCGGCGGGGGTGAGGTAGAGCTCTTCTAGCTCGACCAGGTGGATGTAACCCCATTCGCCCGTGAGGTAGTTGACCCGCGCCCAGCCGAACGCCAGGCCGCTGGACGGGTCGAGTTCGGCTATGTACCAGTCCGATCCGCCGGTGAAGTAGTGGATGTGGCAGACCTTCCCCGCGAACTCCTGGCCGTCGGTGGCGTACAGCTCGGGGATCTTCGCGAGGTCGGCGAACGGCGGGTAGAACTCGTGGCCCCTGGCATGCCTGTTCTGCTCAGGCATCACCCCCCAGGACCAGGCCCCGGGTTCGACGTTCGTGCTGTGCAACTCGGTCATGCTCTGCCTCTCGATGCGAGGTTCGTGGGTCGGTCTTCGGGTTGCCCTCCCGTTGACCTGATGACATCAGTTTATCTCAATAGGGGTTTTTGGTCAAGCTCGAAGGCAGAGTCCACCGCACGGGTCAGACAGATGACGGACCTTCAGATTCATGGGCGCACCTCCCCCGTCCCCCCGATAGCTGCCTGGGGTCCGGGGCAAAGAGGGCGTCCGGGTCAAGGGCCGGCCGAAGGCCGGTGGCGTGCCACGCGACCGAAGGGAGCGCCCTTGAAGCGGGCGGCCGGCTCCGGACACTGGGCCGCGCAGGGGGGCCGGGGGAACCGCGCAGCGGGGCGCCCGGCAGAAGAATGCAGCCGCGCCGAAGGCGCGCCCGAATCCCCGCCGCCGGGGGACTGATCCGGCGGTGGTGGTGGTGAGGTCACGCGGCGGGTGCGGTCTCTTCCTCGCGGTCGGGGATGTCCACGGTGAGCGCCGGGTGCGTGGCGGCGATCCGGCGCAGTCGGCACCGGGCATTGGCGCGGGCGGCGCGGCTGGGCGCTTCCCGGGCCGCCTCGGTGAGGTAGTCGGCGAAGGCGGCGAGCGCGGCGGCGGTGGGCAGGATGATCCGACGGGGCTGGAACACCGCTGCCGGGTCACCGAGTCGGCGGGCGGCCGTCCAGGCTCGGTAGACCTCCTGGCCGCCGGGGGTGAGCGGTTGGTGTCCAGCGAGCCGTCCGCCGAGCCAGTCGGCGAGGTAGCCGCCGACATCCACGGTGGTGGTCGAGTTGGCCTCGGGTGCCCGGACTCGGGTCCAGCGGTTGATGCGGGTCTCCAGCACGGACAGGCGGTGGACGGCGGGCCGTAGGTCGTCGGCTTCCCGGGTGACCCTGGACAGTTGGTGGTCGGCGATGGATCGCAGGTAGCGGGAGTGCTGGGCGTACCGCTGGCGGTCCAGCCGGTACTCGGTGATGATCTTCTCCCCGATGTCCCGCATGCGCGAGCGCGCGGACTCGGTGGCCAGTTCGTAGGGGCTGCGGTGGAGTTGCTCCCAGGGATCGCGGGGACCGGTCGCGCCGAGCGGGGGCAGCGTGATGCCGCCGTAGATCCACGAGTTGTAGACGGCTAGCCGGTCCGTGTAGCTGCTGGGGCTCTCGTCCGGGTCGTAGCGGCCGGAGGTGAACCGTAGACGGGTGTAGGCGTCAGGGTCGTCGGCTTCGCCGGGCGCGGCTTCGGGGTGCAGGGTGATGGTGCCGATGACGTGCGGGGCGCGGACCGTGAAGTACGTGAGGCCGTTCTCCCCGTACTCGATGTCATAGCGCAGCAGCAGGCGGGTTGCGGTGCGGGTGGTGATCAAGGGTTCTCCGGATGGCCGACCGGGCCACGGCGGCCCGGCCGGCTCGGGTCGGTCATCGCCGGGCGGTGGGGGCGCTGGGCAGGATGGGCGGGATGCCGCGCTGCTCAGCGGCCTCGTTGATCAGCTTCGGCAAACGCAGGGTCACCGTCTGGAGCCACAGGAGGCCACCGACGACGGCGAGCAGTGCGAGGGTGAGCAGAAGCTGGTTGCTGACGGCGCCCGTGGCCGTAAGGGCGAGCACGGCGGCGAACAGGCCGCGCTGGATCGTGTTGATGGTGGTGGTCAGCCCGGTCTTGGGCGGGGTGTTGCTCACGGGGTTGGGCCTTTCGTCGGCAAGGTTCGGGCGGGCCGGGCGGGTCGAGGCCGCCCGGCTCGGGTGATCATCCCGCCACGGCCGGGGCCGGCCAAGCGCCGACGGTGGGCGGGTTGGTCGGAGCGGGCGGCCACGTCGCACCGAACGCGCCGGGTGCGGCCTGGGTGGGCGCGGCCTGCTGCTGGACCGGACGGCTTCCGGCCTTGGCGACCTCGGCCGTGGCGAAGCGCAGGGCCGGGCCGACCTCGTCGATCAGCAGCTCGGTGTAGTAGCGGCGGGGCCCGTCGGCTGGCTGGTGGGAGCGCTGCTTGAGTGCGCCGGTGACGACCACGCGGGTGCCCTTGGTCAGGGATGCTGCGATGTTCTCGGCGTACTGCCGCCAGGCGACGCACGGCATGGACAGCGAGTCGCCGTCCCGCCAGGCGCGGGCGGTGCTGTCGTACGTCTTTTCGTTCGCGATGACGGTGAAGTTGACCACCGCCGCGCCGCCGTCGGTGTACTTGAGGGTCGGGTTGTCCGCGAGGTTACCGATAAGGGTGATCTTGGTCTCGCCTGCCATGGTGTCGCTGCTCCTCTTAGCGTTCGATACGGGCGCCGCCGCGCGGGCCTAGGGTGATCCGGATATCCGGACCGCTGCCGAACGGCACTCCCACACCGGCCATCTCTTCCGCGTCGGCGAGCATCTGCTCGTCGGTGATCACGTAGAGGTCGGCCCAGGACTGCTCGGTGCAGCCGCTGTAGGGATCGCGCCCCCGGGTTCGCAGCCGGTCCGCAGCCTGGCGGATCGACGTGACGCCCTCGGGGTCGCTGCTGCCGCAGAGCGGGTTGGTGAAGTACGCGATGTAGCGCGGGTTCATGTCCGCCCTTCGGTGTGCCGTGGTCTCAGTCCGCTGATCGGGGGTGCCATCCCCTCCCAACAAGAACAATAGTATCTCAATAGGGGTTTTTGGTCAAGCTCAAAGGCGGAGTCCACCGCACGGGTCAGACAGATGACGGACCTTCAGATTCATGGGCGCACCTCCCCCGTCCCCCCGATAGCTGCCTGGGGTCCGGGGCAAAGAGGGCGTCCGGGTCAAGGGCCGGCCGAAGGCCGGTGGCGTGCCACGCGACCGAAGGGAGCGCCCTTGAAGCGGGCGGCCGGCTCCGGACACTGGGCCGCGCAGGGGGGCCGGGGGAACCGCGCAGCGGGGCGCCCGGCAGAAGAATGCAGCCGCGCCGAAGGCGCGCCCGAATCCCCGCCGCCCCCGGCGGCGGCCACCACCACCGGAGGTTAGCCAGCCGCCCGGCCAGTTCGCCGTCGAGCGCCGTGGCGCTCCGGCCGGTGCCCTACGCTGGAGGTCCGCATGCTCCACCGCGTTCGCGGGGGTGCTGTGGTCTCTGGCCGGTGGACCGTGCCAACCCGTTCGCGGGGGTGTCCACCGGCCGCCGCCGTTTCCGGGGTCAGCGGCGGATGGTCGGGTGGTTGGACGGCTGGACCGGCTGCGGGGGCTGGATCAGTGGTGCCGGGCTCTGGACCGTGGTCCTGGTGGCCGGGCTGTTTCTCGGGGCCGGCTGTTCGGCGGTGAGGTCGGCGAGCATGGCGCGCAGTGGGCCGTTGTTGCCGTTGAAGGAGGCGACGGACGCAAGCGTGTTGCGCTCAGGGTCGAGCCGGGTCCAGTCGATCGGGTGCCCGGCGTCGGCCGCGAACTGGGCGAGGAAGGCTCGCTGAGTTCGCCCGTTGCCCTCCCTGAACGGGTGCAGCGCGTTGACGTCGCCGTGGAGGTCGGCCAGGCCGGTGAGGAAGGCGTCCCGGTCGAGCCCGCGGAGGTGGTCCTGGCGGCGGGCGAGTCGGCCGAAGGTGTCGTTCGCGAAGTCGGGGATCATCCGGACGAGACAGAACTGCGTGTTGCCCTTGGCGATCTCGATGCTGCGGATCTGTCCGGCCCACGGGTAGATGCTGCCGAAGACCTCCCGGTGGAACGCCTGGAGGTGTGCCAGGTCGTAGGCGCCGGGGATCGGGTTCTCGGCGAGCCGGGTGAGGCGGGCGGCGGTGATGTCGGCTTCGGCGGCAGCGAGGGCCTGGGGGTCGGTGATGCCGAGCTTGTTGCGCAGGACACCGCTGTCCGGGTCGGCGTACGGGTCAGCCATGGTCAGGGGGCCGGTTGCTCGGTGCCCGGGGCGCGGTGGCGAGCCTCGGCGCGCTCCACCAGCTCGTCAGCGGAGATCCGGCCAGCGGCATAGTCCTCGGCATCGGCGAGGTAGTCCGCGCTGGGGGTGAGTCCCTCGGCCCTGACGGAGCCAATGGCGGATGAGAGGGCGCGGCGGCGGCTCTCCGGAGTGGTGCGGTCTTGCATCGGCGTTGCTCCTTGGTTCGCGCCGGGCGGCGCGGGGCTCTGATCAGCGTACGTGCCCTGCGGTGGTGAGCACGTGGTGCTGGAGTGAGGCGGTCGGAACGGGCGCGGCAGGTGGCCGGCCCCGGTCGGCGGTCGCGGGGGAGGGGGCTCGATGCCCCCTCCCCCGCGATGCCGGCCGCCCGGTCCGGCCGCCCGGTCCGGGCGGCCGGTTCAGGCGGCCGGTTCAGGCGGCGAGCGGCTGGCGCTCAGCCACCGGTGCGGGCAGCGCTGTCACGCGGCCCGCGCCGGTGGCAGCCTCCTCGATCACGGCGGCCTGGACTGCTGCCCGCTCCCGCTCCTGGTTCACCTTCTCCTGGAGCTTGGCCGCCTCCTCCTCCAGCTCGCGGATGGCCTGCTGGTGGTGGCGGTGCCGGGCGGGGGCGTGCTGCTCGTCGTGGGCCCGGCGCAGTTCGGCCGCCCACGGGCGGGAGAGCATGTGCCGAGTGATCGCGTGAACGATGGCGGCGGTCCTGCGCTGGGTGCCCTCCGGGGCGCTCGGGCTGTAGTGGCCGCCGATCTCCCGCCGGACAACCAGCCACCGGTGATTGGTCGGACTCATCGTGTCGGCGTGGAAGTGCGCCCTGTCGGCGAGCAGGACGCCGTAGACGGTCGGCGCGTCCTCGAAGTGGTGCGTGAACGGGCTCCGGTCGGGCTTGCCGTAAGTGATCTCGATGGCGTCACCGGCGCAGCAGTTCAGGAAGTAGTGGCCTGGCTGCCACCCCACCGTGATGGTGCCGCCCAGCTCCGCGATGCGGTACAGCGCGGCTCCCTGCTCCCAGTCCAGGGTGATGGTGGCGTGCATCCGGTAGCCGCCTTCGGTGGCCAGGGTGACGTACTGCGGGCCCGTCGGCCGGGAGTTGCTCACGCCGCCGCCTGGGTGAGCGCCGGGGCCTCGGTGTCCTCGAAGCTGGGCAGAGCTCCGGCGGCCAGCTGCTCGATGGTGGGCAGGTTGTTCCAGTGCCGCGCGGCGTGCCGGTAGGCGGTGGTCCAGAGGGTGAGCTGGCTGGTGTAGGCGTCCATGTCGGTGACGACAGTCAGCAGGCCACCGAAGCTGACGCGCAGCTGCGGCACGCGGGTCGGGCTGATCTTCTCGTGCAGCGTCTCCACGACTGCCGGGCGGACCGGAGCGTCAAGGCGCAGGTGCCCGGAGATCTGTCCTTCGGGTTCGGGGACGGTGCCGGAGCGGACCCCGGCGAACAGTGCGGCGGCTCGGTCGGCGGCGGCTGCCCACGCCGTGTACGCCTCGTAGGCGGGCTGTGGGTGAGCAAGGCGGATGCGGGCAGACGGCATGGTCAGCAGGATCGTCCGGGCGATCAGCACCGCGTGCGCCTCGTGGCGGCCAGCGAGGTGGACGGCGAGGTCAGTCCGCACGATGGGCGGTCGGTGGTCGGTGGTGGCGAGGTACAGGTGCATGCGGGCCTCCGGCGCTGGTGGTGTGGTCAGCAGGGCCGGGGGTGTCCGGTGCCATCGGGCACCCCCGGCAGTTGTCAGGGAGGGATCGCCCCTCCCCTAGGGTTAGGCCGCGATCAGCTCGTTGATCTCCGGGAAGCGGGCTTCCCAGTCGATCTCCTCCGCCTCCCCCGCGTCCTCGCTGTCCAGGTCATCCGGCTCGTCGTCCATGACGATCTCCAAGTGCCTGCTCTGCGAGTCCGCCTCGTCCTCCTGGTCGTCGTCGGCCGCCAGCTCGGGCGCGTCCTCCTCGTCCCGGTCCTCGTCCTCCTCAGCTTCGGCCGCTGCCTTCGCGGCTGCCCGCGCCTCGGCTTCGGCGATCTTCGCCCGGAGCCCGGCGAGCAGCTCGACCTCGGGTTCGTGCAGCTCGTAGCCGTAAGCCATAAGGAACTCGAACCATTCGATGGCGGCCCACTTGTCTCCGTAGCCGGAAGCCGCCTGGCGCACAGCACGTTCCGCGCGGACCGCGACGGTGGCGAGAAGCGCCAAGGGCAGGCGCGCCTCGGCCATCCGCCCGACGAACCGGCCGTACCTCGCACGTGGGTCGTCATCACCCGGTGCCTTGAGGAGCGACAACGCTTCGGGGCTCGCCTCGTCTGCCCCCAGCGTGAAGAGCATCGCGATCAGCTTCCGGGTCATCCCCTTCGGCACCTTCTTGGAGCGGCAAAGTTCCTGGATGTACTCGTGCCGGACCTCCTCAGCGATGGCCAGCGCCTCCCGGCGCTCACGGGCGCCCTGCTCCGCCGCCGCCTTGGCAGCCTCCTCCGCCGGGCTTAGGAACGAGTAGGAAGCGGGCACCTGGTGCCCGTACTGGTGGGGGTCGCGGCAGAGGAACGTCGCCTTGAGGTCGCCGTCCTGGTGCTCGTTGAAGAACGCCGCGTTCCCGGGGCAGTCCTTGTGATTCTCCGGGCTCAGGACAACGCCGTCACCATCAGCGAGGCGGTCAAGGCCAACCTCCTTCGATGACTTCCACGAGAAGCCGTACGGCTCGCCGACCATCCGAACGCCAGCGGCCTTGAGGGCCTGTGTGGTCTCCTGCCGCAGCACGGCCCGCGCCGCCTTCCGCCGCTCGTCCTTAATCGCCCAGGTCAGCGATCCGGCCTTCTCGATCGTGCCGAGCAGCCGCTTGTACGCCTTGGGATCGCCCTCGAACTCAGACAGCAGCGTGGCGTCCTCCAGCGTGAGCGCGCCCTTGTCCACAGCGACCCGGGCCGTCTTCGGCATCGCGGCCAGCGCGATCGACGCCCGGACCTTCTTCGGGTCCTGGGCGACCCGAGTGGCGATCTGGTCGGCGTCGAGTCCGAGTTCGATGGACAGCTGTGCGTAGGCGTCGGCGATCTCGCTCTGGCGCATGTCCTCGCGGTGCATATTCTCGGCCAACTGCGCGATGATCCGCGCCTCTTCGGCGGTCAGGTCGTTGCGGACTATGACGTCCACGGTCCGACCGGCCTCGATCGAGCCCTTGGCTCGCCGGTTGCCGAGGATGATCGCGATCCCATCCTCATGGGGGGTGGCGATGATCGGCTGATAGAGACCGTTCTCCTTGATCGAACCGACGAAGTCCGGGGTCAGTTCGGCCTTGCGGACGTTGCGGGTGAAGATCAGCTCGGACGGGTCCACGTCTTCGAGCAGCACCTTCGCCGCGACCGGCGCCGGGTCGGCGGCATCGGCGGTCAGTTCGACCTCTGCGGCGGCCAGCTCCGGCGAGTCAGCCTCGTCGTTCAGCAGCCCAATGGGGGCGAGTACGGTGGTCACAAATCCTCCAACAGGTGCTTGGTCTCTGTCCGTTGGGCGGAGGTGCCATCCCCTCCCAACAAGAACAATAGTATCCCGAAAAGGGTTTTCCGTCAACTCTCTTCGGCGACCCCAAGCCTTTCGGGCGCGGCGGATTCATGATCGTTTTGGCCTCGTGCGGAAGGTGCGGCGGTGCAGCTGCCCAGCCCATACACACCTCCCCCGTCCCCCTGATAGCTGCCTGGGGTCCGGGGCAAAGAGGCCGTCCGGGTCAAGGGTCGGCCGAAGGCCGGTGGCGCAGCCACGCGCAGCGCCCTTGAGGCGGACGGCCGGCCCCGGATACTGGGCCGCGGAAGGGGGACGGGGGACCACGGACGGCCTCGCCCGACCACCGCAACAAGGGGGCCCGCGCCGACCGGCTGCCAGCCCACACCACCCCATCAGAGCGTGGAGTTCGGCGCCGTCGGCGGCTTCGTGGCCGTGCGCGATTCCCAGCGGCCCGAGCAGACGCCGTTGATCTACACGCGCGACGAGATCAAGGCAATGATCCTCGGCGCCAAGGCCGGGCACTTCGATCACTTCGCCTGACCGCATCACCGCAGCCAGTGACGAGAGGCGGAGGCCGGCCCCAGAGATAGTGGGGCCAGCCTCCGCCGTCATCCTCCCAGAACCCGCATCGATCCAAACCGTCTGCCCATCCTCAAGATCCAGCCACGTTTACGGCGTCGGGGCCTCCCAGATGGTCGCCACCCAGCTCCAGGATTCCGGCTTCACCCTGGCCGACAGCATCGGTGAGGAAGTGCTCGTCACCGCGGCGCCGCCGCCCGGCTGGGATCGGACCGCCCACCGCGCCGGCTGCGACGCCGAGGTTCTCGCGGCCCTCAGCGAACCTGCTGCCCCGGATCGGCCCCGCAGGCGCGCACTGTGGCGCCGATGGCGTTGAGAAGCCCCAAATACCTCATCGAGCGGGGCCGCACCCGGGTCGGGCTGCGGCGGTACGTTGTGCCGATGACCGATTCCCTGCCGCCCGGCGGCGCTGTGCTCGATGTGGACGAACTGGCGGTTGCCCTCGGATGCCCTGAGTCGACGCTGCCTCAGTAGTTCACCAACTACTTGAGGGCGTCTTCAAAGACTTTGCGGTGCTCGGCAGTGTGTTCGTGCTCTCGCCGGGACCAGGTGATGCTATCCGAGATCTGCTGGGCAGTGGCTTCGACGGCCTGGAAGCCGGCCTGCACCTCCGCCCAGAAGCGGACGTTGCGGGCCTGCCGTTCCAGCATCGCGTCGACGAGCACAGCACGCTCAGGACCAGCCAGGCCATAGGCGTCCGCCAGCACACGCACCTGAGTGGCCTGAACATCCGCAGGAGGCGCTCCGGCCTTCGAGGACACACACCACGTCCAGGTCATATACCCGACATCCTCCAACGGGCTGCCCGGCGCAGCCATGTCGAAGTCGATGAAGGCGGTGGGCCGGTCTTGGATGAAGACCGTGTTGTTCGGGCCCGGGTCGTGGTGGCAGACGGTAGCGAACGGTACGGCGAGTTCGCTGCCGCGGATGGCGTCGTGCAAGGCGCGAAGCAGCACGCCCGCGTCGGCCACCTGAGCGTCGGTCCAGCGCTGGAACTTGGCCGGCACTCGGCCGGGCAGGTAGCTGAGGATGTCCCGTCCGGCTTCGTCGCGGCCGAGGTACCGAGGAGCGCCGCTGAAACCGCGCTGTTCGAGATGGCGGAGCAGCCGGGCGGTGAACGGCGACGACGCCGAGGCCGGACGGCGCACGGTGTTACCCACCCGGACCACTCCCTGGGTGAGACGGCCCCCGCTGAGCGGGATCTCGGCTTCGCCTCTGCTGAGCATGCGTTCTCCTTCTCCGAGTCCCACGGGGTGGATTCACTATGGGTTCCGATCGAGGCCGCCGAGCCGTGGAACAGGTCACTCAGAACAGGGTTCGGGTGTCGCTTCTGGCGTCCCCCTGCACGATCCGCCCGTCGTAGAGCCCTGCCCGTGCTAAGCGGCGCCAGGGACGTGCGTGACGCACGGCGATCTCGATATCGGTGTCGGCCGTGCCGAGGTCGATGTCTGCGACGGCTAGGGCCGGTCGGCCGTCGCCTGGGCAGCGAGCGAGCCACCGCCCGCCCGGCGCGACGATCCCGGACGGCACTGTCGCGCTGAACTGAGCCGGCACTGAGTAGCCGATCCAGTAGCTGTACAAGGTGCCATAGGCCTGCCCCACGACCGCCCGCGCCGCGTCGTCGACCATGACCGACAGCAGCACACAGTCGACGTCCAGGCGCTCGTACTCGGCGAACAGTTCGGGGAAGTTGGCCTCGATGCACAGGGCACATCCGAACCGAACTCCGTCGACCTCGAAGACGAGCGGCGCTGTCCCCGGGGTGTACATGAGCGAGACCTCGGTGTTCGACAGGAAGCGCTTGTCGTAGCGGGCGACGAGGCGGCCCTGGTCGGAAATCACGTAGAGGCTGTTGTGCGGGCGGTGCGGCGGTGTGAGCGGGTGGATCGAGCCGAAGGCGACCCAGAGGCCGAGCTGGCCGGCCAGGTCGGCGATCGACTTCGCCTCCTCGCGCAGGACATCCCATGGGACCCGGCTCCAGTCCGAGGCAACGAGGGTTCCTGGCCCACCCGACGACATCACGTGCTTGCTCGGGTAGGTGATCGCTCCCTCGGGGAACTGCACCAGTCGTGCGCCCTCTCTGCCCGCCTCCCGGACCAGGTCTCGGATTTCCGCCCCGCTCGCCCGCAGTGCGCCGGTGTCCGTCGGGTCCTCCGGCACCGTGCTCTGCGCGACCGCCAACCGCAGTGTCTTGGCCATGTGGGGACGATACCGGTGGGCGCGGGTGCGCGGCGGCATGTTCAGGTCGAGGAGGCGCGTGTGCCGGTGGCGACCCCGGTCTCGACGAGGCCCGGGCGGCAGTCGAGGACAAATGCGTGCACGGTGGCGCCGGTCTCCGTCCTCAGCCGTTGGCCAGGGTGTCCTGGATCTTGACCCGGTTCGGGCTGGCACCGGCGGTGTCCGGGTAGACGGACCCGCCGTCGGCGCCGATGTGGTCGGTGACGTGGACGACGACCACCTCGGGCGGCCGGCGGCCGGGGCGGGTTCGCCGTCCGGGGCCGTCGCCGCAGCCCGGCTCACCACGATCCTGCGGGGCTGGGGCGCCGGTACGACTAGCGCCGTGACCTTGCCAGTCGCGGCCACCGCCACTGCGAATCGCCTCACGGTCAACAGCCCGGTCCGCTCCCGCAGCCCGCAGCGATCCCCGGGACAGCTCGGCCAGCCCGCCCGGCCGGCCGCCGCCCCTTCCTGCGATCAGCCGACTTCGGTCACCGTGGCACCGACGGCGTCAGAACCGCGCTCCGGAGCCACGGTTGAAGTACCTGGGGCACTGTGACGGCACCGTCGGGCTGCTGGTGCTGTTCCAGGATGGCCGGCAGGAGGCGGCTGGTGGCCAGCCCGGATGCATTGAGGGTGTGAAGGAAGGCTGGCTTCCCCTGCGCTGGGCGGTAGCGGATATTGCCGCGCCGAGCCTGGTAGTCGCGGGCGTTCGACACTGAGCTGACCTCGACGTAGGCGTTGATGCTGGGCAGCCAGACTTCCACGTCGAAGGTCTTGGCCATCGCGGCGCTGGTGTCCTCGGCGGCCAGGCGGGTGACCCGGTAGTGCAGGCCGAGATCAGCCACCAACTGCTCTGCCTTGCCGAGGAGTTCCTCGTGTGCGGCATCCGAGGCATCAGGGCGGACGAACTGGAACAGTTCGACCTTGTCAAACTGGTGGCCGCGCAGCGTCCCGCGTTCGGTCGCGCGGTACCCGCCGATCTCCTTGCGATAGCACGGCGAGTACGCGAAGTACCTCCTCGGCAGGTCCTCCTCCGGCAGGGTTTCGTCGCGGTGGAGGTTGACCAGGGCAGTCTCCGAGGTGGGCAACAGGAACCGTCGCGGTCCGGGTTCTCCGGTCTCTCCAGGCTCGATGACGAAGACGTCGTCGGCGAACTTGGGGAACTGGCCCGCCGTGTAGCCAGCCTCGTAGGTCAGCAGGTGCGGGGGCAGGACGAACTCGTAGCCGTCGCGCAGGTGGGCCTGGACGAAGAAGTTGAGCAGCGCCCATTCGAGCAATGCGCCGTTGCCGCGGTAGATCCAGTGGCCGCTGCCGCCCAGTTTCACGCCGCGCTCGTAGTCGACGAGCCCCAGGCGCTGAGCGAGGGCGACGTGGTCGCGGGCCGGGAAGGCGAACTGCGGTGGCGCGCCGATCGAGCGCACGACCTCGTTGTTCTCCTTGCCGCCGGCCACCACGTCGTCGTCGGGAAGATTGGGCAGCTGGTCGAGGAAGTCCTTCCGGGCGGTACCCAGTTCGGCGAGCCGGGCCTCCAGCTCGGTCAGGTCCGCGCCGACGATCTCCGACCGCGCACGCAGCACGGTCACGTCCTGGCCGGCGCGGAGCAGCCGAGCGACCTCCGCTGAGATCTGCTTCCGCTCGGCCCGCAGGCTCTCCACCGCGGTTCGAGCGTGGCGGAACTCCTCGTCGAGCATGAGGAACGGTGCGAGATCGACCTGAAGTCCTCGCTTGGCCAAGGCGTGCTGCACGCGCGCCGGGTGTTCTCGGATCAGGGTGATGTTCAACATGGTGACGGGCGCTCCGCTCGGTCGATCCGCGACGTGATCCCTTGGGAGCGCGGGCGAGCAGGGACTCGCGGTGCCACCGCGCCTTCGCCGCCGACAGGTGGCAGCCTCAGCCCGGCTCGGTCACGGGAGCCAGCCGGCGGGGCATTGGACCTGGCGGCCGTTCCTCCCCGCGCTCAGGAGGGGATTCGCCTTGGGGCGCGAGACTGCCTTTCCAGCTACCGGCAGCTCTCTCGGCTCGCGTGGTCCCGCGGCTACTCGTCTCCGTCATCGCGTTGCCCCCAAGCGTAGGGCGGGCTGATCCGGCAAGCAACGAGGTTACTGCGAGCGGCGCGGCGGTCGGCTTTCGCGCGGCGCCTGAGTTCTGGGGCGGCCCCCTTGGACGTCATGCCGCCCGTGATGCCGCCGTTCCGGCAGCTGACGCTGGCCACCTCGGGGCGAGCCTCACGCTACGCCGCGCGCTTGGCACTTACGACCAGCGCCGTCTCGGCGAAGAAGAACCGCGCGCCCGCAGCCGCGTCCTGCACTGCTGTGTGCCATGCCTCGACCTCCTCGAGGTCCACGAGGCCCTTCCCCCGCTGGGCCGAACTGGTCAGCGCCTGCCTGATGTTCTCGACGCGCCGGGCCGCTTGGCCGTCCAACTCGGTTGAGGACGTGACCCACGTGGCGACCCGCTCCAAGGTCAGCGGCGATGCCTGAACCAGCCCGGGGAGCTTCCGACCGATCCGCCCATCCGCATAGTCCATCCACGGCTGTTGATCATCGGTGAAGGCATGACAGATCCGTCTGTCCAGGTCGCGATCCGGCCCCGCGATCACGATGGAGTCGAAGTCCACGTGCGCCAAGACCGCGCGACCACCGGGCTTGAGCAGCCGCCAGATCTCCGCGAGGAACGCCGACGCGTCCGGAAGGCACTCGAGCACGTTGTACGAGACGACCGCGTCGGCGCAGCCGTCAGGAAGAGGGACTGGCTCTCGCAGGTCTGCGACCAGGACTTCGCTTCCGCCGGCGTGATCACCCAGCAGTTCCCGGGCCGCCTCGACGCTCGCCGTGGAGCGGTCGAACCCGGTCAGGCGCACCATGGGGAACCTGTGGGCGAAGGCCGCCAGCGTTGGCCCCCTTCCACAGCCGAGATCGACCACTCGCCCCTGTGGGGGTGTCTCAGCTGAGTCAACCAACTGATGGTGAATTGGCTCATCGTTCTCGGACATCCTGAGTTCTCCATCAATGCTGTGCTCATCTGAGCAGATGGTCAGCGTTCAGGTGGCTCTTCCCTGCAACGCGAAGGGGAGAGCCACCTCTGTCAGGAATCACGGGGAAGCGAACTCGACCAGCGGAGAAGTGACGACCTCGCGCCAGCGAAGACGATGACCGGCCGCGTGAAGCCGGAAGTACACCGCTTCGCGGCGCTCGTCGGTGGCGGTGCCGAAGTGGCCACCGATGTTGTGTGCGAGCAAGTAGTGCACGAGGACGAGGCTCCCGGCCGGGGCGGTGACCTGGATGGGTTCGCCCAATTCGACCGGCGGATAGGGAATCGCGCTCCCCAGAGCATCGGCACCGTGCTCCCGCAGCCAGCGCCCGGTTCGCAAATGGGTGCCCGGCCAGACCCACAGGTTGCCGCGGTCGACTTGTTGCTGGTCGGTGAGAACCACGCCGACGAGCACCGTGAAAGTGCCCGGCCGGCCGTCATCCTCGGTGGGCGTCAAGCCATCGATGTGCGGCGCGCTCGGACGGTGAGGATAGGGCGGGATGGTCAGCGCGAGTTGCGCGAACTCAGGCTCGTCCAGCAGGAGTTCGTGGTGCATGAACGACTGAACCACGCCACCGACGCCGCTGTTGCCGTAGAGCTCGAGCAGCCTGTGGCAAGGTGTATCGAAGTGCGGCCACAGGAAATACGGCCCGGTGTGGCCGGCTGGGGGCGGGGTCTGTGCCACGTAGTCCGCGACGGCTGCGCGCCAGTCCGACACCTGCTGAGCGGAGAGGATGTCGGGCAGCACGGCGTAGCCTTGATCGCGAAAGTGGCTCATCACCAACCGAGTTGGGGTAACCATGGCCATGAGTAGAGCGGTTGACGTCGATCGGGGCAACCGAAAATAGCTCAGCGGAAGCAACCGTGCCCACGTCGCTACTGATCGAGAGAGAGCCCACTACCATGCCCGAGATCATCAAGCGCAGCGCCCGGGCGATTCTGCTCGACGGCGATCACCTGGTCCTCATCAAGCGGACCAGACCCGGTCGAGACCCGTACTGGGTCACAGTCGGCGGTGGCGTCGAAGAGGCAGACGCCAGCATCGAAGACGCCCTGCACCGAGAGGTGTACGAGGAACTCGGCGGAACAATCGACGGCCCTCAGCTTGTCTATCTGATCACCGATCACCTGGCTGACGGCATCAGCGTTCAGCATATCTTCGCCGCACGCCTGGCAAGCATCGACCTGGACGCCCGCACGGGCACCGAATTTCACCGGCCCGAGCGCGGTGGCTACGAGGTTGTCAGGGTTCCCTTTGCCCCAGACGCGGTCCGGGCTGTCAACCTGATGCCGCCCCAGCTGGCGGAGTACCTCATCGCGAACACCGACGCGATCACGTCGGTTGTTGCAGGCCCCTCGATGACGTCAACAACCTGATCGGCTGCTCGCTGCGGCCCCTGATCTAGCAGGCCAGGGGGTGGATCTGGGACGCCACTGGTGGTCGGCGCGCTCGGTTGTCATCGCGGCAGCAGGTACTTCGATGGGATCCGCAGCGACGGATGGTTCGACAGCTACGCTCAGAGCCTCGAAGCAGTCTGGGCTGTCGCCTGGCCGTGGACGGACGACCTTGAGGAGACCCACTCGCATGGGCCGAGTTGAGTACTACGACGACCCGGCGGCTCCTGCGGCCAACGCGCTCGTCCCCGCCAGCAATCTGCTCGTCACGGATGACGACGGCGCGATCCTGCTGCAGCGCCGCCGTGACACTGGACAGTGGGCACTGCCGGGCGGAAAACAGGACATCGGGGAATCGGCCGCGGACTGCGCGGTGCGCGAGTGTCTGGAGGAGACCGGCATCATCGCGGAGGTCACCGGCTTCCTCGGGGTCTACTCCAACCCGGTACACATCGTCGCCTACAGCGACGGGGAGATCCGCCAGCAATTCGAAGTGGCCTACATCGGGCGGCCGATCGGCGGCACGCCCACGATCAACGACGAGGCCGACGGCGTGTGCTGGGTCCACCCTGGCGACCTGGACGACTACGACATCCACCCGAGCATGCGCCAGCAGATCGGCGACTACCTCAGCGGCAAGTACCCCTACCTGGCATGATCCGGCGCCGCCGCGGCAAGCCTGGCCTCGGCTCGCGCCGCCGCAGTGCTGCGCTCGCGGATCTACGATGCCTGACACATTGGCGCGATCCGCTTGAAGCGGCACCGCCTGGGCGACGGCCCCGTGCCCAGCCCAAGGCCGTCGCGGACGCGCTTCATGCGGCCCGCTGAACGCTGCCCTTCACGTCTCGGCGGGCCAGCAGCGTGTACCGGGAACCTGCGGTTATGGGCCGGACGCTGTGCAGGAAGTGGCGGGTTGCGGGGAAGGCGACGAGGGCGCCCTTGGCGGGGCGGAGGTCCAGCGGCGGCGCCTCGAAATAGAGTGCGCCGCCGCCGTACTCGTCAGGGCCGCTGAGGAAGAGGACCGTGGTGAGGTCGCCACCGATCACGGGCTGGCCGTTGGTGGCGGCGCGCTCCAGCGCTACCTCGGTCACCTCGTCGTGGTGCGTGACGAAGCCAACGCCCTCCCCGTACCGGTAGATGAGGGTCGGCCGGCCGGGAACCGGGTACGTGTCGACGCCGAAGAAGGCGTCGATGAGCGGCGTGACAGCGGCCGTTCGACTCGCTGCTCGCTCTGATCGACCGAAGAGCACGTGGCCTCGAGTAGAGCCCACGAGTCGGTCGAAACAGCCGGAAAACCCCTCGGCAGGAGGAGCAGAGCGGTTCTAAGATCCGGAAATGGCTAACCTGGAAGAGCTGCTGCGTCAGCGGCTCAAATCGGCGTTCGAGGCAGTGGCGGGAACTTCCGTGGACCCCCTCGTCCGACGATCCCAGCACGCGCACTTCCAGTCCGACGCCGCCCTGCCCCTCATCCGCAAGATCGGCGGCAACCCGCGCGACCTCGCCGCGAAGGTGGTCGAACAGGCCCAGCTCGACGACCTGTGCTCGTCCGTTGAGATCTCCGGGCCAGGCTTCATCAACCTCACCATCTCCGACGACTCGCTCGGCCGATTGCTAGCTGGCATGCTCGACGACGACCGACTGGGCGTTCCGCAGGTCGAGGCACCCGAGACGATCACCGTCGACTACTCGGCGCCGAACGCCGCCAAGGAGATGCACGTCGGGCACCTCCGGTCGACGATCATCGGTGACGCCGCCGTGCGCCTGCTCGATTGGCAGGGTCACACGGTGATCCGCCAGAACCACATCGGCGAATGGGGCACGCCGTTCGGCATGCTCGTCGAACACCTCCTGGACATCGGCGAGTCCGAGGCCGCCCACGAGCTGTCCGTCGGAGACCTCAACGGCTTCTACCGTGCCGCGCGAAGCAAGTTCGACGCCGACGAGACCTTCAAGGACCGCGCCCGCAAGCGCGTAGTCCTGCTGCAGAGCGGCGACGAGACCACGCTGCGGCTGTGGCGCACCCTGGTTGACGAGTCAAAGACGTACTTCCTCACCGTCTACAGCACGCTGGGCGTGCGCCTGAACGAGGACGACTTCTTCGGGGAGAGCTACTACAACAACCAACTCCATTCGGTTCTATACGAGTTGGACGCGCTGGGGTTGCTCCGTGACAGTGAAGGCGCCAAGTGCGCCTTCCCGGGCAACTACCTCAACCGAAACGGCGATCCGCTGCCGATCATCGTTCAGAAGGGCGACGGCGGTTTCGGCTACGGCGCCACCGACCTCGCTACCGTCCGGCACCGCCTGCGGAACCTGCACGCCACCCGGCTGCTCTACGTCGTCGGCCTGCCCCAGCACCAGCACCTCGAGATGGTCTACGAGACCGCCCGCGAGGCCGGCTGGCTCGCCCCGCCAGCCCGCGCCGAGCACGTGGGCCACGGCTCGATCCTCGGCAGCGACGGCAAGATGCTGCGGACCCGCGCCGGCATCTCGGTCAAGCTCGTCGACCTCCTCAACGAAGCGATCGTCCGGGCCGGCACGGTCATCTCGGAGAAAAACCCGGAACTCGACGAGGACACCCGGGCAGCCGTAGCTTGGGCAGTCGGGATCGGCGCGGTCAAGTATGCCGACCTGTCGACCGACCGCCTCAAGGACTACGTCTTCGACTATGACCGGATGCTGTCGTTCGAGGGCAACACCGCCCCGTACCTTCAGTACGCCCGGGCCCGGATCTGCTCGATCTTCCGGCGCGCCGGGGTAGAGCCTGACCGCTCCATCGGCACGCTGGTCATGGCGGAGCCGGCCGAGCGCGCGCTCGCGCTGGAACTGGTCGGCTTCGGCACGCTGATCTCCGAGGTCGCAGAAGACCTGGCGTTCCACCGGCTCGCGCACTACCTCTACGGCCTCGCCAGCGCCTTCACGTCCTTCTACGAGAAGTGCCACGTCCTCCGTGCTGAGGGAGACATCCTGCAGAGCCGGCTCGCCCTGTGCGACCTCACAGCGCGGACCTTGGCACTCGGCCTGGACCTGCTCGGGATCGAGGCCCCCGACCAGATGTGACGTGGCTGTCCCGCAGACCGTCAGAGCGTGCCGCTCAGGGATACGCCACCTCGGATGCAAATCAGCTACTGGCACAGGAGCCGCGTGGCGCTCCTCCGAGACCATTCGGCATGGCGATCCGAACGCCGACCGGCGCGGATCCAGCCCGGAAGGACGCAACGTGCTCATTCGCGGAGTGGTCACCGCTGACATCCCAGCGCTGGCCCGCGTGCACGTTGATGCCTGGCATGTCGGATACGCCGGTCTGATGCCGCAAGGCCTGCTCGACACGACGACCATGGAACGCCGCACCGCATCGTGGGAACGCACCGTGCGCACCCAACGTGACCCCAGAGAGAAGATATTGATCGCTGAGGTCGACGGAACCCCCGTCGGCTTCGCGCACACTGGCCCTGGTCGCGACCCGGACGCTGCGGGCACGGGGGAGCTTTGGGCGCTGAACGTAGCGCCGTCGCATTGGGGCAGCGGTCTGGCTCCCCATCTCCTCGAGGCAGTCCACGAAGCCCTGCGTCACGCCGGCTTCGAAAGGGCGACCCTGTGGGTGCTGGCGGGCAATACCCGTGCCCGCAGGTTCTATGAAAGGCACGGCTGGGGCCCTGACTCCGTCACTCGCGAGGAGACCATCAGAGGCTTCAGTGTCGCTGAGCTGCGGTACACACTCGACCTGCGCCTCGACTGAGCTGCCACCTGCCCTCCTGTCTGAAGGAGGGCTATCGCCCGGTCTCCTCACGGGTGACGGTCTCGGGTACTCCTTCGCGCCACCCGTATGGGGGATCAGGTCACGTCCGTCGTTTTCGCGTTGCCGTCTCGGGTGCCGTGCCTCTACCCTCACAGGCAGCGCGTTGAGGGAGACGAGTACCTGCGGGACGGCGCGAGCCGAGAGAGCTGCCGGAAGCTGTGAAGGCAGTCTCACGCCCCCGAAGGGAAGACACTCCTGAGCGCAGGGAGGAAATGCCCTGCCGGCCGGCCCCCGTCATCGGGCCCGAATGAGGCCGCCGCCCCCGGGTGGTGGCGAAAGTGCGGTGGCACCGCGAGTTGCCCCTTCTCGCCCGCACTCCCAAGGGATCACGACGACGCCCCTGGAGGGCTGCGATGATCCACCCTACGACCCGCGTACTGGCCGCTGAACTGCCGAAGCACGCGGGTGAATCCGTCGAAATCCGTGGCTGGCTGCACCGCCGCCGTGGACTCAAGTCCGTCACCTTCCTCGTGATCCGTGACCGTTCCGGCCTGGCGCAAGTGGTGACTACCGAAGCGCGGGTCGACTTCCCCGAGGAGACGGTGTTGCGGGTGCGGGGAATGGTCACTGCCAACGCCCAGGCTCCCGGTGGTGTCGAGCTGACGTCCCCTGAGATCGACGTACTGTCCAGCCTCGCGCAAGCTCCGCCGTTCGACCTGTACCGCCCGACGGTCCCAGCTGGTCTCCCGACGATCCTGGACAACGCGCCGGTGGCGTTGCGACATCCGCTGTTGCGCGCTCCGCATCAGATCTCCGCTGCCTCCGTGGCCGGCTTCCGCGGCGCTCTGGACGGCCTCGGGTTCACTGAGATTCAGACGCCGAAGATCGTCTCTTCGGCGACCGAGTCCGGTGCCAACGTGTTCGCGCTCGACTGGTTCGGCGCCAAGGCGTACCTGGCGCAGTCCCCGCAGTTCTTCAAACAGGCCCTGGTCGGGGTCTTTGAGCGCGTGTACGAGACAGGCCCTGTGTTCCGCGCCGAGCCGCACGACACTGCCCGGCACCTGGCGCAGTACACGAGTCTGGACGCCGAACTGGGCTTCATCGCCGACCACCGCGAGGTGATGGTGGTGCTGCGTGAGGCGGTCGCGGGGATGGTGGAGTCCGTGGCCGGGCGGGCCAGCCGGGCGGTGGAGCTGCTGGGGGTGAAGCTGCCGGTGGTGCCGGCGGAAATTCCACAGATCCATTTCTCGGAGGCCATGCGGATGCTGGGGACGGACGAGCCGGACCTTGCTCCAGCGCATGAGCGGTGGCTCAGTGAGTGGGCGCTTCGGGAGCACGGGAGTGAGTTCCTGTTCGTCGTCGGGTATCCCATGAAGAAGCGGCCGTTCTACACGCACCCGGAGCCCGGCAGGCCCGAGTACTCCAACAGCTTCGACCTGCTGTTCCGCGGGCTGGAGCTGGTCACGGGCGGACAGCGGCTTCACCGTCATGAGGACTACCTGGCGGCGCTCGCGGCGCGTGGGGAGTCCGCGGAGCCCTACGCGAGCTACCTCCAGGCGTTCGCGCACGGGATGCCACCGCATGGTGGGTTCGCTCTGGGACTCGAGCGCTGGACGGCCCGGATTACGGAGGCCGACAACATCCGCCGTACGACGCTCTTCCCCCGGGACCTGCACCGACTGACTCCCTGAACAATGCACAGGGCGCCCACCCGGACGACGTGCTGACCGGGTGGGCGCCGTGTGCATTTCTCAGCTTCGGGATGGCCGCGCAGTCAGGCGTGCCGCAGTTGGGGGTGGGTGCTCCGAGGATCTCGCGGACATCCTCAGGCAGGTCCGCCGGCCAGCACGGAAGGGACCATGAACTGAGAACACATCAGATCTGGACGTCGGACTGGTGAGGTTGGCCCAGTGCACGTCCCCGTGGGCCGTCGACCAGGCGAGTGCAGCGGTGTCGATGGCGACTCCCAGGTACCGCGGCATGGCCCGGTCCAGATACTCCTGACGGACCGCCACGCGACTGGTGGGAACCTCGGCGATCGCGTTGAGGGCGGTGCTGAGGCCGCTCCACCAGGCATCGTCCAGATCCGGGACCGTCCGAAGCAGGGGCTCCTCAGTGGTGACGGTCCGAGCGGTGACCTTGTCGTTCAGCTCCGCCAGGTAGCCGTACTCGCCCTCGGTCCAGGTACGCCGCTCGCGCAGACGCGGGCGGGGTGGAGTAGAGAGCGATCGCCGCTGGTGTGGAAGGCACTTACCCGCTGTTCTGGCCGAGGCCCAGGATTTCAGCCGGCGACGGCGATGACGGCGACTCGGCGCAGGAGGTGAGCGGTCGGCAGGCGCCGTCTGGCCTCGCTCTGCAGACCGGCGAACGCCGTGTTCTTACCCGGATCGCCGAATTGGAGTGCGACGCGGTAGGTGCGCAGGTAGGTGAGGTCCCCCGTGTTCTGAGTCGCCCACACGGTGTGGGCCGTGGGAGTAGCGGCGGGGCAGCCCCATTCGGCAGGATCTTGGGCACGACGCGCTCACCGCGGCCATCGAGGATGCCACCCGGCTGCTCGGCACGCGCTGACGACGACCAAGCTCCGCTACGCGACACGGCGTCAGCGGGCCCTGGCTATCAGCCTCTGCGGATGGGCGATGCGGCTGGCCGGAACCTCGCAGATGGCGTTGGTGAGGCCGCGCTGGCGCCCATTGCGCAGCACTCGTTGTCAGCGAAGCAACCCCCGACACCCCGCCCTCGACTGCTATCGCCTGGCCCCAGGTGAATGGATACCCCGCTTCTACGGCTGGTTACCAGCACCGCCTTGCGGCAGCACTGGTAACCAGCACCGCTAAGCGATCAGAACGTTCACCAGTCGACCTGGTACAACGATGATTCGCTTGATACTTTGGCCCTCGACCTCGTGCTGGACCACGGGAAGAGCCTGGACTGCTTGACGGATTTCGTCCTCGGAAGCATCCGAGGGAACGCTCACCTCAGCCCGCGTCTTCGCGTTGATCTGGACGACGAGCTTGATCGTCTCAGACCGGAGCAGTGCCTCGTCAGCAACCGGCCACGGCTCTTCCCACACGCGCTTTCCGGTCAGCCGGTGGTAGATCTCACTGGAGACGTGGGGTGCGAACGGCAGCAGGAGCGATGCCAGGGTGCTGACCGCCTCGGTCACTGTCTTCTTCGCGATGCCGTCCTGCAGGGCCCGACTGCAGTCGTTGGACAGCGCCATCAGTGCGGCAATGGCGGTGTTGAATGCGAACCGCCCGGACATGTCCTCGGTGACCTTCTGGATGGCCCAGGCTGTCTTCCGCCGGAGGGCGAGATCACGCTCGGGGTCCGAGGCTGCGCCGATCAAGTCGGAGCCGGTGCTCGTGATCTGGTCGGTGTACCTCCAGACCCGCTTGAAGAACCTGTGAACACCCTCCAGTCCCTCGTCGGACCAGTCTGCGCCGTGCTCCGGGGGGCCCATGAACAGGACGTAGCAGCGGCCCGTGTCAGCGCCGTACTTCTCGACGATCGACCTCGGTGACACGGTGTTGCCCTTGGACTTGGACATCTTCGCGCCGTCTTTGGTGATCATCCCCTGCGTGAAGAGCGTGCCGAAGGGCTCCTGCACGGGGAGGAAGTCGAGGTCGGCGAGCGCCTTGCACAGGAAGCGCGAGTACAGGAGGTGCAAGATGGCGTGCTCGACTCCGCCGATGTACTGGTCGACCGGCATCCACGCGCGCGCCGCCTCTTTACTCCACGGCTCGTTGCTGTTGTTCGGGTCGCAGTACCGCAGGTAGTACCAGGACGAGTCGACGAACGTGTCCATGGTGTCGGTCTCGCGACGTCCCGGGCCGCCGCACTGCGGGCACTCGGTGCGGACCCAGTCCTCAGCGGTAGCCAGAGGAGATTTTCCCTTGGGGGCATAGTCCTCGACATCGGGGAGTGGGACAGGGAGTTGGTCCTCAGGGACTGGAACCAGCCCGCATCCGTCGCAGTAGACGATGGGGATGGGGCAGCCCCAGTACCTCTGACGGGACAGGAGCCAGTCGCGGAGCTTGTAGCTGACGACGGCCTCGCCCTGCCCGATGTCAGTGAGCTTGGCCGTGACTCGCGCGCCTGCGTCTCGGCTGGGTACCCCGTCAAACTCCGCGGAGTTGATGGCAACGCCCTCGCCGGCGTACGGAAGTTCAGGCGTCGCGCCGTCGGCAAGGCCGATGACAGGCTGGATCGGGAGTCTGAGCGCGTGGGCGAAGTCGAAGTCACGCTCATCGTGCGCGGGCACGCCCATGATCGCGCCGGTTCCGTACTCCATGAGCACGTAGTCGGCTACCACGATGGGGATCTTGTTGCCTGTCAGGGGGTGGATGGCATGCCGGCCGGTGACAACGCCCGTCTTCGGCCGCTCGTCGTTCCCGCGGTCGCTGTGTCCCGCGCGCCGAGCCGCGTTGGCGTACTCGCGGACCGCTGCTTCCTCCGGTGTCCCACTGGTGAGGCGCTCAAGGTCCGGATACTCCGGGGACAGCGCGATGAACGTAGCCCCGAACAGCGTGTCAGGCCGTGTGGTGAAGACCTGGATCTCGCCATCCACTTCGGCGCACCGGAAGGTGACGCTTGCGCCTTCCGATCGTCCGATCCAGGTACGCTGCATGGTCTTGACATGCGCTGGCCAGTCCAGGCCGTCGAGGTCGTTCAGCAGCCGCTCGGCGTATTCGGTGATCCGGAAGAACCACTGCTCGAGTTGCTTGAGTTCGACCAGGCTGCCGCACCTCTCGCACTGCCCGTCCACCACCTGCTCGTTCGCCAGCACCGTGGCGTCGGAAGGGCACCAGTTAACGGCGGACCGCTTGCGGTAAGCCAGTCCTGCCTTGAAGAGCTGCAGGAAGATCCACTGCGTCCAACGGTAGTAAGTCGGCTGGTGGGTGCTGATCTCCCGACTCCAGTCGATGGAGATGCCCCACTGCTTGAACTGCTCACGGAAGGAGGCGATCGACTCGTCCGTGGAGACCCGGGGGTGCTTCCCGGTGCGGATCGCGTGGTTCTCTGCCGGCAGTCCGAAGGCGTCGTAGCCCATCGGGTGCAAGACGTAGTAGCCCTGCCGGCGCAGGAAGTGAGCCACTGCGTCGCCGACCGCGTAGTTCTTGAGGTGGCCTACATGCGGCTCTCCGCTCGTGTAGGGCAGCATCTCAAGCACGTACGCGCGCTTGTCAGCAGCTAACGTGTTCGAGACTTCCCACGTCCGCTCCTCCCGCCAGAGTTTCTGCCAACGCTCTTCGATCGCACGGGGGTCGAACTGCGGCGATGGGTTGAGTTCGGTCATTGGAATCCTAATTCGCGACGAACTTGCCGAGCCATAGAGATGGCGCGCATTCTATCACATCTGAGCAGTGAGTGTTCGCAGCAAAAGCGCCCCAAATGTCCTGGCTCGGTGGATGGTCACCGGCATACCTTGATCGACTGCGTTCGGGTACTCAATGGTGAGTGCGACGCGCGTATTCTTACGGCTTCGAAGCCAAGCTGAGCAGCACTGTCCAGAGCGAGAATTGGCAGAATTCCAAGCGTGGTCGAAAAGTAGCAGCTGGGCTGACTGGAAGTTCTGCCCGCCTGGAAGCGAATTGAGTGTCGCTAGGAAGGTCTTGGCTACTTCCTTATCTCCAGGGTCGCCAGAGGAGACCACGTACGGCACTTCTTCAATAGGTCCACGCAGGCCGGGTGTATGCAGGTCCAGCGCAAATATGGTCCGGCCATCAGATGTGAGCCTGTCACGCAAAGCAGATACGGACCGATATGCACTTGAGTCGCCGTAGTCCCGGTTGTGATCCCAGGGCTTTCTGGCCTTCCCTTGGTCGCCATGGGCGACGCCATCCAGGTCCATGATGGGAAGTGCTACCAGCTCGCACTGGGAGGCGATGTGGTTTCCCGCTTGCCGCAGTCTAATGAACTCGCTGACCGCCCCCTCCAGCACGTATGAAGCCATGGCTTCGCAGGCATGGTGCCGGGCAGTGAGCAGAACGAGGTACTTCGATTTCGGCTGGGGCACTATGAGCATGGGGACGTTGCCGCCGATTTCACTGCGCGTCAGGGCCCGCCAAATCGCGGATGCCCCCAACTCGACGCGGAACGCCTCAAGTTCCCGAGGCCCGTACGGCATGGTTGCGGAGAGCCCCAGCACAGTCTGGCCCTGTAGAGGTACCTCGAAATCTGTGTCAGGTCCCGGTGATTCCCAAAGCCAGTTACGAGACTCCGCCGTGCTGACGACAGGCCCGAACTGGCCAATCAGTAGGGGGCGCGCCAGGCGAATGCGCACCATGATATCGCGATCTGAATGCAACCGCACATGCCAGTACCAACGGTCTCCGGTCGAGTCCCGCAGATCACGATCAATGACGAACTCGTGCGGCCCCACCTGATGCACAAGCCCGTTGCCGGTGGGAAACGCCGAGCTGATCCTGATAGTCACGAGCTTGTGCCGTCAACGGATTCGGCGATAAATATGAGGTGGCCTTTCCCGCGAGGCGACGGACTCTCCTTTCGGAAGCTCCCGTATTCCTCGGTGACCGTAAGGCCGGCTTCCTTCAGCAGTTGGCGAAGCTCCGGGGCGGTCAGCGCCATCTGGTCGAAGAAGTTGTCATACATTGACACCCGCCCGTCCGCCTCCCGGACCAGGATGGTCTCCTCGTGCCTCCAGTTGGCGGTGTGCGCATTCACCGCGTGCCGAATAAGCCGAGTGATCAGAATTCCTTCATGCCTGTGATGGGCGACGATATAGGGCTGATAGCTGTCGGCGAAGTTCAACATGTGGCCGATGTCTACAACGAATCGCCCGCCCGGCCGCAGCCATCCTCGCACCTTCGCCAGTAGCCTTCCGAGCTCGTCACGCTTGAGATAATTGAGTGTGACGAATACGGCATAGATCAGGTCGAACTGCTCCTGCGCCTCGTAGTCGGCAGCGCTGCAGTGGACGTACTCGATATCGCCGCCGGCCTTCATGGCGAAGTCGATGAATTGTTCGCTCTGGTCCACTCCTGTGCAGGCGTACCCAAGGTCGCTGAGAGCGCGGAGGTTGGTCCCGGTTCCACAGCCGAGATCCAGGACTCGACCGGCCGCCGGCAGGTAGGAAGAGAAGAAGGAACTCTCTACCTCCAGGTTCCGGAAGTCCTTCCTGATGATCTCGTAGTACTCGCCCGGGAATTCAAAGCCGGTCATCGTCATCTCCTTAACGTGGAACGCCGCTGGCCCGGCGGGGGTTGCCCGTCCGGGCCAGCGGCGAGCGGAGTGGATCCGGGCCTACAAGAACTCGTGGCTCGACCGCAGGAGCCGGTAGTCGAGGCTGTGGATCCGACCGCCGGCCCCCAGCTCTCGCAGCTGCGCCAGGTTCGGGCTGTTGTCCCAGATGTGCGCCACGGAACTGTCCGTCATGTTGTAGCCGCCGGAGAAGTCGGAGCCCTTCAACTTCCCCGCCGTGTAGGAGGAGCCCAGCGGGTCGAGGCGCATGCGGCTGAAGGGCCACTCCGTCAGGTACGGCAGTTTGTCGACGAGATCCGTCAAGTCGGCGAAGGGCTGGGCGGTTTGTCCTCGCCGGACATAGTGGCTGTGGGAGGGGGTGTAGTCGCCGGAACGCACGCCCTGGAGGTAGAGGTCCAGGCTCTCTCGGATCTCGGCCTCGTTGAGGACGAGATCACGGAGGTTGACGCCTCGGCCGACCGGCGAGAGAAAGCCGATGTCGAACCACTGCGCGCCGAACTCGGTTACCCTGCGCCCGATTTCCCGGACCGTGGTGTGGTTGTTCTTGTGGAGGGTGGCGCCTGCGGCAACCGGGATCCCGGCGGCGGCGAGGACGCCCACTCGTTCGCGCAGCATGTCGAAGGCGCCACGGCCGCGCATCCAGTCGTGGGTTTGGGCGTCTGCGCCGTCGATGCTCGTACCGACGTGCCACAGTCCGCGGAGCGACTTGAGCCTGTCCACGTTCTGCGGGTTCAGGGCCGCCGTGTCGCTTCGGACGTAGACGCTCAGGCCGGCCGCGTCGGCTGCCTCCACGATGTCGAAGGAGTCGTCCCGGAACAGGGGGTCTCCCCCCGTGAGTTGAACGATGAGCACTCCGGCCTCAGCGAGCTTGCCGAAGATCGCGCTCCACTGCGGGGCGGTGAGTTCTTCCGGCATCCTCGCTTCCGGCGAGGACTCGTAGGCGCAGTGGCGGCAGGCGCGGAAGCAGCCGTACGTGACCTCGACCTCGACGATGATCGGGCTCTGGAGGTAGTTGAGGGACAGGTCGCGGGCCGCGAAGTGCTCGACGGTCGAGCCGGTGCCCAGCGAGCCCAGCAGGTTGTTCTGGAGCAGGGACCCCAGGGTCTGGCGCCCCTGTCCCGTCTCGCCGGAGTGCTCCGTGAGGTGCAGCAGTTCCCGACCGGTGCAGTGTCCAGCCGCCGCCTCCCGGAGGATCTCGTAGGCGGTGCGGTCGACCATGAAGTGCCGGTGCTGGTCTCGGTCGAACAGGATCCCGCCGAAGAACTCTTCGCGCAGCTTGGCGTTGAACGGGACGCTGATCGGGACATCGAGGATGGCCTCGATGTCGCCGGCCGAGGTCTTGTAGGTCGCGAACTCGGGGGCGCAGGCGCAGTCCAGCATCGGGTGGAGGTCGCGGCTCAGGAAGAACGGTCCGGACCGCTCGAAGTTCTCCCGGAGGATCTTTTCCTGGGTGTTTGCCAAGCCTTCAGTTGCAACTGACATACTTGCTCTCCTTCCAGGGCTTCCGCACGTCAACGTCCGGCTCGGCGCATGACGGGACGGCCTTGCGGCGACGTGATCGTGCGGGTGTCCAGGTGCAGTAAGCCGGGGGCAGGCACGAGGCTCGGGCAGTCGATTGGTCAGATCGCCTATGACAGCGGAGGACCTTGATGCTCCGCGTGGCACCTACATAGAGGTGATGGCCCGTCACTACTAGTGCGAGACTGTAGTACGAAGAGCGCCTCCCCGCGCCCCTTTATCTGGGCACGCCCGCAGATGGCTGGAACTGTGCGCTCCCCGCCACGCTGTTGCCCGCGAGGGCAACAGCGGTCCGCCTGACCGCCTGCCCCCTCGCTGCCGTTCGCCGCCTGTGACTGGCGCAGGTCAGGGGCTGCGTCGTTCATCGTCGTGGCGCTGGCTGGGGAACCGTCGAGTTCGCCATGACCACCCGCGCAGAACCGCATAGAGGTTCCTTCACTTCAGTCGCGCCTACCGGCAGCAAACAGCACATGGGTGCCACCGTCACGGGCGCCTGACGCGTTACAGGCCATCGTTTCCTGGTCCAGGAAACGGCTCCACCGCTCTTCGTCCGCTTCCAGGTAGGCGAGTGCCTGCGAGTCCCCAAGTGAGGCCCAGTTGCTCGCGGACCCCGTCAACAGCGTGCCACCCGCCTGCTCAACCAGCTCGACAACCTGGTCCCAGGTGAACAGCCGGCACACATGCGCCCGCTCGGGGACCACACGGAGATCTCCTGTCGCCAGGATCGCGCTGATGACCTCCGGTCCGTACCTGGCGTCAAGTTCCGCCGCGATCGGCAAGGCCACTCTCCAGGTGCCGTACAGCGACATCACCGAGGCCAGCACCACCCCGCCTGGCCGCACCGCACTCAGCATGCCGGCCAGCGCCTGCGTCTCCCCCTCAAACAGGTAGGACAGAGGTCCACCGAAGGCGACCACCGCGTCGAAGCCCTCTCCACCGAAGCGGCCTACCTCCCGCAGGTCCAGGACCTCCCGACGCTCCACCGCCTTCTCGTACCCCTGCGCTGCGACGAACTCGGCGTTCAGGCGCAGCTGCACCCCAGAGATATCGGTGACCAGTACCTTCGCGCCCAGTCTGGCCAGTCCCACAGTGAAGCGGCCCGGGCCGGCGCCGATCTCCAGTACCCGCCAGCCCGGCTGCACGAATCGTGCCAGGAACCGAAGGTGCACCTCCAGGCTCACCCGTCCGCGCACGTCTTTCACCAGCCGGTCTAGCTCCTGGATGCCGATCTCGTCGAAGTATTGGCGCGCGCCCTCTCCGGATGCCCAAGCGGCATACTCGTTCCCTGGGCCATCCACAGCGGCTCCTTCGGCCGGTCGGCGGCCTCGACCAGCCGAGCGATGTGCTTAGCCTGCCCGGAGTCGGGTGTCCCCGGCGGCGTCGATTTCCTCCTCCATCAGCGTCGCCGACACCAGCCACTGCAGCATGCAGACATGCCGACCCCCTGCAATACCAGACCGGTACGGCGGATAGCTCAGGAAGGGGATGCTGCGGTGGGCAGGGAACTACGGCTGACCAGGCCATCCAGCGGACAAGGCGTTTGTCCGTTTCGCAGGCGCCGTTGTGCGAGGTGTCAACGGCCGACACCATCCCGAATAGCGGTTGAGACTCTGGCAGGGGCCGGTCACCGAGGGTTCGGTCAGTGCGCAGGAAGTGGGCTTGTTCTCGTGGATAGCGCCAACCTGCTCCACGTCACGGTAGACGCGGTATGTAATGGAGCTTGTACGCCTGGACGTTGCCCAGCTCAGTAGAGGCCCACGGGCATTCGGACAGCGACCACTGGCCACCACAGAAACCCGGAGGAGCAGATGCCACGACCGCCTAGGCTGTTGGATCCCACCCGCTCCCCGGCGCACCGGCTTGGCGCCGAGATCCGGCACTGGCGATCACTCCGAGGTCTGAGCCAGGACAAGCTCGGCGAGTTGGTGCACGTCAGCGGCGACCTGATCGGCAAGTGGGAGAAGGCCGAGCGATCCTGCAGTCCCCGTCATGCCGCGGCTCTGGACGTCGCGTTGGAGACCGGCGGCGTCCTGTCTCGATGCCTCGTGGCGGCTCAGGCTGAAACGGACAATTGCTCCCGGGAAACGGACAACTCGTCTCTCAGCGACACAACGGCTCGCCCATGGGGCAGAACAGGAAGCACGCTGGAGGGGTCACGGTCTACCTCCGAGTGGAACGAGCTCAACCCCATGGAACGACGGAACTTCCTCGCCGCGACCAGCGCGGCGGCCCTTGCCGCCGGCCCCCTGCTCCAACTGATCAGCACCACCTCGGCGGCAGCCACACCCTCACTCGTGCGCTCGGCCGACGTCGAGCAAGTCCGCACGGCCGCGACCACCCTGCGCAGCTGGGACAACCTCTACGGCGGGGGTGGTGTCGTCCGCGAGACCGCACTCGCCCAACTGCGCTGGGCCGCAGGCTTGCTGAACACGAGTTGCCCGGCCTCGCTCAAGGTCGATCTGTTCACCGCAGTCAGCCGCCTGGCGACCGTCGTCGGTGCCTCGGCTTTTGACGCCTTCGCCCACGAGGATGCCCGCCGTCTGTTCGTCTTCGCCACCTCGTGCGCGGAGGAGGTGGACTACTGGCCGCTGCGGGCCATCTCCTACAACCTGCTGTCTCGGCAGGCCACGTGGCGCGAGGATCCGGACGCTGGTCTTACCCTCGCCGAACTCGGCCTCGCCCGCGCCAACCGCCTCTCACCGGCCGAGCGGTCGATGCTCCACAACGCCCGCGCTCGAGCCCTCGCCAAGATGGGCCACGCCCAGCAGGCCCTCGCCGCTATCGGGGAATCCGACGACTCGTTCGCTTCGCTTGTCCCTGCCGACGAGGGGCCGTGGATGGCCTACTACGACAGTGCCCAGCACCACGGCGACACCGGGCACGCCCTGTTCGACCTCGCACTCGCCGGCCACCCTCCGCGGGAGGCACTCGGCCGGCTGCAGACCGCTGTCGATGGCCACGGCCATGGATTCGCCAGGTCCCGCACCTTCTCCCGTACCAAACTGGCTTCCCTGCGGATGGCCACCGGAGACCCGGCACAGGCAGTGGACGACGGCCGTATCGCGCTCACCGAGGCCAGCCAACTCCGCTCCCTGCGCGCCAACCACGAACTGGGTGAACTGAGCCGCCTCGCCCACCGCCACCGGACTATCCCGGACATTCGCGACCTGCGCGAGCAGATCACCTCTACGGTGGCGCTGTGAGCACCGTCGACTACTCCCACGCCCTGCTTCTGAAGGCCTGCGCCACCGCTGGCCTGTCGGCAGACCAAGCCGAGCTGATCCGCATCGGCGAGAACGCCCTGTGGAAGCTCCGCAACCAGGTCGTCGTCCGCATCGCCCGCCCAGGTCAATGGGACGCCGCCTTACGGGAACTCGCCGTCGCCCGTTGGCTGAGCACCTGCGGCGTCCCGGCTGTGCGGCCGCTCGACCACATGCGGGAGCCCCTGGACACCGAGGGGCACCCGGTGACCTTCTGGCACGAGCTACCTCGCCACCGGCCGGGCACCGCAGCCGACATCGCCCCACTCCTGCGGCGCCTCCACTCACTCCCCATCCCCGACTTCCCACTGGGCCGGCTGGACCCGTTCGTCCGCCTCGCCACCCGCATCGACAACGCGGCCACGCTCGATGACGAACAGCAACAGTGGCTCCACCACCGTCTGGCCAACCTCCAGGCCGCCTGGTCCAGCCTTCCTGAAGGCCGCCCGCCGAGCGTGATCCACGGCGACGCCTGGGGCGGCAACGTCGCGGTCACCCCCACGACCGTCTATCTCCTCGACTTCGAACGGACCTCCCAGGGCCCGCCCGAATGGGACCTCACCGCCACCGCCGTTGGACATGGCACCTTCGGCACCGTCTCCGATGAGCAGTACGCCGCGTTCTGCGAGGCCTACGGCACCGACGTGACCACCTGGGCCGGCTACCCGGTCCTGCGCGACATCCGCGAACTCCGGGTCACCTGCTTCGCCCTCCAGCACGCCGCCACCGACCCCACCCGCTACGGCGATCAGGCCCACTACCGACTCGCCTGTCTCCAAGGCCAGCACGGTTCTCGCCCCTGGGGTTGGACAGCAGTGAGCTGAATCCCCAGCGACCGCAACGGGAGTGTCAGGCGCGTGAGTGTGACCCAAGCGGACAACGCGGTTGTCCGCTTCGTGGACACGGGCGTTCGGGGTACCGTCGAGGTCGGGAGCACTGTGGGTCGAGGGGATCGAATGACCGGTGAGGACAGTGGACCGATCGATGCTTCGTGGGTGGCACGCAAGCACACGTCCTACGACGAACTCACGTCTGTCGGAGGGTCCTTGTGGTGGCTTCAGTCCGATCCAGACTTCGGAGGTGCTCGACGTCTGGTCCGTGCCGAACGTGACGCGGCACCCCGGGCGCAGACTCCACCCGGTATGTCGGTGGGTGGGTGGCTGCATGCGTACGGAGGCGGGTCCTACGCGATCGCATCCGACTGCCAATGGATCATCAGCGCCCTGGACAGCAAGGTCTATCGGATCGGCCCCAGTGCTGAACCCGTTGCTGTTGTCCCTTTGGAGGACGAATTCCTATACGGGGACCTGCACATCGCGGACGGCATTCTGCTCGCGGTGCGGGGCACTGACAGCGGGGACGAGCTCGTCCAGATCCAGCCTGACGGCGGTGATGTGCGGGTCTTGGTGACCTCGCCGGGCTTCCTAGGAGCCCCCCGGCTTCGCGGTGGCGTCCTCGCGTATCTGGAGTGGGGCGCCGACCGCATGCCGTGGGACTGCGCCCAGCTCCATGCCACCGACTACACGACCGGCGGCCAGCTCGGCGCTGGCAGGGTTGTCGCCGGGGGCGAGCACGAGTCGGTCGTCCAGCCGGCCTGGGGGCCGGACGGATCGCTGTACTTCCTCTCCGACCGTACGGGGTGGTGGAACCTCTACCGCTGGGACGGCGCCGAGCACGCAGTCGCACCGATGGATGCCGACTGTGGGCCCGCACCCTGGGAGGGTGGCTACCAGTCGTACGCCCACCTACCGGGCGGAGCAGTCGCGTTGACCGTCCACGACGGCTTCCGGGCCCGGCTGGTCACCGTCAGCGAGGGCGGCAGCAGAACTGAGCCTGACACTGGTCTGACGTCCCTGAAGCCCTATGTTGCTGCGCACGACGGCAAGGTGGCGGTCATCGGCGCAACACCGGAGCGAACTCCGGCCGTCCTCTTGGTCGACCCGGTCAACGGTGAGCTGGACGAGCGCACCGACAGCGCTGCCGGTCGCTGCCATCGGGTGATCTCGGCCCCCTCCGTCCGGACAGTCAGGTCAGGCGGAACGGACATTCGCTTCCTGTTGCACGCGCCGCCCAATGGCGGTCCGGCCCCTCTGCTCGTGCGCGCTCACCCCGGTCCCACCGACGACGTACCGCTACGTCTGGACTGGACCACGCAGTTCTTCACCAGCCGGGGGTTCGCCGTTGCCGAGGTGGCCTATCGGGGCAGCACCGGCCACGGCAGAGCCTTTCGCCAGGACTTGAACGGGCATTGGGGCGAGTACGACGTGGAAGACTGTCGGGCCGTCGCCGAGCACCTTCTGGCAGAGGGCACCGCGCTTCTGGGTTCCGTATTCATCTCCGGGGCCAGCGCCGGCGGATACACCGCCCTCCAAGCCGCGTGCCAGCCGGGCCCGTTCACCGCGGCGACAGCGACCTCGGCGATCGTCGACCCGGCGCGGTGGACCGCGACGGCACCTAGGTTCCAGCGGCCCCACGCCGCTGACCTCGCCGGCGCGGCGGGCGCGGTGCGCGCCGAGGCGATCCGGATCCCCGTTCTCTTGATCCACGGGACAGCCGACGACGTCGCCCCAGTGAGTGACGCCCAGGCGCTCGTCGATCGCCTGGCTGGGCTCGGAGTCGACCACGAGGCTCTGATCCTGGACGGTGTCGGGCACTACCTGTCGGCCCCTGCCAGCCTGCAGTCAGCGCTGGAGGCAGAGGTGCGGTTCTACGGGAGGATCACGTCCGCCGACGGGTCGTAGCCACGCCACGAGCAGCAGCGGGCAGCACCTCGCGAACGTATTCGTGAAGGTCGGTGACGGCCTGGTATCCGGCGTGGGGTGCGAGATCGAGGAGGAGTTGGCTTACGCGGTCGATGCAGCGTCCGGACGAGGTCCGGGCGGCATATCCGACAGCTTCCCGGCCGGCCGCGCACGCACGATCGAGGTCGCCGGAGCGCACCCACGTGGAGGCGAGCAGCGCGGCGTCGATGGCGAGGCGGCGCACCCGATCACGCCCAACGCCATCGAGGGCGTCGGCGACCTGGTCACGGGCGGCCGGCGCCCGGCCGAGATCGTGCAGGCAGTGTGCGATCTCGTCGGCCAGGTATGGCCGAGTGAAATAGCCAGCCCAGGGCGGCTCGTCCCCAGGGATGGAAGCGTCCAGCAGCGTTTCGGACTGGAGGAGCAGGGCGGTGGCTTCGGGTTCGTTGCCCATCCGGGCGTGGGCCCGGGCGCTGACTGCACTGATCGCGGCCCGGGTCGCCGGGCTCGCCCCCGTTCCCGCCACGGCGCTCGCGGCCTGAGACCAGCTGAGCGCGATCTCGGGATGATCGCAATGCAACGCCAGATGTCCCAAGTTGACGGCCACCAGATAGGCACCGTAGGCACGGTCAGCCGTCTGCGTGGTCAGCACCAGAGCGCGCTTGTAGTAGGACTGCGCCCAGCCGGGCCGCCCTGAGTCCACAGCCTGGTAACCGGCCAGTTCGAGGAAACCCGTGGCAACCCGGGCTCTGCTGCGGGCGGCTTGCGAGCTCGCTACCGGCCTGGAGAGCAGCGCGGTCAACTCGGAATCGATATAGGTGGAGAGCTGGCTCGCGAACGGTCCGGCACCGTGGACGTGGTCCAACTGCCGGAACATCGCAAGCATGCTCTGCGTCAGAGCGACATCCTCCTCCGTGACCCACAATCGACCCTTCTCCTGGACCGGCACCGTGAGCGCTTGGCCGGACGCACTCCACTGGGCGATCAGCTGCGAGGAGTCTTCTGGGGCGAACCTGGCTGATACGGTCCCACTGGTTGCCCCACGGGACGGGGACCGGCGACGCTCTTCGTCCGCGGCCGGCCACAGATCAGCGAGCGCACCATCAGACTGCAGCGCTTGGTCGCATGCCTCGATGGTCTCGCGGGACGGGAATCGCTCCGTGGATTCGATGCGGCGAACCAGGTCGGCACTGCAATGGATCAGGACACCCAGTCCTGCCTGGCTCACACCACGCTCCATGCGCAGGTTGCGCAGCGCGGCCCCGAGCCGGGCCTGCGCCGACCCTGCGGACACGATCTCCCGTGCTCTGGCGGCCACCTTCGCTCCCCGGTCCGTAGCCCCGAGAGAGCGAGGCCCGATTGTAAACGTACCGTCACCGCGCCTTCCCGTGCGGGCTTTCTCCAAGAAGGCTGAAGCTGGCAAGACAACTCAGCTGTCAGCACGGTGGTCTCGTCCTCGTCGCGCAGCCTGGACGAGCAGGGCCAGGGCCCCGTCAGGCGTCCCACGGGATTTTGCCGGAGATGGTCGTACCGCCCACGCGTAGCTACCGGCACCTCCACACCGGGAGGTGAGGTGGCCTCAGATCTCTAGGTGTGCTTCGTGGTGGTCGGCGGTGTACTTCAGGGTGAGGGGCAGCCGGTGACCGTAGTGGCGGCTCGTTGCGGGTGAGGCACCTGGGATCGAGCAGCCCCGGTCCGGGCCAGAGACGGTGACTATCTTCCCGCAAGGGGCGTGCCTCTGTGCTCCCGTCTCTGCAAGCTCCTTGCTATGCGGGGCAGCCTGCCGTTGTCGGCGGGGCCTGAATCTCTGATTCAGCGGATGGCCGGGCATGGCCTTGGATACCGTCGTGACGTCGATCGTGTCATCGTGAGGAGTGATCGGATTGGACAAGATTCAACTGGCCTCGGTAGACGGCCTCGCGTTGGATGCTGCTGTCCACAGGGTTCCGATGGGGCGGCGGCCGGTTGGCACCGTCATCCAGGCCCATGGCATCAACACCGACAAGGACGAAGGAGGGATGTTCATCCGCCTGGCTGAGGCACTGGCCGAGTCCGGCTTCACGGTCATCCGCTTCTCCTTCCGTGGCCACGGGGCCAGCGACGGCGCTCAGCGGGGGATCACCATCGCCGGGGAGATGCTGGATCTGGAGGCAGCAGTCGACTTCGCGGTCCGGGAGCATCCCGGGCCGCTGTTCATGGTCGCGGCAAGCTTCGGAGCGGTGGCGACGTCGTTGTCTCTGCCCTGGCTGGGTGAACACCTGTCAGGAGTGGTGTTGTGGAACCCGGTCCTGGACCTGCGACGGACGTTCCTGGAGCCCGAGCTGCCCTGGGGTATCGAGAACTTCAGCGAATCGGCTCAGGACCGCCTCCACGACGAGGGGTCGTTGATGCTGGATGGGGAGTTCGAACTGGGTCGGGTCTTGTTTGCCGAGATGCGCTGCCACCAGCCGGGCGAGTCCTTCACTGCGGACTCGACTCCGGCGATCATCATCCACGGTGACCGGGACAGCTATGTCTCCTATGACATCGCCCGCGAAGCCGCGCAGAAGCACCCCCGCTGCGGTTTCCATTCCATCCACGGGTCCGACCACGGGTTCGACTCCCGAGAACGTGAGGATGAGGCGATCACAGTCTCCGTTGGCTGGCTTGCCGATCGTGCTGGGAGTTCCACGTGACACGCCCGCTATACGGGCCGGCAACGCTTGCGGGCACGGTTCAGCTCGGCGAGTACTGCGTGTTGGGCTACCCGAAGGAATCCCGACTGCGCCGTGCGGCCACGGCCGGTGTGCAAGAGCCCGGGGCCCCGGTCCGGATCGGGGACCGCAGCCTGCTTTTCAATCAGATCGTGCTCTATGAGGGGGTGACGGTCGGCCAGGACTGCGTGCTGGAGGACCGGGTCCGCATCGGCTACGACAGTCGTGTCGGCGATCGGACCCGTCTCGCATATGGCGCCTACGTGTGCGACCGGGTAGCGATCGGTGCGGACTGCACGGTCGCCGGTTTCGTCTGTGACGCGGCGCGGATCGGGGACCGCAGCACGGTGATGGGCGAGCTCGTCCACGAGTACACCCAACCCCACAAGGGCTGGTGGGCGGTGGATGAGGAACCGCCAGTAATCGAGGACGACTGCGTGGTCGGCTACGGCGCCAGGATCGTCGGCGGGGTCCGCATCGGCCCGTGCAGTTACGTGGCGGCTGGCGCGGTGGTGACCCAGGATGTGCCCCCTGAGCATGTGGTCACCGGGATCAACGTGCGGACGCCGGCAGCCGAGTGGACTGGACCGCGGCTCCAGGAACTGATCGGCCATTGGCAGAGCCTTCGTCCTCCGAGCCCAGGCCGGCCGCTACTGCCAGTCGACGAACGGTGAGTCCTCGGTGTCGCTTCCAGCTTCGTCCTTGGGGAGTTGGCGCACGAGTGGCGGGTCGAGGGCCAGTGCGCGCAACTGCCGCGGGAACCGAGCACGCAGGTCCTGCCGTGGATGGTCGATGTAGAGCGAGGGCAGGAATTCGTCGACGGGAACCACGGATTGCTCCAGCCCGGTCGCGAGCACCTCTGTCAGGGCTGGCCGGGTGAGAAGGTAACCGAAGGTGCAGTGGCTGTAGCCGGGGTGGACGACGCCTGACACGTAGGGTTCGTCAGCTTCCAAGGGGAAGCGACCAAGGTAGAGCAGGTCGAATGCTTTGTCCTTCGCGGTGAGTTGAGCCAGACGGGCGAGCAGGTGGCTGAGGAAGTCCGGGGCCAATACGGCGTCGTCTTCGAGGATGAGGATGAACGGCTCGTCGCCGGTGTCGGCCGCGTGCTGCCAGCAAGCGAGGTGGGAGAGGGTGCAGCCGATCTCGCCGAGTTTGAGGGGACGGCTCCACCACGGGTTGTCCGAGGCGATCTGCCAGGGGAAAAGGGCGACGCCGAGCTGGTCCAGGACGTGCCGGTTCAGTTCCCGGCCGTCGAACGGCCCGGTCCAGTCCGACGTAAAGGTGGCCTTGAGTAGCGCGGGGAGCTGGGCTTCCATCTGCTTGCGACGGTCAGCCCGCCGCGGGAGGTTGACCACGTACGCGCGAATGTCTGCGGAAATGATCACTCGTCTGCCCCCATGAAGTCGTCGGCGATCAATGGCTACACGGCACCGTAGCGGTCGGTGTTTTTCACCACGACGCTGAACGGGTCGTTGTTGTGGCGCGCCAGCACCAGGAGCGGTTCGGTCGCGGTCAGATCGGCCAGGTCCGCGATTCCGCCGAGCCGGCGGACATCGGTGACGAGTACGAAGTCGTCGTCACCGATGAGCTCGGTCAGCCAGCGGGCGTTGGCCGCGGCCCGTTCCCCGTGCAGGAAGCACTGCGCGCCACCGAGTACGCCGAGGGTAAGGCACCCGCCGAGCAGGAAGACTGTTGTCCCCTTCGTCATGGTCAGCCGGGTGAAGACGGCGATGTCTTCGAGCAGGTCGCTGTCTGGACTCCACTGCGGGCCGAGCGCCAGATTCCCCAACTGCGGGACGACCAGTGGATCGTCCTCGCCCAGCGGGTTCGGGGCGAAGTAGAACGGAAGCTGAGGCAGAAACTCCCGGTACTTCGCGTTCCATGGCGGACCACCGACGACCACCAAGGTGTCCACCCCAGTGTCGAAGTACTCCGACGGGGAGAAGTCTCGGATGACCAAGTCCGGGTGCAGTTGGGTCAGGCGTGTGCGCACGTAGATGAGGCTGTCCAGATCGGCGAACTTGGCGTAACGCAGGTAGTTGCGGTCCTGCGGGCTGGCGAAGTATGGCCGCTCCTGCTCGGGGATCTCCGAGCACACGATGTCCACCCGCGAGGACTGCGCCAATCCCCAGAACCGGCGCAAGTCCTCACGCCAATCCAGGGAGTTGGTCGGACTCGGCGCCGGCATGCCACCCGGCATGTCCGCGGGGAGTTCCCCAGCGGCCGGTTGGCGTGAGGCTGGAACAGCGGTTCTGACGCTGGACATCAGGACCGAGGCGGGGGCAAGACCAGTCAGCACTCTGGCCTCGTCTGGCATCTGCAGTCCATCTGCGATCCGGGTCAGCACATCGATATCGCTGACCCGGCCGGCGCGCACCCCTCGGATCCAGTTGGAGATCTCCGAGCGGTCATGCTCGGTCAGCAAGGCGAGCTGGGTCTGAGTGCAGTCCGGGAACTGGCGCAGGTAGAGCTGGAACAGTGCGCCGACCTCATGACGGGCCAACGCGCTCTGGACATCGTCGGCGCGCCAGAAGGAGACCGGCACGCGCCCCGGATCGAAGGTCTTGCGTTTCGCCACCGGCGCTGCGCCTCCTAGGTTTCTGGCAGCGTACGTGAGATCACCCAGCGTTACTAGTCGTTTCGTGGTGGGCCCAACCCGTGACAGCGGCCCACGGGTCAGGCCGATTTCGCCATAGGTTCCCAGGCGCGAGTGTTGAGGCCGTGCCGTCGGTCATGTGCGAGGCGGGACACCATCAGATGGACCTGTTTGGAGGAAGCAACGATGCTCAAAGAGGTCACCGGCATCACCCGCGTGAAGATGCTCTACCTGCAACTGCAGTACCGCTGCAACTTCGTCTGCAAGACCTGCTTCCACGGTGAGCTGCTGAAGAGCACTGAGCGGTACACCACGGCCGAGGCGGTGGAGTTGGTGTCTCACTTCCAGCGCGAGTACGGCCTGGAGGCGGTGACGCTGCTTGGCGGCGAGCCGTTGCTGTACCCCGGCGTCGTTGAGGTGGCCCGGTTCTGCAAGGAGAGTGGGCTGACGGTGGAGATCTGCACCAACGGCCACCGCGGGTTCTTCGGCACGGTAAGGGAGTTGGCGCCGTACCTCGACAAGTTCCGGGTCTCCATCGACGGGCTGGCCGATGTCCACGACCGCATCCGGCAGCGGGGCAGCTTCTCCTCGGCGATCGACGCTCTCGACCTGGCCGCGGAGTTGGGCCTGGAGACCGGGGTCACGATGACGGTCACTCGAACCAGTATCGGGCAGGTCGTCGCTTTGGCCCGGCTCCTCGACCAGCACCGGGTGGGTGAGCTCAAACTGCACTGCCTGCGCCTAGTGGGCAACGCGCTACGGCACCCGGAACTGGAGGTCGAACAGGCCTCCAGGTACGAGGCGCTGCACGAGGAGATCGACACCGCCGGGCTACGGCTGCGGGTCGTCTACGACTCTGACCTGACACCCCAGCCGGCCATGGCCGCCTGCTCCAACCTGATCGCCGGCGACTGGCTGGACCGGATCGAAGCCGATCCCCGCGGCGGACTCACGGTGTCCTGCAAGGCCGTAGGCCGTGATGCCAACGCCTTCCGCTTCGACCAGAGCCTGCGCAGCGTCGTCTATGAACCCCACGCGCACGACGAGATCGCCGTCTCCATCCCCGACGTCGTATACATCGGCAACTGAGGAGCGGTGATGACATCGCCCCTTGGCGAACCGCGCTTCATCGTCCTCGAAGGACTTAGCGCGACCGGCAAGACCACTGTCGCCCCGCTGCTGGCCGACGCACTCGGCGCGGTGCTGCTGGACACCCTCAACGCCCGCTTCGAGCCCATGCGCCGCAACGTCGATGCCTCCCGCAACGTGATGGCGCGGATGAACTTCTGGATGATGGTGAACTACCTGGCCTCGGACACCGTCCGCGCCACGCTGGCCACCGGGCGCAGCGTGGTGATGGAGAGCTACTTCTACCGCACCCTGGCCACCCACGCGGCCATGGGAGTCACCCCCGTGCCCGAGATCGACTGGTCGCATGCCCGCCGACCCGACAACTCCTTCGTCCTCACCGTGGACGACGCCATCCGGCGCCAGCGGCTGGACGCTCGCGATGAGGAGAAGAACCGCAGCTACTGGTACCGGCTGGAAGCCGACAACATCCACGTCACCCGCAAGATCTACGCGGGCGCCAACATCGTCCCCGTTGACACCACAGGTCTCCGCCCCGACGGCGTGGTCAAGGCGATCGTCGACCTCCTGCCCGAAGGGATGGGCTAGCGATGAACGACACGGTGCCGAAGAAGGCGTTTGCCTTGGCCGAGACGCACGGAACCCCGCTGTTCTGCTACTCCGCCACCCGGCTCGCCGACGCAACACGGGCCTTCCGCGTCTTCACCGACGGCCTTCCGCTGCCCACCGAAACGTACTACTCCTACAAGACGAACTACCTGCCGCGGCTGTGCGAGGACCTCGCGAGCATGGGCATCGGCGCAGAGGTCACCTCCCTGCACGAGTGGCGGCTCGCCCGCTCCCTGCACCAGCCGTCCTCGATCCTGGTCAACGGCATCGGCAAGGCCGCCGGCCTGCTGCGCGCGGCCCTGGACGGAGAGCCCCCGCGCCTGATCAATATCGAGACCGACTCCGAGATCGACATCCTGTGCACCCGCCCTCCAGCCGCGCCGCCGGTACGAGTCGGCCTGCGGATCCGCGTACCTGGCCTGACCGGTGAGACCGGAGCCGACCCCACTGAGGGTTGGCAGCGCGGGGAGACAAAGTTCGGCTGGTCCAGCACCGGCGAGGCGATCCTCGCCGCCGCCAAGCGACTGGCCGCAAGCGACAACGTCATCCTTGAGGCGCTCCACCTGCACCTCGGCGGCCAACTCGTCGCCGCCACCACCTTCGAACGAGCCTTGGCCGGCGTCTGCGCCCTGCTCGACCGCCTCGCAGCGCTCGACATCAGCGTGACCAGCCTCGACCTGGGCGGCGGCCTGGCCTCCGGCTGGGTCGAGAAACGCCGCAAGGGGCCGCTGCTTCAACTGGCCCAGACGCTCGGCGTGCTGATGCAGCCCGCGGTGCAGAAGGCACCGGATCTGGCCGGCATCACCGCAGTCGTCACCGACTACGCCGCCCGTTTGCGCATGCGCGGGGTCGAACAGCTGCTGTTCGAACCCGGGCGCTACCTTGCCGAACCCGCCCTATCGGCCGTCGCTTCGGTCGTCGCCGTTCGCCACGACGACGACCGGAACACTGCGGTCCTCGATATCGGCACCAACGCCCTGCACTGCTGGCGCGGTGACGAGACCCGTCCCGTCCACATCGGACGTGTCCCGATCCAGGCCGAGCTCACCTACGAACTCGTCGGTCCTCTGTGCCATCGCAGTGACACCTTCGGCCGTGTCACCGTACCTGGACCGCTGACCCCGGGCACGCTGATCGGCCTGGACGCCGTCGGCGCCTACAGCCTGGGCGACTGGATCGCCAATGCCTGGGACCGGCCCGGCGTCTTCCACCTGGAAGAAGCGATGCCCCTGTGGCATCCGCAGGCGCCCGCCGAGATCTTCCAGGCGCCTATGGACCCCGTGGCACCCCAGCGAATCCTGTGAACGTCCAGGACTCCGGGCTCGAGGCCGCGCTGGTCGAGGCATGCCGCAGGGCCCTCGCAAACTGCCGCTATCCGCAGATCAACGTAGCTTCCGCGGTCTCGACGACTGACGGACGTATCTTCACAGCGGTGCAAGTGCGCTCCCGCACCTGCAGCCACTGTTCCACCTGCGCCGAACCAGTCGCCATCGGCATGGCCCTCGCGGCCGGAACCGACGACTTCGACACCTGCGTCGCCCTCCATCGCTCGACCGGCACCGTGCTGAGCCCCTGCGGAAGCTGCCGGGAACTCCTACGCGACCACGGCTTCCGGCACGTCATCGTCCACCTGGCCGACGGTCGCCCCGTCACGGCCACCCCCGACGAACTCCTGCCCTGGTCATGATCTCCATGGATGAGAACGGACCCATCCCATGCCCTTGACGGAAAGCCTCTGGCGGTCCACCCGCAGCTTCTTCCCGCTCTTCCAGCGCCAGCTCGAACTCGCCAACGCGCGGACCGTCTGCGTCGTCGGTGCCTCCGACGGCAAGTTCGTCCTGCCACTGGCGCGCAGCGGCTATCGCGTCACCGCCATCGACCGAGACCAACCCGCCCTCGAAGGTGACTTGCCAAACCCCGGCCTCCGTCAACGCCTCGCGGCCGAAGAACTCACCGACCGTGTCGACATCATCACTGGCGATGTACTGGATCTCGTAGACTCCCAAGCCCACGACGGCATCTGGACCAGCTGCTCCTGGCACTACTCGATCAACCACCGGCGCCCCCTGAAGGACTTCACCAATGCCCTGCAGAGCCTGTGCTCGGCCGGCGGGCTCCTGGGAGCTGAGTACATGATGCCCGTCGAACCCCGGCACGAGCAGATCGAGCACTACCTGGACGAAGAGGAGATCCGCGCCTACTTCCCCGGCTGGGAAGCGATCTGGGAGACCTACACCCCAGCCTTCGACGAGGCCCCGCATCCCGGACAACCCTCTTGGCACCGCCACCGGATGGGCCTGTTCATCGGCCGCCGCCAAAACGAGAGCCGACCCCGTCCCACCGCCTACTGACCGATCGAGATCCGTCCCACCAACTTCCCGGAGAGGCCACATCCATGCAGACCGAGTACGAAGCCCGCTTCCTCGCCATCGACGTCGACAAGACCATCACCGCCCTGCAAGATCTCGGGGCCGAGATCCACCAGCCCCGCACACTGATGCGCAGGGTGGTCTTCAAGAACGGCGACATCGCCGAGCGCGGCGGTTGGCTGCGGCTGCGCGACGAGGGACACCAAGTCACCCTCACCTACAAGCAGTCCACGGCCGACGAGTCCGCGATCGACACCATCCTGGAGGCCGAAGTCGTCGTCTCCGACTTCGACGGCACCCATCACCTGCTGACCGCGATGGGCTTCCAAGCGCTCCGCTACCAGGAGAACTACCGCGAGGAGTGGCGCCTGGGCGAACTGCGCTTCGACTTCGACACATGGCCCGACCTTCCGACCTTCCTGGAAGTCGAAGGCCCCAGCGCCGATTCCGTGGAAGAAGCCGCCGCGAAGCTGGGCCTGGACTTGGCGCACGCGGCCTATGGCAGCGTCGACGAGGTGTACGCGGAAGTGCTTGGTCGGGACATCCTGGCCGAGCCGCAACTGGTGTTCCCCGATGCCGCCGAGCTTGACCACGCCAGCCCGTCCTAAACCGCACGGCCATACCTGGGCCATGCTCGAACCTCCCAGGCCCAACACACCGCCGGGCCGAGTCCGCTTCGCCGAAGCGCTCGGCCAACCGCCCCGGCCCGGCGACGGTGAACCCTTCGAGGAGAACTCGCCGGCGTTCAGAGTTCAGTCCCGCCCTCATCTGCGAGGACCACGTCCGCCAGCTGCACACGCGGATACTCCGTCCGACGCCTGACTGGAACACTTCTCTGCCCGCGTCCGCTAGACCGACGACGCGCCGTGCACCCCGCAGCCTCCGCCTGTAAGCGTCGCGGTGTCCACTCCGTCCAGTCCCGCGAGCGCATGTCCCTTACCGCGCCCTTTGTACGGCGCCCATTCGGACAACTCTGGTGTCCGAATGGTGGATCTCGCTCTCGGGCCGCTGGTCGCGCAGTCTGGACGAGCAACGACGGGAACTCGACTCAAGGCGTCCCAGGACGTCCCCGACACATCCCCGGACAGGGTCGCACCGTCCACTTGCGTGCCCGCCAACGACCAGACAGGAGAGGTGGAAACCATGCGAAGCGCGAAGACCGGCCGGCAAAGGCTGCTCCGGACCAGCTGGCGAAACCGGTCACGGGGGTGGACCGCTGGCCCGGTATGTCCCGGACCGAGCTTCCGGTCATGGACTCCGCCGGCCCTCAGCTGGGCCTGCCCGCGAACCTCTCCCGCTGCGATGCGTAGCGACGACCACCCTGATCGGCGGTTGTAGGCGGGAGAGAGGGGCCGCGCTCGTCGTCCCACCGGCGCAGCCCCGACCAAGTCCCCGTCCAGGACGTGTCGTGCACTTGCTTCCTGGAGATTCCGGGTCGACTGATGGCGCTCGCCGCCCGACTCAGTCGCTGGTTTGCCGCCAGCCCCCAGACCGCCCGCTCGCCGTGGCACCCCCGACGCGTCGAGCGGGCACCAACACCTGCATTCACCGCTCCAGAATCCACCTCACCTTCTTAGGGACAGACACATGGCCAGGCTCCAGAACACGCAACAGCCACAGCAGCACCCCCTGGGCCAGGTCCGCGCCCAGCACGGCTGGAGCCTGACGGACCTGGTTAACCTGCTCAACGAGCGCCTCGGGGCAGGGCCTCCCACAAAGAAGATCTGGGCGTGGGAGAACCGCGCCGTCGTGCCCGGTGAGGACGTTCAGAGGGCTCTGGCTGCTGAGCTGGGTGTCCCGGTCGAACGGCTCCACACGGAGCCGTGGCCCACCTGGCTTCTCCTCGCCACGAGCAGCAACATGGCTCAGTTACCGGGCCACGAAGCCTGCACGGATGTGCCGGGCCAAGGGGAGCTTCCAACCATGTCGGACTGGCCTTCCTCCAGTCCCGGCATCGAGGGAACGAACCGCGGTAGCTGCCCTGCGGGCGGCCCGCCGAACGGGTCAAGTGCCGCCTCGTCCGCCGAGCTCCGAACAGATCGCCCTCACCCGGCTCGGCTCTACGATCTCTACCTTGGAGGCAAGGACAACTTCCCAGCCGACCGGGCTGCGGCCCGGGAACTGCTGGAGGTAGCCCCCACACTGCCAGTCACCGCGCAGCAGAACCGGCTCTTCCTGGCGCGCGCGGTGCGTTACCTCGCGCGCGCCGGTGTGCGGCAGTTCCTAGACATCGGCACCGGGATTCCGACGGCTAACAACACGCATGAGGTAGCCCAGGCCGAGGCGCCGGAGGCTCGCGTGGTCTACGTCGACAACGACCCGATCGTTTTGGCCCATGCCCGGGCGCTCCTGAGGAGCGAACCGTCTGGCCGGACCGCCTACATCCAGGCTGATCTGCGCGATCCTGCAGCGATCCTGGCCGATCCGATGGTCCGGCAGGTCCTCGACTTCGACCAGCCAGTCGCGCTGATGCTGATCGCGGTTCTGCACTTCGTCCAGGACGACGCGGACCCGTACGGCATCGTCGCCTCGCTGGTGGACGCCTTGCCATCAGGGAGTTTCCTGGCGCTGTCCCATGTGACTCCCGACTACGCCCCTGCGCAGTGGAAGCAGATCGTCGAGCTGTACAGGGAGGGCGGGATGAGCGCCCAGGCCCGGACCAGAGTGGAGATCGACGGCTTTCTCCAGGGACTGGAATTGGTGCCCCCTGGTCTGCAGGTGGTGTCTCGATGGCGCCCCGACCCGTCCAGTCTCACCGCAGCGACGAACGCCGATATCTCCTGCTACGGCGCGATCGCTCGAAAGCCCTGACAGAAACGCAGCAGCGCAGTCCTGACTGACGGTGCGTGCCAATCGCGCCTAGCCCGCCTCCCGTTCACCGTTGTTCCTTTGAGGATCTGATGGCATCTCACCTGCAGAGCACGGCCCTTGGAGGCATGGTCTTCTGCTCACTGATCGCGCTGCTGGTGGCGTTCCACTCGCAGCGCCTCGCCGCAGCAGCCCGCCGCCGGGCCGCCGACCTGGAGAAGGCGCTGCTCGCCGCGAACGGGCAGTCGCGGCCTCTTCTCACCGAGGATGTGGGGGCGCTGGCCACCGACCCGGATATGGCCGGCGCGAGCGTCGGTGTCCGCCAGCGCGCCGTCCTGTCACTCGTCGGGGCCATCCATGCGGAGCGCGCCCGGGTGGATGAGGCGCTCGCCGCCCTGACTGCGGTCGTCACTGGCCCTTGCACGGGTACCGGGAGGATGCGCTGATGCGCGCTGGAGAACCCGCTCGAGAGCGGGCCCGACCGGTGTACCATCCGGCAGGCCGTGACGACGCGCTGAGGGCCGCGCTGGAGGATCTTCAGGCCGGACGCTGGATGGCGACCCGTGAGCTGCTGTCGGAAACCGGCACGAACTGGGGACTTCGGAGCGCGCGCAGCCAGATCCTCGCTGCGGCAGCGGTGCGCTCCGACGTGCTGGGGGCTTGGCTGATGGAGGAGCCAGAGAGCGCGAATGCCGTGGTGATGCAGGCCCGGGTCGCGGTGGAACGCGCTTTGCGGGCCCACCGCCATGGCCGCGCGCAGACCGGGTCCTTGGAGCAGCGGGCAAGAGAATGGTGCTGGCGGGCTGCGCAGTTGGCACCGCAGGACCCGGTGCCATGGGTGTGCCTGTTAGCCCTGGCCCAGGTCGACGAGCAGCAGGCGCGGCCGGAGCACTATGCCGCCTCGCCGGAGCGTCTGCTGCCGCCGGGCCCGTGGGGACTGCTGGGTGAGGCGCACCGCCTTGATCCTTGCAACCGAGAGGCGTTCCACCGGATGCTGCGGTTTTGGCTGTCGCGGCCGGGCGGGTCGGTGGGGGCGTCGATCGACTTCGTGCGGTGGGTGGTGTCGTGGGCGCCCGTGGGGTCGGCGTTGCTGGTGCTGCCGTTGCACGCCTATGCGGAGCACTTCCGCCGGCAGCGGGAGCGCGTCCCGGCGGACCCGCTGCTGCGTCGGCTGTGGACGCGTGACCACATCGCCCGCGACGCAGAGCGGGCTCTGCATCTGTGGTTCGACGAGACAACGTCTCAGCCGCGCTTGGCACTTGATCTCAACCACCTGGCGCACGCCTTGTCGGCCGCGCATCGACCTCAGGATGCCGCCCGGGTGTTCGATGCGATCGGCCCGTACGCGACACGTCTGCCGTGGGCTCATATGGCTGATGATCCCGCCCTCGCCGAGCGGGAGTTCGCGTGGGCGCGCTCGCAGGCGTGGGCGGCCGTCGCCGCCTCCGGCGGCCGGCCCTGACACAAGCCCGCCTGCTTCTTCCTTGCCCGTTCCCGAGTTCTCGGAAGGTCTACCGATGTCCCACACGATCAGGTCAGCCGCAGTTCCCCCGGACGACAACGCAATCTTGCGGAGGCTGGGCTATGAGCCCCAACTGGCGAGGCGCATGGGGTCGTTCGGGAACTTCGCCATCTCCTTCTCGGTGATCTCCGTGCTGTCCGGCTGCATGACCCTGTACGGCTTCGGGCTGACTACCGGCGGGCCGGCGGTGATGCTCTGGGGCTGGGTGGGTGTCGGGTTGATGGTGATGTTCGTCGGGTGGGCGCTGGCGGAGGTCACCTCCGCCTACCCGACCTCCGGGGCCCTGTACTACATGGCCCACCAGCTCGGCGGCCCACGATGGGGCTGGTACACCGGCTGGTTGAACTTGCTTGGGCTGCTGGGTGCGATCGCCGGGATCGATTACGGCGCCGCCCAGTTCACCGGAGCCCTGTTGAACCTCCAGTTCGGCTTCGTCCCCAAAACGGGCTCTCTGATGGTCATCTACATCGTCATCCTGGCAGTGCACGCCGCGTTGAACCTGTTCGGAGTGCGGCTGGTGTCCCTGCTGAACTCGGTGTCGGTGTGGTGGCACCTGGCCGGCGTCGCATTGATCGTCGCCTTCCTCACGGTGGTTCCCTCCCACCACCAGTCCGCCGGCTTCGTATTCGGGCACTTCGCCAACACCACCGGCTGGTCGAGCCCGCTCTACGTGACCGCTATCGGCCTGTTGTTGGCGCAGTACACCTTCTCCGGGTACGACGCCTCCGCGCACCTGTCGGAGGAGACCACACACGCGCAGGTCAGCGCCGCTCGCGGGATTGTCCGCTCCATCTGGGTCTCGTGGATCGCCGGACTGGTGCTGCTGGCCGGCATGACCTTCGCCATCCAGGACTACGCGGGCACCGTGGGCAGCGCGACCGGGGTACCGCCGGCGCAGATCTTCCTCGACAGCCTCGGGACCGGCGGTGCGAAGCTGCTGCTGGTCGTGGTCATCGTGGCCCAGTTGTTCTGCGGCAACGCCGAGACCGCCGCCGCATCCCGGATGGTGTTCGCCTTCTCGCGGGATGGTGCGCTGCCCGGCTCGGCGTGGTGGCGTCGGGTGTCGCGCAACGGCACGCCGACCCGCGCGGTGTGGCTGTCGGTGGTCGCCGCGCTGGTGCTCGCCCTGCCGTCGCTGTACTCGCCGGTCGCCTACGGGGCGGTCACCGCAATCAACGTCATCGGCATCACCCCCGCCTACGCCATCCCCATCTACCTGCGGCTGCGCGCTGGGCGCCGCTTCACGGCGGGCCCGTGGAACCTGGGCCGCTGGAGCCGGCCGGTCGGCGTTGTCGCCGTGCTGTGGGTGGCGGTGGTCACCGTGCTGTTCTGCCTGCCCCAGACCAACCCGGTCACGGTGGACTCCTTCAACTACGCGCCGATCGCACTTGTGGTGGTGCTGGTCCTGGCCACCGTGTGGTGGTGGGCCGCCCGCCGCTCCTACATCACGCCCGTGTACGCCAGCCCCGAGATGTCCGAGCTCGAGAGTGAGGTCGTGTGAGCATGGAGCAGTTGCGCGCGCTGGTCGGTGCCGGTCGGGTGGACACCGTGCTGCTGGCCGTGGCCGACGGCCAGGGCCGGCTCAAGGGCAAGGAGTACGACGCCCGGTACTTCCTGGACCGTCTCGCCGACGGGGACGGCGTCGCGGAGATGTGCGCGTACGTCTTCGCCACCGATGTGGACATGACCCCGCTGAAGGGTTTCGCCCTCGCCTCCTGGGAGTCCGGCTACGGCGACGTGCGCCTTGCCCCGGATCCGGGTTCCGCGCGGCTGACGCCCTGGCTGCCCAGGACCGCCCTGGTGCTCGCCGACGCTCTCGGGCCTGACGGGCAATTGCTGCAGGTTTCGCCGCGCTCGATGCTGCGCCGGCAGCTCGACCAACTCGCCGCCCGCGGCATGCAGGCCCGGGTGGGGCTGGAGACGGAGTTCGTCCTCTACCACGGCACCCTGGGCGAACTTGCCGATGGTGGCTACCGGGATCTGCGCCCGGTGACGTGGGACAACCGCGACTACGCGCTGGACCACCCGAGGGTGCTGTCCGCCTTCTCCCGCAACCTGCGTGCCGGCCTCGCGAAGGCGGGCCTGCCGGTGGAGGCGGTCAAGACCGAGGGGGCACCCGGCCAGGTCGAGGTCACCTTCCCCTATGGGGAGGCGCTCGCCGCGTGCGACGGGCATCTGTTGTTCAAGCACGCCGTGCGCACGACCTCCGAGCGGCACCGTCTCGCGGCCACGTTCATGGCCGCGCCCAGCGATGGAGTGGGCAGTGGACTGCATCTTCACGTGTCGTTGTGGCGCGGGGATCAGGCGCTGTTCGCCGGCCCCGGCCACGGTGGCGAACTACCGGAGCTAGCCGGGCAGGTGGTGGCGGGACTGCTGGATGCCCTTCCCCACCTCGCCCCGCTGTACGCCCCGACCGTCAACTCCTACAAGCGCTACCAGCCGCACTCGTTCGCCCCGACCCGCTACGCCTGGGGATGGGACAACCGCGGCTGCGCGGTGCGGGTCGTCGGCCACGGCACGGGGCTGCACCTGGAGGTCCGCCTGCCCGGAGCGGACGCCAACCCCTACCTGGCGCTGGCCTCCGTACTGGCAGCAGCCCAGCACGGCATCGACCACGACCTCAAACCACCGGCGCCATCCACCGGTGACGCCTACCAGGACAGCGCCGCCCCACCGGTCGCGCCCACGCTCCACCACTCCCTGACAGCGTTCGAGGGAAGCCGGCTCGCGGCCGAACTACTCGGCGAGGAGGTCGTCGCCCACTACGCGCGCGCCGCCCAACGCGAGCTGGACGTCCACCGCGTGCGTGTCACCGATGTCGACCTGTCCAGGGGCTTCGCCCAGACCTAGCCCACCCCGAGCCCCAGCCCGCCGCCCGCAAGCCCTCGTGTTCCGTGAGGAATGATGTCGTCTCCCCTGCCTGGACCCGCCCATCCGCTGCACGCCTCACCCCGGAACGCGCTGACGGTGCGGGCACTGCTGCGCCTGGTCGCCCTCGCCGCCTCGCTCGCCTGCGCCACCCTGGTCGCGGTGTGTGTGACTGTCCTGTCCCACGAGGCGACAGCGCTTACGGCGGGACGACGCGGAGCAGTGGCGGCGGGCCGGGGGCTTCGCCACGACGCGTACCTGGTGGCCGGAGCCGGCTCCCTCCTCCTGGTGGTCGTCCTGGTCGTCCTGCTCACGGTGAGCGGTGCCATCGTGCGGCGCGCCCAAAGGACACAGACGATCGCGCTGGCTGTCGCCCAGCACCAGCTTCCGGAGCTGATCCGGCGTCTGAAGCACGGGGAGGCAGTGGACACCAGCGCGCTGCCCAGGCCAACCGGTCACGGTGATGAGTTCGGCGTCATCTCCGACGCCCTGGCACGCCTGGCCCAGCTCGCCGGCGACTCCGCATACACCCTCTACCGCGAGCGGGACGGCTTCGACCGGTTCGCCATGTCGGCGGCCACCCGCTCCCTGGTCGCGGCCGACTTCGCACTCGAGGGCCTGGAAACGCTGCAGCACCGCCCCGGCTTCGACGCGGCCACGAAAAACGATCTGGCCGCCGTCGACCACCGCCTGGTGCAGCTGCGCCGACAGTTGGAGAACCTGCTGCTCCTCACCGGCGGCACCATCCCCCACCCCCACACCCAGCCGGTGCCCGTCGGCAACCTTCTTCTCGATGCCATCGGCGAGGTCACCGACCGCTCGAGAGTGCGCCTGGACTTCGGGGCGGAGGGCGCAGTCATACCCGAGGCCGCCGGAGCCCTCACCCACCTGCTCGCGGAGCTCACCGAGAACGCCCTCGCCTACTCCGCCCCGCACCTGCCCGTCATCGTCCGATCCGCGCCCACTGGCAGCGGGATCGCCTTCGAGGTCGAAGACCGCGGCAAGGGTCTTACGCCCGAGGCCCTCGACGAGCTGAACCGCCGTCTGCAAGTAGCCCCGCTGTTCGCCGAACTCGCGGACATCCAGCAACTGGGCCTGTTCGTCGTCGGCAAGCTCACCGTCCCATTCGGCCTGTCGGTACGGCTGCGCCCCTCCGACTTCGGCGGAGTATCGGCCCTCGTGCTCATCCCCGACCGCCTACTGACTCAACCGGCAAGCGCCGAGCCCGCCCCGCCACCGCCCGCGGCCGCGGCCGCGGCCGACCGAGCCGACCACACCGCGCCCTCACTGCCCGCCGTACCGGCCGAGCAACGCCCATCCCTGTCCCTGGTCACCGCCTCGCCAGGCCGGCAATTGACAACTGACGGCCTGCCCCAACGTGTGCCCGGTGCCAACCTCGCCGCACCGCTGCGCCAGCCCGCACCAACCGACGAGCCCCGGGTGGGCGGCTACGGCATCGACGATCGCAGCGCCGAAGACCTGTCCGACCTGTTCGCCCACTTCCCCACCCCTGGAGAGTGATCCATGAGTAACGTCGCAACGCTTCCCAACAGCGTCCCCGAGACCGTTAACGACCGCAGCTACGACATGCTCCGCAACAGTCTCGCCAGCATCCCCGGCGTGCTGAGCCTGGTCCTGCTGTCCAACGACGGCCTCCCCCAGGCCGCCTACGGCGTCAGCACCGAGGAGGCGCAGCGCATCACCGCGGCCTGCTCCGGCATGGCCAGCCTGTCCACCGCACTGTCCGCAGACGTGGACGGCCGGCAAGTCCTGCACACCGTTGTGAGCATGCAGCAGCGCACGATCGCGATCACCGCGTGCGGGGCCAACAGCACCTTGTTCGTCGCGCTCGAGGCGTCCGCGCCCGTCGGCCTGGCCCTGGGCGAGATCGTCCGCAAGGCCCGCGCGTACGCGGAACAGATGAGCACCCGGCCCCGCCCGGACCTCACCGCCGGCTGATGCCCGCCAGCCGCCGTACCCGCCTGTTCGCCCTGGTCCCCGTCCCCTCCGCTGCCGGGCCCCCGCTGGCGATGCACTCCTTTGTCACCGCCGCCCCCAACGCGCAGCCGCGAGGGCTGCCCGCCGAGTGGCGGGCAGCCCTCGCCATGTGCGAGGCGCCGCGGGCGGTGGCGGAGATCGCCGCCCGCCTGGGCCTGCCCCTGGTCACGGTGATCGCCATGCTCACCGAACTGGCCGACCGCGGCCTCCTGCACCACCAACCCCCGATGACCGAACACCAGGCAGCCGATGTCACCTTTCTCCGCCGCGTCCGAAGCGGCCTCCAAGCCCTCTAGCTCCAGTCCGCCCCCGCAGACGAAGATCCTCATCGCGGGCGGCTTCGGCGTCGGCAAGACCACCTTCGTCGGCGCCATCAGCGAGATCACCCCGCTGCGAACCGAAGAGCGCCTGACCGTGGCGGGTATCGGTGTCGACCCGGTGACCGCCGAGGCCAAGACGACCACCACTGTGGCGCTGGACTTCGGGCGGATCACCCTGGATGCCGCCACGCTCCTGCTGTTCGGCACCCCGGGCCAGGACCGGTTCTGGTTCATGTGGGACGACCTGTTGCGCGGCACGATCGGTGCCGTCGTCCTCATCGACCCGCGCCGTCTGGAGACGAGTTTCGCCGCCGTGGACTTCTTCGAGCAGCGAGGCACCCCATTCGTGGTGGCGGTCAACTGCTTCCAAGGCGCCCGGCCCTACACCGAGCCACAGATCCGCACCGCGCTCGTACTCAAAGACCCGAACACCGCAGTGCTCATGGTCGACGCCCGCGACCACGCCTCCGTGCGGGCGGTGCTCGTCGCCCTGCTGGACCAACTGATCTCCCGTGCCCCGTTTCCCGCGGCGCACCAGAACGCGCCATCCGTCCACCGGCGAGCGCCAGCCCCGCCGAGCGCCAGAACGTGAGGGCGGCTACCGCCCCAGGTCATATGGTCGCCCATCGCCGTCTTACCGCGCCCGCCAGATCTTCCCACCGCACATGCTCTACAGAGGAGTTGAACGACACCGTGGCACGTGAGACCCCCGTGTACAGCGGGCCGATCCGCCTATCCGCTCCCCACCTGGTCGGTATCACCGAACCCGGCATGCCAGGGCTTGCATGGCTGCTGGTAGAGCGCGGCAGCCGCGTGTCCGGGTCCGCCACCCAGGACAGCGACGCTGCCGCAGCGCTCGCCAAGGCCGGCGCCCGGATCGTGCTCGGCAACGACCGCAGCCACGTCCGAGCGGACATGTCGGCACTGGTCTGGAACAGCTCAACGGCCAGCACAGGACCGGAGCGCGAACGGGCCGAGGAGATGCGCCTGCCTGTCCTGCAGCGCGACGAGGCCCTGGCGATGCTCGTCGACTCCGCACCAGCCTCCGTCACAGTGGCCGGCAGCCACAGCACCACAACCGCGGCGGTCATGCTCACCAGCGCACTGGATCACCGCAACCCGTCCTGGGTGCTCGGCGCCCCACCGGCAGGCAGCGTCGCCGGTCACCACAGCGGCGGCGATCTGCTGATCGCCGACCTCGGCCCGGGCGAAGATGACGGGCCCCGGCCCGAGGCCCGCTGCTTCCCGACGGTCGCACTCATCCTCAACGCCACCGCCACGCCGGCGCACCACCAGGACCTCGACGACGTCCTTGACGAGTTGGAGGCTCTCGCCCGACGCAGCAGCACCGTGGTTCTACCCACCGACGACCCCGGAGCGTGCGCGCTGGCCGACCGGCTGGCCAAGCGATCCGGCCCCCGCGTGATCACGTTCGGCGAGGCGCATGACGCGGACGTGCGCGTCGTGCAGGTCGTGTGGGACGGGACGGCCAGCCATGTGACCGTGCAGGACGCCGACAGTTCCTGGTACACCGTCATCGTGGCGATGCCCGGGCGACACAACGCCCTGGCCGCCGCTGCCGCCTTCGCCGCCGGCCGCGCGCTCGGCGCAACGGCCGCAGACCTGGCCGCCGGCATCTCCACGCGGTTCAACGGCATCGAACGGTCCCTGACCGTGCTGGGCCGCCAGGCCGGAATCACCGTGGTCGACTCACTCGCCCGTCACCCCGCGGAGATCGCCGCCGACCTCAAGGCCGCGCGGATGCTCACGGAGGGGAACGTCATCGCCGTGTTCGAGCCGAGCGGCTTGGCACGCACCATGTCACTTGGCCTCGAGATGGGCGCCCAACTCGCTGCGGCCGACGACGTCGTGCTGCTGCCGGTCCACGCGCCCCAACCCGCATCGAACCCGGAGGCCGACACAGGAACCGCAGCCATCGCCCGCGCCGCCACCCTCAATGGCATGGCCGGCCACGTGCACGCCTGGCACACGTGGCACGCCACCAAAGTCGGCAGCGGCGTCGAGGAACTGATCGCCTCACTGGCCGAACGCGGCGATCTGGTCGTCATGATGGGCAGTGGAGCGGTCGAACGGCTCGGACCCCGTCTGCTGTTCCACCTCGGCTCACCCGCCACCCCCATCCCGGCCGACCTGTAGGTGCGGCATGTCAACCCACGGGATTCCGGGAGACAGAAGAGCCAGTCACGGCCCCGCATCCTCGCACCGCTCGACCACGCCATCTGCCAACCTTGGAGAGAGCCACACGGCCGAACACCAGCCCGGTCAGCACTGGCAAGGGCTCGCGTCCATGGCCAGCAACTCGCCGCTGTTTTACCGAGGTTGGCACCATCGAGTGACCGCCGGACTGACACGCCGAGCAACACGGCCAGGCGCTGACAGGATCAGGCGCACCCGATCCCCCGGCACCCGCCGCAGCACCGAGTGCACCGTCGGCGCGCCGCTCCATCGTCTTCGTCCCCTCTGTGTCGTGAAGGAGATTTCAGTGCCGCACCAAACGGTCATCGGGGTGCACTTGGTGCTCGTCGAGGAGGACCAGGTCCTGCTGGGCAGACGCAGAAACACGGCCTACGGCGAAGGGTGCTGGCACGTCCCCGCCGGTCACCTCGAGCAGGGCGAATCCGTCGCGGCCGGCATGGCGCGCGAGGCGCGGGAGGAGCTGGGCATCGACATCGACCAGGCCGATCTGAAGCTGGTCCATGTCCTGCACGACCTCGACGCAGACGACGGTGCGGGACGGCTGCAGTTGTTCTTCACCCCCGCCAAGTACACCGGCCAAGTGGAGAACATGGAGCCGGCCAAGTGCGGCGACCTGCGGTGGTGGCCACTGGAGGCGCTGCCGGAGCCAGTCATCGACTACACCGTCCAGGCGCTGGACGCCATCGCAGTGGGCCGCGCGCTGTCGGTGCGGGGGTTCCCGGCGTGAGCGGCCACCATGGCGAGGGGACGGGGGTTCCGGAGGGCGTCGCCCGCCTGCTGGGCGAGGTGGTCGGAGAGTTCCGTCTGCGCGCAATCCGCTCCCGCAACCGTCATGGAACCCCGGTGGTGTGGGAGGTCGAGGACCGTAATGGCCACGGTTGGTACGCCAAGCGGCACAATAACCGGCTGATGTTCGACCGTGAGACCCGCGCCTACGACGAGTTCGTCCCGGCGCTCGGTGCGCGCCGAACGGCCCGGCTGGCCGGCCGTAACCCAGAGGGTCTGCTGATCGTCACCCGCGCGGTGAAGGGACTTCCGCTGTCCGTGGCCCAACTGGACCCGGTGCTGGAGCGGGAGGCCTACCGGCAGGCCGGGGTCCTGGCGGCCCGGCTGCACGGGCAGCATCCGCCGGAGGATGCCGTGCACGCGCCGACGCCCTGGGATGTCCAGCGCCGCCGCGCCCTGGACCTGGCCCTGGACCTCGCGCTTCCGGCCGAGGACGTCGCCGTGCTCGCCGCCGCCACAGCCGCACCGCCACCGGTGCTGCCAGTGGCGGTGTGCCACGGCGACTACAGCCCGCGCAACTGGCTCGTCGAGCGGGCAGACGCCGGTCTGCGCCTGCGGGTCATCGACTTCGAACGAACATCCGTCGAAGAACCGGTGCGCCACGACCTCATGCGCGTCCTCTACCAGCTCACCCCAGGGCGGCCCGCCCTGCGCGAAGCGTTCTTCGACGGCTACGGCCGCACCCTGTCCGCCGAGGAGGAGTCGGCATGCCGGGGATGGGCGGCGATCGACTGCCCATCCGCGCTCAAGTGGGCCAGGGAGCACCAGGACAAGGAGATCCTCGCCTACGCGAGAACGGCGCTCGACCTGCTGCGCTCTCCACGCGCCGCCCACTGACCCTCACCCCGCCACCCGCCGCGAAGCGGGCGGCGGTGCACGCGTTGCCCATCACCCGGCGCCCGGCCGGGTGCCACTACGAGCAAACGGGGATCGGATGTCGCACACCACCGCGCCACAGCAGGAACAGGAACTGGAGAGCGAGGAGAACGAGGAGGCGCTGCGCTGGCAGATGGCCGGCGACAACCGGATCGCGGCCGGGCAGAGCATGACCACGGGCGCGATGGTGCGCCGGCTGCCGGAGTTGATGCGCCGCGCCCTCGCGTTGGGCTGGCAGATCGATCGTACGGCGCTGGTGGTGCTGCTGACGTGCCAGGTCGTCTCGGGGGTTCTGGGGGCGTTCGGGCTGCTGGCCACGACCCGGACGCTGACGGCGCTGATCGCCTCCGGCCACATCGGTGAGCGGTTGCACCAGGCGGCTCCGTCGCTGGCGGTACTGGCGGTGGCGGCCGGAGCGCGGGCCGTGCTGGCTGTGACGGTATCCAGCCTGTCCCAGCGGATCGGCCCGAAGATCTCGCGCCAGGCCGAGCTGCTGATGCTGGACGCCGGGTCGAACGCGGAGCTTGCCGCCTACGACACCCCCGGGTTCAACGACCGGGCCGATGCGGCCGACCGGGGCGCGGACATCTCCCGGGACCTGCTGCCCGAGACGCAGAGCATGATCGCCTCCAGCCTGTCCCTGATCGCCGCGGCGTCCGTGCTCGCCGTCCTGCACCCGCTCCTGCTCGGGCTCCTGCTGCTCGGCGCGATCCCCCGCGCGCTGGCCTCGGTGCGCTCAGCCCGCATCAACTACCTGGCGATGCACGGCTCCTATGACGACCGCCGGCTTCTCAACATGTTGCGCTGGTACCTGATGGACAAGACGGTCGCCGACCAGGTCCGCTCCGACACGATGGCCGACTACCTGCTGACCCGCTACCGGGCCGCCGGTAAGCGGATCGACGAGAGCAACGACCGGGCCGTGGGACAGTCCGCGCGGATCTCCCTGATCGGTTCCGCAGCCTCCGGCGTCGGCGCGGGCGTGCTGTGGCTGGCGCTCGGCTGGCTGCTCGCGGACGGGCGGATCTCGGTGGCCTCGGCGGGCACCGCCGTCATCGCGGTGACCTCCAGCGCCCAGGCGATGCAGGGCATCATCGGCTACGGCACCGACCTCTACCGCACGGGCCTCTACCTCGACCACTGGACGACCTTCGTGGACGAGGCCGCCGGGCGGCGCCTGGCGCGCGGCACCATCAAGCCGTCCGCCCCGTCGGTGATCGAACTGAAGGGTGTGAGCTTCACCTACCCGGACGCCGACAAGCCCGTCCTGGACGGGGTGGACCTGACGGTCCGGCGTGGGGAGATCATCGCCGTGGTCGGGGTCAACGGCGCCGGGAAGTCCACCCTCCTCAAGCTGCTGTGCGGGCTGAACCTGGCCACCAAGGGCCAGGTGCTGTGGGACGGCGTCGACATGAACGACCTCGACGCGCAAGCGGTCTGGCGCCACACCGCGGTGGTGCCGCAGAGCTTCGCCCGCTGGCCCGACACCGCGCGGCAGAACATCCAGCTCGGCCAGCCCACCGAGCGCGGCGACGAAGCGGTGATGGACGCCGCGAAGGCCGCCGGCGCGGATGAGGTCATCGCCACTCTGCGCTCGGGCCTGGACACCCTGCTGGCCCGCGAATGGTGGGGCGGCGTCGCCCTGTCCGGCGGCCAGTGGCAACGCATCGCGGTAGCCCGCGGCTTCCACCGCCGCGGTGGCCTGCTCGTGCTGGACGAGCCGACCAGCGACCTCGACGCCCGTGGTGAGCGGACCATCTTCGACGGCCTGCGCGAGGCCGCCGCCGGCAACGCAGTCATCCTCGTCACCCACAACCTCGCCAACACCAGCGTCGCCGACCGCATCATCGTCCTCGAAGACGGGCGCATCACCCAGCGCGGCCATTTCGACGAACTTGTTCACCAGCCCGGCCTGTTCGCTGATCTGTGGCAGCTCTCCCAGGACCGCCGACCTGTACCAGCACCGCGCAGCGCACCTGACAACGCCACCACCAGCCACTGACCGCACGGCCCCAAGGGAGCAAACGCGATGATGACCAGCCGACTCGCCGCATCTGTGATCGTCCACGACCAGGACACGGAGCGGGTCGTCACCATCCATTACGCCGCCCGCAGTTGGAACCCCGGCCCGGCCTGGACGACGCCGGGTGGGAAAGTCGACCCGGGAGAACCCGCCGATCGGGCAGCGGCCAGGGAGCTGCTGGAGGAGACCGGCCTGATCGTGGACCTCGCGGACCTGCGGCTCGTGCACGTCGTCCACGTCGCCGAAGGCTGGGACGGCGTGGGTGAGTTCGTCCTGTTCGTGTTCGCCGCCACCCGCTGGACGGGCGACCTGGTCAACAACGAGCCGACCAAGCACATCTCAGTCGGCTGGTCCGACCTCCACGACCTGCCCGAGCCGATGTTCCCAACCAGTGCCGCCGCCATCGCCGCCTACCGCGATGGCGGCCCGCTGTTCGCGGCCTCTGGCTGGCCGGTCTCCGAGACCCGCGAAGGCGCTACGGCGTGAGCCGGGAGGACGAGATCGTCGCGCTGCTCGCCGCGCACCACGGCCTTCCCGGCGCCGTCGTCGAGCGTGTGCCGCTGGGCACCGAGACCGACAACTACCAGGCCACCAGCGTCGGGCTGCGGTTCTTCGTGAAGGCATATCGGCCAGGCACCGACCTGACCGAGACGGCGGCAGGCCTGGAGGCGTCCGACTTCGCCCGCCGGGGCGGCTGCCCGATCCCTGCTCTGCGCCCGGGCCGGCACGGCAGCCTCCTGACGGCGGCCGGCGGGCTGGCTGTCAGCGTCTGGGACTGGATCGAGGCCGCTCCCGCCACCGGGCCGCTCGCCCCTGCCGAGGGTGCCCAGATCGGGGTGATGCTAGCCCGCTTGCACCAGCGCCTGGCCGCCTACCCGCACCCCGGCCGGTTCCGGCCCACCTCCGAGCCCTGGTGGTGCCGGGACACCGCGCCCGTCCACGACCTCGGCCGGCGCATCCTGGCTGCGATCGACGCCCTGCCCACACCGACGAAAGCCGACCTGCTCCACCATGAGCGGGTCCGTCAGCGTCTGGAAGACCTCCGATTCGTGCCGGCCCTTCAGGCCGGCCTGCCGCCGGACCTGCCGATGCAGTTGGTTCACTGCGACGTCACGCGCCCGAACCTCCTGTTCGCCGCTGGCGGCGACCTGGCAGCGGTCGTGGACCTGCGTGGTCGCGTCCTGCACCCGGCGTGGGAGGTCGGCCGGATCGCCTACGACCCGCTCACCGTCGCCACCTCATCGAACTGGCGCACCTTCGCCAACAGCGTGGTCGCCGCGTACGCCGAGCACGCCCCGCCCGCCGCGCTGGCCCAACTGCACTTCTCCGCGCGGCTGACGCTGCTGCAGGCCCTGCAGACCTGGTTCGGCCTGGCCGACACCTACCTTCAGCCCACGACCGGTGCCGACCCCGACGGGATCCGCTACTGGAACAACCGCTACGAGATGAGCCGCGAACTGCTGCAGCACCTACCGACGATCGAGGACGAACTCACCGACCTGCTCGGCCCAGTCACCACCCGACCCACCAACTGAGACGAGGACCGCACCATGGACAGCTTCTTCAACACCGTCACCCACCGCTGGCCAGAGGGCCGCGAGGACTACCACTGGCACATCCTCCCCCCAGCCGGCATCCGGAACGCGCTCTTCGAGTCCTACAAGAACCTGACGCTCCGTGAGAACCTGGCCCCGGTCCAGCCCGAGTGGTACCACGTCACGCTGCTGCACTCCGGGCCCGTCAGCGAGATCACCGACGACGAGATCGCCGCGATCACCGAGCAGGTCCGCAAGCAGTGCGCCACCATCGCCCCGTTCGACCTCACCCTGGACCGCCCGAGCGTGGGCACCGTCGCTCTCGAATGCGCTGGACGGCCCGGCGAGCCGGCCCGCCGCCTGTGGGAAATCACCGCCAAGGCCACCGCCGCCGTCACCGGCGAGCGCTTCCCGCTCATCCCGCCCGTCTACTACCCACACGCGTCAATCGCCTACGCCACCGGGCCGGTGCCGGACCGGCGGGACATGAAGGCATGGCTCAGTGACTGCCCGACGCAACCGGTCACGTTCACCGCCGAGAATATCTCCCTGGTCGCCCAGAGCCACGACGGCCGCGAGATCACCTGGCGGCACGTCGCCTCCGTCCCCCTCGGTACGGCATCGTGACCCCGCCCGGGAAGCACCTGCCAGCCACCGGCGGGCCGCGAGACGGGGAGTGCTCGGCTCGCCCGTCCCTTATCCCGGCCGCGGTCCTCCTGACGGCAGCTGCCCTCACAGAGGGAGCGCCGTTGCGTGGAGAGGCGGCATGCCGCTCGTGAAGGAACTCATTTCCGGCGCCTCCGGATCCGCCAGTGGCAACCAGCGCACGCTGCGCGTCGGCTGGTTCGGCTCGAGCATCATGGAGCACTTGGAGGCCTGTAACTCCCAGTTGGTAAATCAGTCCGGCTTGCCGCCGATCGGCACGCCGGTCACGGTCGAGAGTTGGCAGCGGCGCGGCTACGTCCACCGCGTGCACCTCTCCCTGCAAGCTTCCTGGCCGCACGTCGCCTTCGAGTTCGACAACCGCGCGCGGGGCGGCGCCACCAGCCGCGACATCGAGCAGATCGTCTGTCGGGCCACCGAGACAGAAGGCGCCGGCTACGACCTGGCATTCGTCTCCTGCGGCATCAACGATGTCTGGCGCCGCTTCCAAGGCCGAGAGGCCGAGACGGTGAACGCTACTGACTTCACCGCGCACTACACCGCGATTCTCCGGCGGCTCGCGGCCTGCTCCCGGATCGTGGTGTGCGTCTTGGAGACCCCGTTCGGGCCCATCGCGGACCGAGCGACTGTCGAGGCCATGAACCACGAGCTCAACCGCTTCAACTGCATCGCTGCCTGTGCCGCCGAAGCCGCCGGCGCCCTCGTCCTGGACCCCTGGCAACCGTTCGTTACCGCCTCCCAGCAGCTCACCGCCGGCCCCGGCAACGATCTTCCGGCCGGGCTCTGGAGCGACGGCGTCCACCTCAGCGACCTCGGCGACACCCTGCTACTCCACCAGGTCGAGAAGTTCCTCGCCGACCACCGCACCATCGAACAGCTCCTCACCGCTCCGCACCTCGAACACGAGGCACCGCAAGCGGCTACCGACCTTCCTCAGCTCCTCCAGCGGGCGCTGGAGATCCACGCGCTCTACGACGATCTGAACCAGGCCAAGCGCGGACGGGTATGGAGCCGCGAGGAGTTCGTGCTCGGCTTCGTCGGGGATGTCGGCGACCTCGCGAAGATCGTGATGGCCCAGGAGGGAGCCCGTGACGCCCAGGGCGGACAGGCTCTCCTCGAGCATGAGTTGGCGGACTGCCTGTGGTCGGTCCTGATCCTCGCCCACCTATACGAGGTCGATCTCGCCAGCGCCATGGCCCAGACGATGGACCAACTGGAGAAGTCCATCAGGTCGCAGCTCGACAGAACTTCCCACGACTGACGTCACCAACGCCGCGAGCCCAGGACCGCCTGGGCGATCGCACGCCCCGGCGCCGCCACCGCGACGTCCCTCCCTTCCCGACTTCCGAGGAGTACCGGCATGAGCATGCATCAGATCCGCACCGCGCCCCTGAGGGTGCGGATAGGAGAGCTACCCGGAAGCACCGAGCGCCCCACCGAGGACCGCGTCGTCGTCCTACCTCATGCCCTGGTTGTCCTCGACGGTGTGTCGACCGTCACCGATCAGGCCCCGCGTGGCGGCTGGTACGCCGGCGTACTCGGCGACCGGATCGCGGACCTGCTCAGCGAGGACCCGCGCGGGGACCTGCGCGAACTGCTGGCCGAGGCGATCGGCCACGTCGTGCGCGACCACGGGCTCGTCGCAGGCTCATCCCCGGCTGCGACCGTCGCCATCGTGCGCCAGCTGGGACAGCAGATCGACGCGGCAGTGCTCGGTGACAGCCCGATCATCGCGCTCGGCACCGACGCCACCGTGCACCAGTTGCGCGACGAGCACCTGGCCCGCCTTGTCGAGTCCCGTCCCCAGGCCCGTGAGTACCGTCAACGCCTTCGCCTCGGCCACGGTTTCGACGACCGGCACCGCGCTCTTCTTCGGGAGCTGCGCGCCTATCAGGACACCGTGGTCAACCGCGCCGGCGGCTACTGGATCGCGGAGGCGCTCCCGGCAGCCGGACGACACGCCCGCACCGCCACCTGGCCGCTCCACGAGCTCGACGAGGTGCTCGTCGCCACCGACGGTGCGGCCTGCGCGGTCGACGAATACGGGCTGTACACCTGGCCCGAGCTGGCGGCGGCGTGCCGCACAGCCGGCCCACAGGCGGTGGTCGACACCGTCCGCGAAGTCGAGGAGCAGGACCCCGCCGCCGGCAAGTGGCCCCGCTACAAGAAGAGCGACGACAAGGCCCTCGCCCACATCCAGCTCACCGAGCCCCGATCGCAACTGCACGCCGCCTGATACGGCCCCAGACCAGTACAGACCGCATGCCCTGCCCACTCCGAACCAAGCCCGGAATTCACCACGGAGGACCCCGTGCAGTCGACGATCGTTGTGCAAAGCATCGGCCGCGGCGCGCTCAAGAAGGGCAATGGCCAGCAAACAGGACCCGGACGACGTCGTGCCTCGCTCGCGCATACGCCTCCAACGCCCCGATCACGGCTGTCGGATCGGGGCGTTGAGGCTGAGGTGGTGCTTCGTGACGACATCCGGTGATCCCGCCAATCTGGCTGCACAGGCCGCCGACGACCCGGAGCCCGGCATGGAGCGGGATGTGCGCCGGCGGATACGTCTTCGAGGGCCGCTGGGACTCATGGCCGCTCACGGCGCTCCCGCGACCAGCGGCGCGTTCGCTCCGCTGCGTCACCGCGACTTCCGCGTGTTCCTCGCTGCGCGGATCCTGTCCGCTTCCGGCACGGCCATCGCGCCCCTCGCGCTGGCGTTCGGCGGCCTGGCGATCGGCGGCGCTTCCTCGCTGGGCTGGATCCTCGCGGCAGGCGCGCTGCCGCAGGTCCTGCTCACTCTCGTCGGAGGCGTGGCCGGCGACCGCTACCCGCGCCATCTCGTCATGGCCGCCTCGAACCTGCTGTTGGGCGCCGGCCAGAGCGCTGCCGCTGTCCTGCTGCTCACGCACACCGCGAGTGTCGGCCGTCTGGCGATGCTGTCCGCACTGTCCGGCGCGGCGAGCGCGTTCCTGTCCCCCGCCATGTCCGGCACGGTCCCCTCACTCGTCCCCGCCGAGGCGCTGAGGCAGGCGAACGCGCTGCACCAGGGCTCCATCAACGCCGTCAAGATCGCCGGCCCTGCCGTGGGTGGTGCGCTGATCGCGGCCATCGGCCCCGGCTGGGGCCTGGCCTACGACGCCGTCACCTTCTATGGCGCCGCAGCACTCGTGCTGCGCCTGCACCTGCCCGCCACGGCCGCGGAGCGCACCACCGCGTGGCGGCAGCTGCGCGAGGGCTGGACCGTCTTCGCCTCGCACCGGTGGCTGTGGGCGATGACGATCCAAGGCACTCTGATCGTCGCGGCCTGGCTCGCCGGCTACGTCCTCCTCGGGCCGGTGTACGCGCAGCAGCACCTCCACGGCCCCGCCGACTGGGGCCTGGTGATCTCCGGCTTCACCATCGGCCTGGTCACCGGCGCGGCCGCGTGCCTGCTGCGATCCCCCAACCGGCCCGGCCTCGCCGAAGTCGCCTCAGCCGCCACCATGGCGCTCCCCATGGCCGCCATGGCCACCCACGCCCCACTACCACTCCTGATCGCCGCCACGTTCACCGCAGGTGCCGCTCTCAACATCTCCATGATCTCCTGGCGCACCCTCCTTCCCCAGCGGATCCCCGCCCACCAACTCGGCCGTATCTCCGCTTTCTCCGAGGTCGGGCAGCTCACCCTGGTGCCCCTCGCGTACCTCGCCGCGGGCCTCGCCGGCACCGCGTCACTCGCCCGCGCCCTGTGGGCGATCACCGCCGTCCTGATCCTGGCCGCTGTGGGACCGCTGCTGCTCCCGGACGTTCGCGCTCTCGCGCTCGCCGACAACCTCACTCCGCCCTCTACCGCTGACCACGGCACTGCCCCGGAGGCTGCTGTCGCGAAGACCTTCGAGAGGAACTCATGACCACCGCCGGCACCGCACCAAGGGACTCCAGCGCGGCGGGCTCCAGCTACCGGAACCCCAGCTGAGTACGGGCCCTCCCACGGCTCTGGACGGGCGTCTCGCTGCTGCTCACCGATGACCGCAACCGCGTGACCGGTCAGCGATAGGCCCAGGGCCGGGCGGTGTCGATAGCGGACGTCTCGAGCTCGAAGGCCAGGCCGTCGTGGTCACTGGCGCCCTTCGGCTCACTCAGCAGCCGGTAGCCGGAGACCGCTCCGGCCAGTGGACCGGATACCCACGCTTGATCGATCCGGTCGTCCGTGCCGGTCGACGCGAGGAGCCGCTCGTCCCCCGTCTTCTCGTACAGGTGCCAGGCCACATCCACGTAGCCGTTCTGGACGAGCTTGCGGGCCACCCGCCGGTCCGGCACCGGATCCACGCCCGGGTCGACGTCTCCCTCCGGGAGAAGCGTCCTCGACCCCAGATTATATGGCCGCATTTCGGAGAAATCAGGCAGCGGGTGCGTGGAGGACGCGGGCGGGTAGTTGCAGTCCCCGGCCAGTACAGCGAACGGGCCGTACCGGTAGCCGCGGGTCGCGGTCAGGTTCGCCTCGATGAGTGCCCGGTCCGCCGAATGCGGGTCGTAGTGCACCGGCACGAAGCTCAGCGGCGCGGGCAGGCCCTCGATCTCGAAGGTGGCGATGCCGAAGCCGTGCAGGGTCTCCAGCGCGAAGTCAGTGTTCCAACGCTTCCAACGGCCCAGGACCTCAGGCCGGTAGAGCACGGCGGTGCCGTAGCCGCTCTTGGAGGGCGCCAGCGGAAGCGCGTCCAGGCCCAGGTCGCGCATCGCCCGGGCCAGCTGCTTGTGACCGTAGAGACCCCAGTCCACCGCCTCGCACAGCAGCACCACATCGACCCGCTCGGCTGCCGCGTTGATTCGCTCGGCCAGCAGCGGCCACCGGTCCTCCGGCTCACCGTCCCCGTTCTTCAGCCCACCGTGACCGAGGTTCTGCACCACCACCGTCAACTGCACAGCCACACTCCCTGCTTGTCGATGAGGAGACGCTAGCGTCTCGGCAGCCTCGGGGAGGTTGCTTCGCAGAAGGCGATGACCGATCAGCTACCGCTCGTACTGGCCGGGAGCAACCGGCTGAGGTCAGTCCCCAAGGAGCGGCTGGCTGAGGCGGTCGAGGTGCGTGTGGTATTCCTGCCGCACGTACCCGAGCGGATCTTCCTTCCATCGGCCGTCTTCGGCGGCGAGCGGACCGGTGTGCGTGCCGTGCTCCCGGTCCCAATCCAGCAGAGTCCCGGCCTTGGCCCGTGCCTGTTCACGTTGGTCTTCTGACGCTCGCTCGCCGAGACCGAGGACGATCCGGTCGCTCAATGCGGCCTGGACCAGCAGACGTTGCCGCTCCAGGCCCAAACTGGGCGTCCCGGCTGCCTGGTCCGCGAGGTGCATGGCCTCCAGGTTGGACGCGGCCATCACGTGGTCATCAAGCGGCTGAGCCGTCTCGTAGATGCAAGCGTCCGGCGGATACGTCACGGCAGCGTTGCCGCGCTGCAGGTCGTCCATGGCCTGCCCGGTCTCCAGGATGGCCCGCAGACGGTCACCGACCGCGTATCCGAACTCGGTGTGCAGCGCGAGCACACCGCGGGCCTGATCGACGATGAACTCGCCCTTGGTGCGGGCGTCATCGTCGCCCTGCTCGATCCAGTACGGAATGGAGTGCAGCAGGGACGACAAATCCGGAGCCGGAGGTGAGGCGCTCGCCAGGACGTCGAGGACGCCGTCGCCGAGAAGTTCGCCGGCCGGCGCAAGCGGGATGCGCAACAGCTCGCCACCGGCGGGAGCGTCCAGGCGGTACTCAACCGCGGTGGCGTGCAGCGCGCAAGCGACCACCGCGGTCACATGGTGGATGTATGTATCCGTGTTGTCCCGGACGGGCGCCCAGGCGGTGGGGCGCTGCGTGAGGTGCCAGGAGACCAACCCGGACGCCCAGGCGAGGCACCCGTCCCAGGTCGATGGGAAGCGCACCGCCTGGGCCTGCTTCAGCAGTCCGTCAACATCCATATCGCCGGAGGGTAGCGACTGCGTTCGTCGCCTGTACGTCGAACGGCGGATTCCGAAGGGCTGGTCTCGCGGCGCTACCTGTTGACCTGGCTCGCCGCTGAACGACCTCACTGGTGCTGCGACGAGCGGTCAGGTCAGTGTGATCGCGATGGCCAGGGCGCCGAGACTCTCCTTCGGGGCAGGATAGAAGGAACGCATGGCGCTGAGCTGTTGTTCGCGGGTGGCGGTCGGGTCGATCGTGGCCAGGTCTTCGCCGGCCAAGAGGGCCTCGAAATCGCTGTAGGCGGTGACGCCGTTCACCAGGACCTCGCAGGCTTGATCGGTATCCTCGACTCTGAAGCGAATGCGATCTCCGGCCGAAAGGTCCGCCAGGCGCGGGTAGAGCACACGGACTTCGGTGGTCTTACGACCGGCGGCGACGAGGTCGAAGTACCGGCGCTGTAGGTGTAGCTCGAAGGTGCGGGACATCAGAGGACGTCATCCGCCTCGCGGCTGAGTCCGTCCATCGCAGTCTCGATGAGGTCTCGCGCTGCCGGGCCGTAGGCAGCCGATTGCTGCAGCAACTCGAACGCCTTGCGGAACACCGCGAGCCGCGTCGGGTCCGTGATCGTCTCGGCGCCCCGGTAGCCCTCCACCTCGGCGCGGCGATCGTCGAAGATGGAGAAGCCGTCGCCTGGATAGACCCGCAGGCGGGCGCGTGCCGGGATGATCCCCAGGGTGAGCCCGGGAAGAGCGGTGGCGTCGAGCAGCCGCCGCAACTGCCCGCGCATCACGTCCGCTCCGCCGATGTTCGTAAGCAGCGCCTGTTCGCCGAGCAGTACGTGGTAGGTCCGGCCTTCCTGCCCGATGTACTGCGCTCGCGCTGTCCGCGCGGCGACGCCGGCCTCGATGTCGTCGGGGATCTCGTGGAAGTCGACGACGAGTCGCAGCATGGCGGCGGCGTACTCCGGGGTCTGCAGGTTGCCCCAGACGATGTCCGGGTGGTAGCCGACGTGGTCACGGGTGCTCCTGACCAGGTCCAGGAAGCTCTGTTGCACGGGGCCGGTGCCCGACTGAAGCAAGTCGTCCCAGGCGTGGTCCGCGGGAGATGTCTGCATGCTGGCGATCCTCGCAGGTGGGCCGATTGCTGTCTGGGTGTTCGGGTGAACAGCACACGCAGTCCCAGGAGACCGCTCGTCGGGCACGGCGATTCTTGCCATATCCATGACGACCCCTCAGCGAGGCCTGCTCCCGGCCGTCGCCGCAGCTCACGCCACCACCGCACGCCGCAGAGCCGCTTCTGCTCAAAAGCTCGACGAATTGCCGCGACCAGCTACCCCGCCGCGCTCCACAGCCGACCCGACGTGCCGGTCCACTGGCGCGAGGCGCTGGAAGAGCAGTGTGACCTCGTGTTCTCCCGCATCGACTCCGAGACCCTGACGCCGATCACGACCGACCGACAAACGTCCTGGATCGGAAGCGTTCGTCGACGCGCGCTCCCGACGCCTACCGAGAACGTTGGGGCGGGGCATGACGTCTCGGCTGCCGAACCGTCAGCCACACGCCGCACAAGGCCACCAGGGCCATCAGCACCAGGAAGGCGCCGCTGACGGCGAACACCGCAAGGCGCTCCCCGAGCGAGGCGCTCCCGGCAAGCGCGATCTGGAGGGCGCCAACCGCGAGAACCCCGCCGAGGCAGATCACCACCAGCGCAGCCGCGATCGGCAGGGGCAGGCCGCCTGGCCGGCGCGATAGGCCGCTCTCGTCTTTCACCACTGCGCGTCCCCTCTCAGCCGTCGGCCCGGTGGTGGCCCCGGACTTGGGCGCATCGCGAGATCTCCCGCCACGTGCCGTCCTTCGCCCACTGGTAATACCACCCGCTGACGGTGACGTACGAACCGGTGCCCACCGGCATGTCCTCCCACCGCGCACCGGTGCCGAGCCTCCACAGGATGGCCTCGACGACGGCCCGGTGATCACTGTTCTCCCACACCGACCCGCCGCGCGTCGGAAGGACCGCTTTGACCTTCTCCCAAGAGGAGTTCGTCAGTTCGAAGTACCGCCTGGTCCGCTCGCTGGTCAAGGAGGCCCGCTCGTCGTACCACAGCGGGTCGATCGCGGCGAGGCGCTGCTGCGCGGGCTCAGCGAGCTGGCCTTGGCGGTACTTCTTGCGCTGCTGGTACAGCCAGGAGTCCAGCGGGCCGGCGGGCACCTTGATGTGCCCGTGGGCAGTGTGGAACGCATGGAGTTCGACGCAGCGGCTGTCCCAGCGTTCCTGTGCGGGATCCCAGGGAAAGCCGATCTTGTCGAGGAGCGCCACGTACTCCTCGGCCAGCGTTCCGCTCTGCCGGTTGCTGCGCTGCGCGGTGCTCCATGACTGCACGTTGATGCCGTCGACCGTGACCAGATCGCTCGGGACGGCCCAGTGGCCCTCCTCGGCGTGGAATGCCTTCAACGCCTCGTAGGTGTTGCGCCAGGAGCTGTCGCGGCGGTCCTGGAAGTCGATGCCGATCTCCGCCATCAGGTCGACCTGCCAGGGATCGAGTCGACCCTTGCGGAAACTGGCGCGCTGGCCCTCCAGCCAGATCGCTTCACGTGATGTGCTGGGCAGACGCAGCAGGCTCCCACGCCTGTCGTAGATCGCCTTGAGTTCCTGGTAGCGGCGCATCCAACGGTCCTGTGCACCGTCCCAGGGGAAGTTGATCGCATCCAACAGCGCGATCCGCTGCTCCGACACCTTGCCCGCCCGGCGCCGGGTTCGCTGCGCCGTGCACCAGTTGAGGACGACGACGCCGCGCTGGGTGACGACGCCTTCCTCGAAGGCGAAGTGGCCCATCTCCTCAGCGATGCGCTTGACCTCCTCGTACGTGAGCAGCCAGGACTCCTCGAGTTGGTCCCAGACGATGCCGAGCTTCTCCAGGAGTTCGAGGCGGTCCACTGGCAGGTCACCGGTGTTGTAGGCGACGCGCTGCTTGCTCAACCAGGAACCCAGCCGCAGGCCCTCCGTGGTGATCCAGTCGTACGGGATGTCGGCGTTCCCGTGGACCTGGTGGTAGGCGCGGGCGGCGCCGTAGTACTCGTCCCAGCTCGGGGTAGTGGCACGCACAGCCCGGATGGTGATGGCGCGGGCGAAGGTCTCCGGCACCTCGATCCCGGCTACCGTCAGCCAGGTCGGCAGCTTGTGCTCCCGCGAGAGCGTCTCGAACGGCTTGCCCTCGCCGATCTGCACGCGGTGAAGCCGTAGTTCCTCGTCCAGGCGGTCGTCGTGATCGCGCATCGCACGGAGCACCTGCCACACCGGCTCCCATTCACTGCTCTCCAAGGCCGCCTCGGGGCTCTCTCCGGCAGCGAGGAGAAGCGGGACGACGATGGTGGCGACCTTGTCGCGGCGGCCACCGGTGCGCAGCGCCCGCCCGACGGCCTGAATGGTGTCGATGGCGGAGCGCCGCGGCCGGCTGAAGATCACCGAGTCGACTGCGGGCACGTCGACGCCCTCGTTGAGGACCTTGGCGTTGCTGACCACGGCGAGTTCGTCGCCGGGGTCGGCGAGCCGTTCGAGGATTCGGCGCCGCAGGTGAGGTGCCTGGGCGCCGGAGACGTGGCCGGCCCACACTCCGACCGGGCCACCGGGCATCAGGGCCGCGGTCGCCGGGAGGGTGGAGGCCCAGGTCCGGGCGTCGGCGACACGGTGGTGGTAGCTGATGGCCCGTCGGACTCCGTACTCGGTCATCGTGCGAAGCACCGCGATCTGCCCGGCCACGGTGGCCGGCTGCAGCGACGCGGCCCCCAGGCGCAGGGCCAGGTTCGCGTCGGCGGTCAGCTTGTGGACCTCCTCGTCGGTGACCACGGGCACGATGACGCGGTAGTCCGCTAGCAGACCCATCGAAATCGCTCGTGAGAACGGTAGCCGGTAGGAGACGTCGCCGAAGATCTGCTGGTCGTCCATCGACACCCCGGCGTCACCGCTGGTGGTGGCCACCCTCGGTGTGGCGGTCATGTAGAGGCGCCGTTGAGCAGGCAGTTGCGCGTCGTGGTGGATCGCCTTCCACGGACCGTCGGCCTTACCAGTGGTTCGGTGCGCCTCGTCGATCACCGTGAGGTCCCAGGGCGGGAGATCGTGGTGGGCGTGCGCGGCGGCGATCACGGGCAGGGAGGCGTAGGTGGACAGCACTGTGACTCGGCTTCGGCCCTGGGTGCTGGCGGCCAGAACGTCTGGGGTGGTGGTCACCACCACGTCAGGCTCGCCCTCCAGCATCTGCATCTCGGCGATCGTCGGGTCGCTGCACACCGCTACCGTGGCGCCCAGGTGTCCGCCGCTGACCGTGCGGTAGGCGTCGATTGTCTGAACCAGCAGCTCGATCGTGGGCACCACCACCAGCACGCGCAGGCTGGGGCCCAGCCGGGTCGCCACGGCTCCGCCGATGCGGGTCTTGCCGGTGCCGCAGGCAGCGATCAGGCTGGTACGGCCGCCCCGCCCGACCGCGGTGGCCACCGCTTCCACGGCTTCCACCTGATGTGGCCACAACTCGCCCGCCATGCCTCGGCCCCTCCCTGCCCGCCCGGCTTCGACCGCGTGAGCATGCCTGCGTTCCCTCAGAGGCAGAGCATCCCATGTGCACCGCCGGTCCAGCCGCCTCGGATCAGCGCTTACCGCGCAAGAAAGAACAGATCCGGCTCATCGTCCTTGGTCCGGCTACTGGCGGCGATCGCCTGTGTAGGTGATCGGTGGTCAGAATGCGCGGCGGTGATGGGGCTATATCAGGTGCCCTTGGAGCCTGGCTTCGGTGGGAGGAGTGGAAGGAGGTCGTCGAAGTGGACGGCCAGGACGGCCTGGGAGAGGACGAGCAGGGCATCGTAGAGGGTGGGTTGCCATCGCTGGGTGGTCAGGTCCGTCACGGTGGTCCCACGCGCGGGGACGCCCTTTTGAGCAGCGTGGATATGACCTCCTTCGTGCTGCGGACCGTCTATCGGAGCTTCGGCGACGTGCGTCCGACCTCCGCGATCATCGCCCTGATTCAGACGGGTGTTGAGATTGAGCCCGGTCGCCGTGGCGACACCGAAGAAGGGTGTGCGTGACGGATGCACCTGAACTGAAGGTGACCGCCGTGCCGGAGGTGACTTGGCCCAGGCCGTGCAAACTCCTAGCCGGCCACCCGACGCGCCGACGGCACTGCCTTGCAGCTGGGGCTCTCTGCTGAAACGCTGTCCCGGCAAGAACATTCACATCATCGCTCAGCATCACGGCAGCCCCGCGAAACGGCTCTGTGATCCGTACGGGGGGTATGGCTCGCATGCTGATTCAACAGGCTCGGTTCACCGATGCGCGCCAGCTGACCGAGATCCTGGCGAACGGTCCGTCGCACAACGGCGACGTCCTGATGGCCCACCTGGCCGGCGTCGTGCTCGACGCTGAGAGGACCGCCGGGCTGCTTGCGGCCTGGGCAGAGATCGTCGCGGCAGCCACCGGTGACACGGCCGCGCTGTTCACCAACGTGCCCGACCCCGAAGCCGCCTGGGTGAAGCTCGGGCGAGCACTGGCGGACGCGGCCCGCCAAGGCGACTCGTCCAAGGCCGAGGACGCTGCCGACCGGTGCGCCATCGAACTGGGCTCGGTCGACCGAGCCCACCTCCTTGGGCATTGGGGTCGGGAGCTGATCCCCGGCTTCATCCGGGCGGCGGGCAGACTGGACGAGCTGCTGGAGCAGGCGGCCCTGCACCGATCCTTCGCCGGAGGCGACGACGCCGGCTGGGTGAGCGCAGCCGCCTGGACGGTCTGCGCGCTCACCGAGTCGGGCCACGTCGAGGCGTACAACCGAATCGGCGACCTGATCGTCAAGGAGGGGCGGGGCGCCGACCTCTGGCAGACCTGGCCTCAGGTGGCCGCGTCCATGATGTCCACCGGTTACCTGCGCGAGATCGAGCCGCTCCCCCAAGACATCCCCGGGTATCCCGTCGGTCTTCCGCTGCGTGCGGTCGAGGCCGTCCACAGCACTAGCCCGAAGCTGATCAAGCGGGCGCAGTCCGAGTTCGCCGCCCAGTCCCCGGACAACCAGGTCATGCTGGCCTTCGAACTGGCCGTCCTGATCGGCACCTGCCGCGCGCTGCCCTCCCGGCGGGCAGCGCGCCGAGCGGCCCGCGGCGAGCACGATGCGGACCAGCAGGCGTTCAGCGACACGGCCCGCGCCATCATCGACGAGATGCCGGCGGCCGTCGTCGAGCGGACCGGGCGGATGCACGCCTTCTCCCGCCGCGTGGTCCTGGCCTTCATCGACGCAGACCGCGAGACCCTCGCGGCTGTCGTGGACCGGATCGCCACCTGGGACGACGACCCCGGCCGCGAGCCCTACCCGAGGCCACGCTTCGAGTTCCCCGCCAACCAGGCGCTTGCCCTGACCAACGACCTCTTCCGCCTTGGCGAGCAGAAGGGCGCCCGCTTCTCCGACGCGGAAACGGCGCACGGGGCGGCCGAACTGATCAAACGGGACGCACCCGCCGTGCACCGGGAGGCCGCCTTGGCCCTGCTCTCCGCGATGAAGGGGGACAGCCGCGACGGCGTCGAGTTCGATCCGGTCGCCGCGACAACCGAAGCGGGACTTCTGGCGTTCGCCGCGACCGCGGCGTGGCTCGGGACGAACCCGAGGCTCATCCGCTCGAGGGAGACCGTGCGCCTCAACCTGATCAAGGAGATCAGGGAGAGCGAGGCCAGGGCGCTGAAGGTCCCCGACCGCGAAACGATCACTGAGATCGGCGACGAGGAGGCACTCATCTTCCTCCACCAACTCTACGGCGAGGACTACCCCCTCCCCCGCGACCCTGCCGAACGCGGCGTGTGGGAGCAGGACATCGTCTCCGTCATCAAGCAGCACCTGCTGGAGACCCCGGCGGATGCCACCACACTGGAGCAGAAGAAGGCCCTCCACGAGCGCGTGACCGCCATCCTGCGTGCAGCGGCCGGCACCCCCCGTCGCACTCCGGCACCGCCGGACCGCAGCGGTGTGGTCCGCAATCAGCCCAAGCGTAAGAAGCCCAAGAACCGACGCTAGAACCGCCATCCGGCGGCGCGGCCCTACCAGCACCGCGCCGCCCCAACTGCGGCACCCTCAACTTGCGTACGGCTCGTGTGACACTCCGATCACCCGGGCTCCGACTCCAAGGGAGCGGGCTTCATGCAAGCACCACCACCGGCCGCAGACGGCGCCACACAGTGATGACAGCGAGCGCGGCAAGGGTCATCCAGGCCTTGCCGAGCAGTTGGCCGGGCAGGTAGGCCAAGGATCCGAAAGCGATCCACAGGAAGACGAGGGAGTCTGCGATCAGACCGACGGTGGCGGATATCCCAACGGCCAGGACCAGCCCGCGTCGGCGTAGCGGCTCATACACCGCGTAGTCCAGGGTCTCGGCGATTACGAAGGCCGCCACGGACGCGGTCGCCAACTCCGGAGTAGCCAGCCAGTACGACAAGACCGCACCGATGGCCATGGCCGTGATGATCAGGACACGTCCGGCAAGCTCACGAGCCAGATCGCGAAGTACGAGGGTGAGGCCGATCATGTAGACACCGGCGGGGGCTGCCTGCCCGAGCCCGACGGGGACGACTCCATAGTGAGTGACGAGCAGGTTGGCTGCAGGCGTTGTGGCTATGTACGCGACCAAAGCACCGGCGGCGACAATGGGGCGAGCACGCATAGTTCTCCTCAGGGACAGGGCTGCCAGGTGGCGGCCACTTGGCAGGTTCGACGGCAGCAGCGCTGGCAGGCGCCCCCGAAAGTGATCAACGCCGTGACACTGACCTCGTGAGGCGGGACACGCGGCGCCCGGTTCAGTGGGAAGTCGAAGAGCACGTGAGCTGGCCTGTGGAGCCGGCACGCCTTGAGCGGGCCGTCACAGTTGCCACCGACGCATCCGCGCGACAAGCGGCGCTTCGCCAATGATCATTTGGCACCAAGTAGACGTCCGACAAGGACGTTTGACCTCAGGTCAGGCCAGTCAGTACCGTTGATCCATCATAGAGGGGCCCCGCCGTGCCTACGGCGGGGCCCCCTTTGTATCTACCTGCAAAAAACAGGCGGACTGAGCGTTGCGCTTTCGGTTGAGGTTCCGAGGCCAGGTACCGGCGGCGCACCCACAGAAGGGCTTACTCATGACCTCTGAGCATCTCACGCAGATCGGCTCCCCGTTTGCCAACGATGCCGGCGACGCGCTGCCGTCACCGCAATCGGACACCGTGCAGGCGGGGAATGTCGGGGCCGTACAACGATCGTTGGACGTGAGGATCGGTAGCCACTTCTCCATGTCGGTGTCGGTCTCACCGATGTTCCTCACCTTGCTGACCCTCGTGGTGGGCGGCGCGGGAGGCAACCTCGTCTACTGGGCCAGCCAATTGCTGCATCGGTAATGATCACACGCTACCCGCCACGCGCCAGCAGGAGTGTCACGCCACGAGCAGTCCGCAGACTCTGATGCGATACGCAACAACCGCAATCTCCCTCCGGTCTCCTCGACTGTCCACACGCTGGAAGTGTCGCCGGTCGCAACCATGGAGGACACCGTCTGTTGACGTGCGGCGCGACCCCGCTGGGGTGGCGTGCCGCACGTCAACAAGGCGCGTCATCCGGAGATGCGGGCAATCGCGTCGTGGCTGTGGATGCTCTCCAAGTTACGGACGCTCACTGAGTGAACGAACTCTCGTTCCCGACAGGAAAGAGAGATATCTCGAGCCATGTCCTCGACGAACACCGGATGGTCATATGCCTCCATCGTCAGGGCACGCTCATCGGGCCGCTTGACGAGGGGCACCACGGGAGCGGACGCACAACCCCTAAGTAGTTGCACGGCATCGTGCACAGGAAATGGGTATGGATTGTCTCCCACGCCGGTAACGGTCAACGAGACGCGGCTGCGCTGATTGTGTGCGCCGTAGTCCGAGATCGCTTTCGAGCACGGGCACAGACTGGTGACCTCACAGGTCACAGTGGTCGCTACGATGGCCGCGCTGCCGTCCAAGCGACCTTCGATAGATACATCGTGGACCTGCCAGGACTCGGCACCACTGGTTGGCGCTGTGACACGAGTGCCGATGGGCATAGAAACGGTGACGGTCAGCGAGGAAACGTCCAGAAGGTCCGCACCGGCCTTGAGGACCTGCGGTAGTTCCCGCGGGTCAAACTGCTGGAGGTGCTCGTGAACCAGCTCGACCATGCGACTCATGTGTGTGCCGCGCCGGTCATGCGGAAGTCGAACTGTGACCGTGAGATCCGCGATGCCGTGCTGGCGCAGGTACCCGTCGTCGAAGCTCACGGGATAGCGCAGGCCGCTGATGCCGACTTCGTCGATCTCGATGCCACGAAGGTCGGCCTCGTTCTGGATGTCGTGCATTCTCACTCGCCCCGATAGGTGCACCCGGAGGTGCAGGTTTCTCGGACGGTCAGGGCAGAGAGCGCCGGCAAGTCGGGCAGTAGCCGGTCCCAGATCCAGCGGGCCAACTGCTCGCTCGTGGGGTTCTCCAAGCCTTCGATGTCGTTGAGGTAGTAGTGGTCGAGACGGGCCTCGATCGGCTTGAAGGCACGCTTGACGTCACCGAAGTCCATGACCCAGCCGGCCTCGGGGTCGACCGGGGCCTCCACGTGGACGATGACGCGGTAGGAGTGCCCGTGGAGCCTGGCGCACTTGTGGCCCTCGGGAACTCGGGGCAGCCGGTGGGCGGCTTCGAAGGTGAACTCGCGGAAGATTTCCATTACTGAATTCCCAGATACTTGTGCGTCTGGAGGGAGAGGGTCCAGCGCGGGTTCTTCATGCAGTACTCGACGGCTGCTCGGGTGTTGGCTTCTCGATCAGGGCCGTCCATGGGCTGGAGCCTGAAGTGGCGGTAGTCAAGGTGCTCGAACTGGGCTGGGTCTCCGCCGAGTTGCGGGTACACGAGCTTCAGTTCGTCGCCGCGGGTGACCACCAAGTCGGAGCCGATCTTGGGACTGACGCACAGCCAGTCGATGCCTTCCGGCGGCGTCCGCGTGCCGTTGGTCTCTACAGCAACCTCGAAGCCACGTGCATGCAGTGCCTCAATGGCAGCCTGGTCCAACTGCAGGAGCGGCTCTCCGCCGGTGCACACTACGAAGCGGTGATCGGCGGCCTCGGAGGGCCATGCCTGCTCGACGGCCTGCGCGAGGGCATCAGCGGAGGCGAACCGGCCACCGCCCTCCCCGTCTGTGCCCACGAAGTCGGTGTCGCAGAACCTGCAAATCGCCCGCTCCCGGTCCTTTTCCAGACCGGTCCACAGGTTGCAGCGGGAGAAGCGGCAGAAGACAGCGGGGCGGCCTGCGTGGCTCCCTTCCCCTTGAAGGGTGTAGAAGATCTCTTTGATCAGGTACGTCATTCTTAGGCGCCCTGGTACTGGACGGGGTCGGTGGCCCCCGCCTCCGCGAAGCCCTTCAGGCGCATCAGGCAGGTGTCGCAGCGGCCGCAGGCTCGGCCCTGCTCGTCCGGGTCGTAGCAGCTCGAGGTCAGGGAGTAGTCGACACCAAGGCGCAGGCCCTCGCGGACGATGTCGGCCTTCGAGAGGGCGATCAGCGGGGAGTGAAGCTTCAGCTCCTGGGTACCTTCGATGCCCGCCCGGGTCGCCAGGTTGGCCATCTTGGCATAGGCGTCCATGTACTCGGGCCGGCAGTCCGGGTAGCCGCTGTAGTCCACCGCGGTTACGCCGGTGAAGATGTCGGTGGCACCGACGACCTCGGCGTAGGCCAGGGCGAAGGACAGGAAGATGGTGTTGCGTGCAGGCACGTAGGTGATCGGGACGCTGCTGCTCTCCGCCTCTTCGACGGTGTCGTGCTTGGGCACCTCGATGTCGTCGGTCAGTGCAGAGCCCCCGAACACGCGCAGGTCGATGTCTGCGATGACGTGACGCGCCACACCCTGAGCCTCGGCAACGCGCTTGGCCGCTTCCAGCTCCACGCTGTGCCGCTGGCCGTAGCGGAAGCTCAGCGCGTACGGCGTGAAGCCCTGCTCCTTGGCGATGGCCAGCACCGTGGTCGAGTCAAGACCACCGCTCAGCAGCACGATTGCGGGACGTCCCATGTTCACTCCTTCAGTTGGCTCTTTGGGTACCGGTGCACCCTACCGTGTTATCTGGACGGTAGAGTAACCACAACTAGAGACGAGTTACCGGATCCTGGAGTCGAGTCGCGTGAGGCAACTTTCGCTTGTGGTCACCTGCACGGACCGCAAGATGTCCATGCCAAGCTTGGCCCTGCATGCCCGGTCACTGCCGGCTGGGAGTACGGAGCACCGTGCCCACGTCTGGCAGACGCGGCTGAACGAGGCTTCCGGCCTTGTCCCCCTCTGCGACCTCTACCAAGGCGAACACTGGGTACAGGCCCGGCAGTTGGCTGGCGCAGCTGTGAAGGCGGGCTTCACCCCGCAGATGTGGGTCGCATCAGCCGGCCTCGGATTGCAGCCCATCACCGTCTCAGCGCCTGCGTACGCGGCGACCTTCAGCCGTCGCCACGCTGACTCCGTGGCCGGCAGCACGGCCGACTCCGTGCAGTGGTGGAACCACCTCCAGGTGGGGCGCGGGCGCGCGACCCTGGAGGATCTCGGGCGACGCGGCGCAGTCTTGCTATCTCTGTCCGAGGTGTACGGCAACGCACTGCGGGATGACCTGTCCGCACTCGGCGCTGCCGGAACCGAGGCTGTGCTGGTAGGCGGTTCCACCGAGGTTCCGGGTGTGTTGCGAGTCCCTGCGCGGGCGACGCTGCGAAGCGCGCTTGGGGGCACCCTCACCAGCCTGAATGTGCGTATGGCTGCGTCCTGGCTCCGCCACTGTGCTGACGGCAAGCTGACCGCGGCAGCCACCGCGCGATCCTGGGGACGCTGGGCGGCAACAGCGGATAAGGCCGAGCGCTATGACCGCAAACCACTGACTGACGACGCGGTCAAAGACTTCATCAGGTGCCACGCGCAACTTCACCCTGATTACTCACGAACCAGGCTTCACCGCCTGCTGAGAGACACCGGGCTCGCGTGCGAGCAGAAGAGGTTTGCCATGTTGTACGTCGAGACCTTGGAGGAGCGATGACCGCTACGATTCTCAAGCGTCGAGCTCTACGGGTCCATCAGCACCCGACGATTCCGCTGTACGTCTTCGTGCTGGCTGCGGAAGAGGTCGACCAGGTAGCGGATGTCGCCCGCATCTCCCGCGACGAGGCGGGCAAACTCATCGGGTATCAGCGGCCGGAGAAGAAGCAGCACGTCAAGCAGATCCTGGAGTACCTCGACAGCGACGAAGTGCTCTTCCCTAACGGGCTCATTCTCGCTCTGCCTTCTACAGTGCGCTTCAAGTCCAGTCCCGGGCCCTCGAGTAGTGACGGCCTCGCGACGAGTGGCACCTTGGAGATCCCACTTCCCACCTCCAGCGACGAGCCGCGCCCGGCCTGGATCGTCGATGGCCAGCAGCGCAGTCTCGCTCTGGCGCGCACCCGGCACTCCAGACTGCCGATCACGGTCGCAGGTTTCGTAGCTGAAGAGTTGGACGTCCAGCGGGACCAGTTTCTTCGAGTCAACACCGTGTCACCTTTGCCGACGAACCTCGTGTCCGAACTCCTCCCCGAGGTTGCGACTCCGCTGCCGACCAAGCTGTCCGCGCGCAAGTTGCCTTCGGTGCTGGTGAACGCCCTCAACCAGGATCACGATTCCCCGTTCCGCGGGTTGATCAAGCGCGCGTCCACCACGCCTGCCCAGAAGTCCGACGCCGTGGTCACGGACAACAGCCTGATCCTCGCCATTGAAGAGTCACTCAATTCTTCGGCTGGAATTCTCTTCCCGCATCGGAATCTCTCAAATGGGACAACCGACACGGCCGCGATCCGAAATATTCTTATCACGTATTGGACTGCTGTCCAGCAGACGTTTCCAGAAGCGTGGGGAATCATGCCAAATAAGAGTCGGCTGATGCACGGCGTCGGGATCCGTTCCATGGGTCGGCTTATGGATCGAATTATGGCCAATGTCGACCTTCGGTCGAATGACGCTCTCGCGCAGACGCGGAAAGAGTTGGCTCTGATCAAGCCCCACTGCCATTGGATGAATGGGCGCTGGCGCGAACTCAACACCTCGTGGGACGAGCTGCAGAATACGCCTCGCCACATTAGCACTCTCTCGAATTTTCTAGTCCGAGTCTATGTCCAGTCAAGGATGAGCGCCTCGTGAGATTTTACTTCCCGGACAGTCAGGACCTGGTCAGTCCGACATACGACTTCATGAATGACGAATATTCTCCGACGCGCGTCCGGCAACGTGACGATCGATATGCCCACGAGGTGGTGACGCCTGCTCCTTATGATGGAATCCTGGTAAGCAAGGCCATTGTTGATGGATCCGTCAAAGGTAGCGGGAAGTATACCGCGCCACAGCGAGCAAGGCTCTATCGGTTCGGAATCAGGAAGTTCTTCCGGCTTCCCGACACTGTGGTGAGCCTCGGCGACTGTGGTGCCTTCAACTATGTCGAGGAAGAATATCCGCCTTACTCTGTCGAAGAAGTCCTTGATTTCTACGAGGGCTGTGGATTTGACGAGGGGGTCAGTGTCGACCACGTCATCTTTGGCTATGCGCCGGACGTCAGCGAGGATGACGTTGATTCAGCTTGGGCCGAGCGTCGGCAGATCTCCCTGCGGCTCGCCGAGAAGTTCCTGGCTGCCGTCGAGTCACGAGGGCGAAAGATTGTTCCGGTTGGAGCTGCGCAGGGCTGGAGCCCGGACAGCTACGCGGACAGTGTGGCTCGATTGCAGGACATGGGCTATCAGCGCATCGCTCTCGGAGGCATGGTGCCGTTGAAGACCAAGGAGATCCTGGCGTGCCTCGAGAGGATCGACGACGTCCGCCTCCCGAAGACCGAACTCCACTTGCTGGGAATTACTCGCGTGGACAGCATGGAGGTCTTCGCGGAGCATGGGGTGACGAGTTTCGACAGCACGTCCGCTTTCCGCCAGGCTTTCATGGATGAACGGAATAATTACCACACCAGGGAAGATGCCTTCGCCGCAATCCGGGTGCCGCAAGTAGATGGAAATCCCACACTCAAGCGACAGATCCTCTCTGGAGCTGTCTCGCAGGCTGCAGCAATGAAAGCAGAGCGGGAATGCTTGAAGAACTTGCGAGGATTCGACCAAAATCGCGTCCCATTGAAAGACGTTCTCGCCTCGCTAGGTGAATACGAGACTCTGGTGGCCGATCCGAAGAAGAAGAGCTACCTGGGCCGCTACGAGCGGACCCTAGAGGCTGCCCCCTGGCGGACCTGCCCTTGCGCCCTCTGCCGAGCGCACGGCGTAGAGATCGCGATATTCCGCGGCACCGAGCGCAACAAGCGCAGGGGATTTCACAATCTCGCGGTCTTGGAGACCAAGATGCGCGCCCTGTCCTTCTCTCGATAAAGCCTGCAGGCCGAGCCAGTCGGCCGCCCCGTATACCTAGGAGATGATGTGGCCGACCAATACACGTTGCGGATTCCTGCCCTCGAGATTCGCCAGGGCAACCGGCGAATCTATTGCTTTGGCATCGACGGCAAGAAGCTGCCAAACTTTGCAGCCGTCTCCCGTGTCCGTCGTGACGAGGAAGAGCATCTCCAGGGCTACCAGAGGCCCGAGGTGCTCAGCCACATCCGGGCCATCCGGCGCTATCTGGAGTCAGATGGATCGATGCTTCCCAACGCCGTGGTCCTGGCCTTCGACAAGCGTGTCGAATTCGTTCCTGGCATCCGGAGCGGATCGGTAGAGTACTCAACTCCTGGAGAGCTGGTAATTCCGGTCGACGAATCCCTGCCCGAGAGTGAGAAGCCGGCCTGGCTCGTCGATGGTCAGCAGCGTGCCGCCGCCATCCGCGACGCGGATCTTGCCGAGTTCCCGGTCGCGGCGGTTGGCTTTATCGCCGACGGTCAGGAGGAGCAACGCTCCCAGTTCATCCTGGTGAACTCCACCAAGCCTCTTCCCAAGGGCCTCATCCACGAGTTGTTGCCGGATACCACAGGGCACTTGCCGCCTGCGTACGCCCGGCGCAAGCTCCCGTCACAGATCATGACCCGCCTCAATACTGACTCTACTGGCGCGTTTCGCGCGAGGATTGCGAGCCCCACGGCGCCAGACGGGTACATCAAGGACAACAGCCTCCTGAAGATGGTTGAGCACAGCCTCTTTGAGGGAGCGCTGTACCAATACCGGAGCCCGGTCGACGGCAGCGGCGATGTGGAGCAGATGCTCCGTCATCTTCAAGCCTTCTGGACCATGGTGTGGGAGATCTTCCCCGATGCCTGGAAGCTCCCGCCTCGCAATTCTCGTCTCACGCATGGAGTGGGAATCCAGGCGATGGGCTTCGTCATGGACAGCCTCACTGAGGGTATGTCAGCCGAAGATGTACGCTGCGTCAAGGTTCGTGAGGCCCTCGAGCGACTCCGGCCAGATACGGCGTGGACGTCGGGCACCTGGAAGTTCGCAGACGGCGACGAGCGGCGTTGGAACAGCCTTCAGAACACGCCAAACGACGTTCGGCTGCTCACCACCCACCTATTGCGGGTCGTCCAGGGCTAGAGTTTCCGGCTGGCTGTTCAACGGTGGCCGCCATGCGGGCGGCCACCGTTGATCAGTGATCGGCGACTGCGGCGCGCAAGCCGCTGACTGAAGCGCGGAGCATCGAGGCCGACCCGCTACCGTCCGCATAGGCGATCTGCGCGGAGCCCGAGTGCTGGGAGATGAACCCAGTCGCTGCATGCTTTGCGCAACGTGTGGCTATGACGATGACGTCGGCGCCGCGCGCCTTCTGGCGAAGCTGTGGACCACCGACGTGGTCATGGGCTGTGGTCACCTTCACCGCGGGCGCGAGACGGTTGAGTTCGTCCGCGCAACGGGCGAGCACCGCGTGGTCTAGCGAGTAAAGCAAAACGTTGAGTGCCGGGAGGTCCGCGAGCGGTGTGTGTTCCACCCCGTCGCTGTCCGGCTGCGCCCAGGTGAACTCGATGCCGAGTTCGTTCGAGAGCCGCCGCGCGAATGCCAGATCGGCCTCTTGAAGGCGGGCCTGGTGTCGCCATAGTGGCTCCAGCAGGGCGTAGGCCAAATTGCCGCGTGCCTCAACGTCTGGGCACGCCGCGAGTACCAGCCGATCGACGAAGTCCAAGGCGATCGACGCACGCTCGGCAGCAACCCAACGGTCACACTCGGAGCCGATCTCATCTAGCAGATCCCCATAGTCCTCCGCGCTTGGAGCGGCCCTCAGCGCAATCTCCGATAGCGCGTGCAGGGCTAGCAGATCGCCAGGGGCGAACCGGTCGAACGTCAGGGCGTTACGGATGAACGCCCGCGCGGCACAGCCAGCTGGCAACTGGTAGCCGACCGCATCGATGAACGGGCCTACGGCTCCCCACGCCCGTTCTGCCGGCACCACCCCCAAGTTGTCGAGGACATCTGCGATCGCCTGGTCGTCCGAAGCGGGTGGCGACCACGAAGTCCAGGAGGCCGCCCGCAACACCGCCTTGCCTTCAGGTCTGTCCTCCGCGACGGCCGCGATGAGGCTGTGCCATGAGTCGACCGGCGGCGCGGTCTCTGGGAGGTCGACCAGTTCCGCCGACGGAGCACTGGGCTCTCCGGTAACTGCCGCGCCTGGCTCCCCTTCCGCTTCCCCGTCATGTTGCGGTGCTGCGGAGCCTTCAAGGAGACGCACAGCGTCATCCCAGACCAGGGCCGGGAGCATTTCCCACTGCCCGGCTTCCCGCAGGTCCCTCACCAGACGTGTCAGGGTGGCAACGTCGCTCCTCACTGAGGCAGCGAGCAGGGCAACAGTCAACGCGCCCGCTTCGTACGTACGCATGTCGCCGTCGAGCAGGTCCGGGACGTACCGTCCGGCTGCGATGAGAGCCTCTTTCGCAGCCTCGACGTCCCCGGCACTCAGCGGCTCCTGCAAGGCCATCGCGTAGATCGCGCCGAGGATCGCCTCCTTCACAGGTCCGGGCGGATCCTGTCGGACAACGTCGGCCAGGCCGGGCATCGCGAGGAGTTCTGCGCTGAGTCCAAGCCGGTAGAGCCGTTTGATCCTCAGGCAAGCCAGGTTCGTCGCAGTGACACCACCGGCGGCGGCCAACTGCTCCAGCACATCTCCAGACGACGCCTGCCCACCTGCCGCCAGAGCGGCCTCGAATTCGGCCAGCAACCGCCCGACTGGCTTGGCCACTCGCCATAGCCGGGGCGGCCGACCGGCCGCAGTCCTCTGCATCAACTGGAGGGATTCGATCAGCTTCGTGCGGTGCATACGGTGCACACCCGTACGGAGCCTGAAGGTCGAACCGGAGCCCGCGAAATCGAGGATTGCTTGCTCCACTGGATCGTTGGGATCCAATCGAATGGGGCGGACGACCTCGTCGATGACGTAGGTCGGACCAGCAAAAGCGTTGATCAGATCTGCTGCCTTCGTTGCATCGGCCGGATCCCGGGCGATGACGTACGCGGCAAACCAGTCGCGTGCGATGTCCCGCCGCGGCAGGACGACGGGTGTATCGGCTCCTCTTCGTAGCACTTCAACGAAGGGCGCAGCGTCCCTCTCACCCGGATGGCCCGGCTCCAGGTTGGGCCAGGCGTCGTTCCCAGGACCAAAGAACCGCGCTAGGAAGGACTCGATCTCCTCGCGGGTCCGCATCCTCTGGTGCTGCTGCCGTGTCACACGCCATCCTTCCAGCGTTCCGCCAGGTCTAGCCGCGCCTGGGCGGCGTCCGCCCCTCCCACCTTGTACGTCACCGACTCGTCGTTCACCTTCATGCCACGGATGGTGAAATTCATCGATCCGCTGAGGATCCAGTCCCCGCCAGACAGGGTCTTCTCATGCACGTCGGCGTCACACGTGATGCGCAGTTGTGTCGTCGGTGCCGTAGTGCTGAGCCTCCGCAGGAAGTCGTCGTTGTGAGGGTCCGGGCGAGTGACCACATGCACGCGTGCCCCCGCGGCGGCCGCGCGAGCCAGGATGTCGGAGAGCCGACATCCGGATGGCGGCGCCTCAGGGAATATGGCGTCATAGGCGCCCTGGCTGTTGTCCAGAACCTGTACGTCCGTGATCCACGGCGACACTAGCCAGAGGTCGTCACTCGGTGCGAGCACTTCCCCCAGGAGGGCCGCAGCCAGCATGGTGTCGACGTGTAGGCCGGTGCGCGCGCCCGTACGGACTGTTCGTTCCAACCTGCTCACTGCACGGCCTCCCGCAGTTCCACCCGAGCCCTGAGTTCGTCACCGTGCCTGGCGAACCCGCGGACCTCGCCGTAGACGCGCATGACATCACGGTCCACGCGAAGGACGGGGACTTGGACCAGCGCATCGCCCATAGCCCGACCATCGGCAGCCGGACAGACGAGATCCACCGCTGCGGACTCAGCCATGACCTTCTGGTATCTCATTGCCCAGTCGGCGGCTGTCACATCGATCCGCGGAAGTCTGTCGTCGTAGGCGGCCTCCATGAGCAGCCTGTCCAGAATCGGTCGGTCGGCGTAAGGCTGATAGTGCTCGAGGTGCTGGGTGCGGGCCTGCCGGCCACGAGGCCAGAGCATGCTGAACGCCTGGTCTGCGCTCAGCCGCCGCGTGCCACCCAACTGCAGACGGCCCGATCCGACAGCGTATGCCATGACCGGGGCGTCAACCTCGATACCGAGCCGCCTCTCCAACGCCGTCCAACTGTCGACAAGGGCGAGTACTGCGGAATCAGTGTCTGGACTACTGCCAGGCCGCAGCAGCCTGGTGGACAGGGCCGCCACCGCACTGTGCCGCGGCGGTCCGTCAAGGAGCGCCCAGGCTCGGCGCAGGGCTCCGAGCGATCTCTCCGCCTCCATCGCAGGCACCGAGCCTCGAAGTGTCGCCATTGCGCGCGCTGCTGTTCCTCCTGGCTCTACGCCCAGGTGACGGAGCAACCGGGTCACGGCAGCATCAACGTACTCGTAGTCGCTTGGCGCAAGCGCCGCAGCCACCAGTCCCCAGAACCTGCGTGGATCCTCGGTGTACGAGCGGACAAACTGTTCGACCACGCCCAGACCGCCGATGGAAGTCTCACTCAACCAGACCACCGCTGGATTCCCGGAGTCGGCCCCGGGCAACACATCGACAATCAAATCGCCATCCTGCGCGTCTGGGCAGGCGCGCAGCGCCGCAGCAAGGATGGCGGCAGCCAGAGTGTCGTTGTACACACGTAGTGCCAGGTCCGCGGTGCGCACCGCAATGTCCGGCGCGACCAGCAGCTGCCCGGCCCGGTTGAGGGCATCGATGACTCGCTGATCACGCGCCAGTTCGGTCAGAGCGGTGACCAGTCGGTCATTGTCCACACCGTGACCGGTTGAATCGGCTTCGCGATACAGCACCCGGAAGATCTCCGGAAGGTCCAGCCTCCATGAGCCGGCTGCTAGTTCAGTGCTGATCTCCTCGCTGGTGCGATCCCCGTCGAGGCCGGCGAGAGCAAAGGCAGTGAGGTAGACCTGCGCCAGTCGGTCACGCTGAAAGGAGTTCGCCAGTTCGGCGAGGGCGGGATCTTCGGCGACGGCCCTGGCAAATGCGAGGGACCGCCACTGCGGCGAAGTCAGGTAGTTGAGTACTGCAGGATCCGAGAGGTCAATTGGGGTCACACTGATGCGTACGGCGTCAACTCCCAGCCGGAAGCCCAATGCGGCAGGACGCCCCCGCAGGGTGTAGCGGACGGTGCGGCTCTCGCTGCGACCGCGTTCGTAGTTGATGTCGCACTCTGCTCCGGTCGTCATGCGTCGGACCTCGACCGGGTTTCCGGCGGCGTGCGTTGCGAAGCCGATGCCGGCGACGCGCTGCCGCCAGGGAGAAGGATCGGGCAGGTCGCCGGGACTGGGCGGTGCGTCGTCGGGGACGACAATCTCGGTGTGCCACCAGGGAGTTCCCTGGGAGCGGTCAGTGATGTCAGCTGGCGGACTCTGCAGAATCAGCCGGTGGGGTCGTACCACCTCGATCTCGCCGTCGACTCCGTGCGGGCGCCAGGGGCCTTCGGGAGTGCCGCTGGCAACGAGTTGCAGCAGGTCCAGTTCGCTCCTGCCTGGCTCCGGCATCGGTAGCCAGGTTCGATGTTCGTCACGCCGATGACCATAGCGTCGGCTCACTCGGCCGGGCACGGCCTCCCTAAGCGCCTTGGCGATGGGAAGCCGCTCGTCCGACTCCCCTCCATCAAAGGGCAGTTCGAGCTCCACTTCGGGCAGATTCAGCGGCTCGAACAGCGACCGGGTCACATACTCGGGCAGCAAACTCCCGCGCGTCGCCCCGGGGTCGTCGCGTAGGGACTTCCAGCGGTTGCCTACGCGGCGCAGAGTGGTGGGCACGACTCCGAGTAGGAGCGACCGCGGCTGCTCCCACAGTAGGGCCTGCGCCTCATCGGCACTGACCTGCAGCGCGCTGCGCAGGTGGTTGGCGAGATCGTCCTGGAGACGTGGGTCGTCCAGGAGAGTCTGCAGGAGGGTGGCGAGCAGTTCGCGGGCCTGGTCGTCTTCGGAGCGGAGGCCATTCCTCGGAGCCGCGAGAAGCACACGGGGATCCGCCCATACTCTGCGGGACCGTAGTTTTTGGCCGAGCCAGTCCAGGAGCGCCTGGGCCGCCTGGATTTTCAGGACGAACCGGTTCCCGATAGGTAGCCGCCGTATAGGCACCTGTGGGGCGAACAGCGTCTCGTAGGCCTGATAGGCGAGGCGGTCGCGGCCGTAGTCGGAAAGTGTGATCACCGTGATCGGGCGAGTGCCCCTCTGACGGCCGGCCCGGCCGCGTCGCTGGATGAAGGCTGCAGCGTCGCGCGGAGCCTTGTGCTGCATTACCAGCCCGACACGCGGGTCGTTGAAGCCGACCTCCAGCGAGGCGGTGGCAACGGTGAGATCGGCCCCGAGATCGACGCCCACGTCCTGTGAGGAGGTTCGTCCGATGCGCAGTTCACCACGGCGCAGGCCCGGATCAAGGTCGTGCCCGACCTGCTCCACCACATCCCAGGACTGGCCGTCACGGTAGCGCGCGGCATGTTCAGGCCGCTCCACCGCCCTCAGCCCGGCGAGCACCGGCTTGGCACCAGCGCGTCCACCAGAGCGCGATTGCCCTCCCTCTGCGTCCCGCAGGTCGTCATAGAAGCGGTTGGTGACGTCCAGATCGTCCGTGAACAGGAAGCCAGTGGAACCGAAGAGGAACCGTTCGCTATCCGGGTCCAGGACCCGCCCGTACAGCATCGCGGTCTGGATCGAGGTCGACAGCAGGCTCGCACCGGCGACCGGGTCGCCGCGCAGGGCGATCGCGTACTCGCGGCCCTCAGCCACCATGTCTGTGACGCTCGGTTCGATGGATTCCACATCGCTGGCGCGCAGCCCCACGAGTTCTGCGAAGAACCGGTCGGCGTCCTTAAGGGTTGCGCTCAGCCCGACGAAGGTCATCGTCCTTCGGGTTGCCTTGCGCCAACGACGCAGCAGCAGGGCTACCTGTGCGCCATGCATGCCGGAGTACGTGTGAACCTCATCGAGCAGCACGAGAGCCGGCGGGCTCCCGCCCCGCCAGCCCAGCAAGCCTTCCAGATCGGGATTCGCGCTGTTCCGGTTGAGCATCTCCGTCGTAGTGAAGAGCAGATCGGGCGGCGTCCTGCGAAGAGAGTCCCGAGTCAGGGCAATGCTCCCGTGAGGGATTGTGTGGCGGCACTTAACGCACGTCAGCACCTCCTTTTCTTCCCTCCGGTCCTCGTCGGACCACAGCAAGTCGCCAGTCTCACACTGAGGACAAGTCAGGTACGGACATACCGCCCCGCCGCGCTTCCTCGTCCATGCGCCCGAAGCGTTCGCGCCGGCCTCCAGCCTGCGATCGCGAGCGTTCCAGGGAGTGTCGCCGTACAAGGCGCCGATCCGCAGGGGCCGACGGCCGGCCCGGTGTAGCGCGTCGCCGATCATGTCGGCGGTGCGGACTGCCTCGCGGAGTTGGTCGCGTAGCAGTTCCTTGCGCGGGTACAGAGCGAGCGTGTGCACGCGGGCGGAACCGGGGCGAGCCTCTTGTGCCATCGCGGCGAATGCCGGGAGGTAGAACGCGAGTGTCTTACCGCTGCCGGTTCCGGCGCCGATGATCAGTCCTTTGGACTGGGGCTGTCCCAATGAGGCGAAGATGGCTTTAGAGGCATCCACCTGGAAACGGGCCAAGGAGCGCCCTTGGAGCTGGGCAGCCGCGATGTACTGCTGGACCTCTTCCCATCCGGTGAGGGATGCCAACTCTTGGAGAACTGTGGCTGCCTCGATGTCGCGCCGAGGGTAGCGCCGCGGAGCAATGTGCAGCCGGTAGTCAGCGACCAGTCGCTTCCCGTGCTGCCACCATCCGGCTTCGGGCGGACCCGCCCAACTGCGTGGGGCGAACAGCTGACGTAGCCCTGCCGTCAGGCGCAGCGACTCGGCCAGGCGTGTTCGGTAGCGAGGTGGGGAGCTTCCGGGCACGCAGAACAGCAGGGCCATGTCCCGGCATTGATCGAGCACATCGTCGGCCGTCGTGTCTGCTGGCGGCGTCGGGTGGCACGTGAGGGTCTCCTCGATGACCGTGAGGACTTCCGTCTCGGCGAGCGCACCCTCGGTCATGCCCCATGCGAGAAGGGGGAGTTCTAGATCCTCCAAGCGGTTGAGGAGTTCGTTGGCGAAATCACTGTTGATGCGCTGGGTCACGCGCCCTTCCTCAGCAATCCGATCTGGTCGTCGATCGCGTATGCCCGCAGCAACGCGATCTCCTCGTCTGTCACTTCGCGCAGTGAGACGGGCCGCTTCCCCAGCCTGTCCAGGAGCGCCAGCAACTCGTCTGGTGGGTCTTGGGCGTCGTGCAGCATCTCAGCCAGTGCGGCACTTGTGGCTGCAAACACGGCGATGCCCGACGTGGTGGCCTTGCCGTTCTTGGCGGCGCGCTCCAGTTCTGCGCGGCGTTCGCGGGCCACCTGCTGCTCGTCTGGGGGCAGCATGGGGATCCTGGCCAGAGGAAGAGCGCTCAGGCGGTCATTGGACCAGGTCGACCAAGCGGCCTGGACCTCGCTCTCCGCGCGCTGGGTAGCGGCCTTGACCTTCTGTCTGGCGGTCTTGAACACATCGTTCGAAGGCAGTGCCCCAGGCTGCGCCTTGCGTTCGAACCCGACGCGGCCATCCTCCACGTCAGAGAGCCTGGCGAAGTCGTAGGCCCCTTGGGCCTGCAGTGCGCGGGCCACACTGATCTGTTGACGGAGTTCGTTCAGCTGCACCCTCAGTTCTGCGATGCGCTCGGCGATCCTGCCCGCCTCTCGATCTCCGGCAGCGCCTGCCGCTAGACGGCGGGCGTGGTTCTGAAGTTGCGTCGCCTTGTCGTATACCGACATCTCGCTCACTGTTCATCGCCCCTTGCCACGGCCAGTTCACGCCACTCGTTGAGCAGTTCCTGAACCCCTAGTGCCGCGCTGTCGCCGGCCTCGCCGCTCCGGGACTCCGCGCTGTTCAGGGCCTCGTCGAGCCAGGCATCGGCTGCGACGAGGATCTGGCGGATGTCCTCGAACGCGTCCCCTCGCTCCCGGACGGCTGCGACGACGAGGGCGGTCCGCTGAGCTCCTTCGGAGCGGTTCGGGCCGGCTGCCTTCTCCAGATCGTCTTCCAGCTCCGAGATGACCTTCCAGTCAGCATCCTGCACACGCAGGATGAGTGACTCGATGCGCTCGGCGTCGCTGGTGGCCAGTGGAAGTCCCACCTCTCGCGCAGATGTCAGCGCGCCCCGAATCGCGGAGAGCGTGTGACTGCTTGCGGTGCCGCGTGGCTGGCGTGACCGGACCTCATGGAGACGCTCTCGAAGGAGAGCGGCCTGATCGTCAACGGAGGTCATCCACGACGCGAACCCAATCACCGCAGGCCTGACCCATGTGGGCACCACCAATCCCTCGATGTCCCAGTTCCATTCGGACGCGGCCTGGCGGAGCAGCGGCACTGCCCGAGCGGCATCGATCATCTTGACGGCACCCGTACTGCCCTGCGCGATACCCATGCTTGTCCTGATCCGCTCGACCAAGGCCGGTCGTGCCTTCAAGTGTCGTGCCAGAGTTTCGTTCCACTGCCTGGTGCGAAGTCCAATATCCGCGCGGGTCCAGGTCCGCCCCTCGTCCAGGACTACGGACAGCAGTGCCGCGTCATCGAGCCCGGGCCAGGCCCGGCCAGCGAGAGCAGCCCCGAGCAGCGAGGCCCTTATCCCCAGGACGAGTTCGTCGTCCGAGATCTCCAAGTGCCGTTGGACTGCGGAGGTTAGTGCGTCTGAATACAGGTCCGCGTACCGGCTCAGACGGCGGATGTCCTCGGCCCGCGCCCGGCCGCGCCCGTGCTTGGCGCACAGGACGCTCTTGAAGAACTCGCTGTTCGCAGCCTTGCGGTCGAATCGGATCTCGGGACGCGCCGCCTCGGCGCGTCCTTCCCCTACAGCATCCTCGATTGAGACTGTCCTCGAGTCGCGTGGCCACGCACTGGTCAGAAGCTTCGACGACTGGGCCTGCATCAGCGGCGTGGTCCACCGGTAGCGTTGGACCACCGCTTCCGCGACTACCCCTCGGATCTCGCGGGCTGTGACTTGCTCCAGCGTTCGATCGCGCGAGATCCAGTCCTCGGCGGACTGGAGTCGGGCCAGGAGGGACTTCGGCAGAGCAGTATCTGGTGCAGATGGCGCGGGGGCAGGCGCGGAGTGTGAGCTCCGCTGCGGCCCGTGGTTGGCCGTGTCCGCCGGGGTGATGCGGCCTGAGGCACTCAAGGGTGCCATGGAGAACGCCTGGAGGAGCTTCGCGTCCAGTGCCGCTGCGTGCTGTGGCGCGTCTCCCCAGAACTCGAGCGTCAGTTTCCGCCGTTCAGCGTCGACGTGGTCACTGTCGTCAACGCTCTCGCGCACGGCCCCACTCAAGGCGTGATCAATCGAGGCTGTGGGGAACTGCTCGCGGAAGCGGGGGCTTGGGAACTCTCCTTCCCTGAGGCTACTGGCGTGTTCCACCAGCACAGGTCGCACCACGCTGCCCAACACGGTGCGTGGGACGAAAGCCCACGGCTCATTCTTCGGGGCTGTCGAGTGGACTGCGCGGATCAGCGCCGGCTCGTTGAAGGGGTAGAGGCCATGGCCTTCGGCTGTAGCACCGAAGGCGTCATGGCATCGGGCCTGTAGGGGGCAACTCTCGCAGAAGTTGGGCGTAGCGCTGTCGTCTATGCGCTCCAGATCATCGCGACCGATGCGGGCTGCGTTGAGGTAGTGGCCCACAAACGACGTGATCTGGGCTGCTCCGTTGTCGTCCTTGTCATAGGGCACATCGAGGTCGTAGACGTATCCAGTGGTCGCTCGAACTCGGGTGAGCGCTGTCTCCGGCAGTTCGCGGAAGTAGCCCGTAGTCACCGCCATCAGAGTTCGGATCGGTGCGAGGATCGTCCTCCCGTCTCGGTTGGCCGCCTCGACCACCGCATCGAGAAGGTCACGCTGCACGCCCTGGATAAGGGCAAAGTCTTCGATGAGAAGAATGATCTCCTTGCCCTGCCTGGCGTACTCCCGGCGGACCTCCACCATCGCGTCCTGCAGGCGTCCCGTGCCGAGGTTGGCCGCATTCTTGACAGCCGGCTCCAGGTGCTGGTTGAGCAGGTCCACCGCAGAGGCCTGGAGGTCACCCCTGGTCATCAACTGACCTAGCAGGTCCTGGGTAACCCTTGCTGCCAACTTGACGTCGGCGATGTCCAACGGCAGGTCATCTGTGGTAAAGCCCTGCGGACGCTCGGCGCTGCCGTCCCTCCTGTCGTTCAGGAGTTGGTCGGCCAGTTGGGGAATGTATCTGCCGGAGGCCAGCATGTACTCCCTGACATGCGGGTCCTGCAGAATTACGGCCAGCCCGCGGGGTCCTGTCAGTGCACGCGCCGGTCCGGAGACATCCTTGCTCGTGGTTGCTGCGAGGACCTCCTCGAGCGCGTTCAGGAGCCGCCGGGCCAGCGCGGGCTGGTCGACATCTGCGGTGAACTTATCAAGGTCTGCCTTCAGTTGGGCCAGATCACCTGTTTCGATCTCCGCGAGCAACGACTCGATGACACCTCGGAGGCTGGTTTTGGCCTTTTCGAGGTAGATAACCTGCCGCTTGTCCGTGGAGGGGATGTGCTCTTTCACCCAGCGTACGAGATGGGACTTTCCGGATCCCGAATCGCCGACGATCGGCATTAGCAGGGCTCCGGTGTCCGACTTCCGCGTCAGGAAGTCCTTAAGGACAACCTGCTCGTCAACGGGGCGGCCTTCCTTCACAAGGGTGCGGCCTTCCGGCCGGGCCCGCTGGATGCGCAGTGGCACATGGGTGGCCAGAAAGACAGCACGCGGAGGGCTGACGGCCTCGGTGTTGATCGTGGTGGCCGCCGTCGCGGGATCCCAACAGAGATAGCCTCGGAAGTCAGCCACGGTGGTCCTCCAGGATCGTGATGTCGCTCACGTAGCGGGGGCTCAGAGGCCGCTCGGGGTCATGGAGGCTCAGCACGCGACGCGCGTCGGCGTTGCTTTCAAAGCGGAGCCAGCCCTCGTCCTCACCGCGCAGCAGGGCGAACGACAGCGCCGTACCGGCTGCGGTCTCTCCCGGGCTGGTGATCCCCAGTGCCTGTGCGTAGCCGCCGCCCGGGAGAACGGGCAACGCGCCGCGCAGGGCCAGAAGAGTCTCAACCGCGTTGACGTGCATCCCGGGTTGCCACCGTTCGAACACGGCCTGGCGGACCGCCGGTGTGCAGTCAGGCGTCAGCGGGCTGCTGCCACTGCTTGGGATGAGCGGTCGGGCTGCCAGGCCGAGCGCCGGCGCCCAATACCCGAAGCGCTGCCATCGGATGTCGTTGCTGAAGAGGGAGCCGACCTCAGGCTTCAAGGCGCCCTGCTGCTGCAACTGGGCACTCTCCCAGTTCACTGGTGGGTCCATCGGGTCCAGGGACAGGAACCACGCCAGCGCCCGAGTGAGGTCCCGCGGCCCGGATTGGTCGGCGCTATCGGCCAGTCCAGTGTTGCGATCAGGCGCGAGGACGGCGTCGCGGAGCAACCTTGTGTAAGCATCAAGGTCCTCCTGCCCGAGATCCCGCAGGACGTCTGCAAGCCTGAGGTCACCACTGCCTTCCTCGACGCTCACCAGGCCAAGTCCTCGGAGCGTGCTGACAGCCAAGTCAAACGTTCTGTCAGTCGCTCCGTCGTCCGAGGAGAGGGAGGACGGGCTCAGCAGCGCTCTGCACTGATCGACTGGAACGGGCTTCTTCATGAAGCTGAGGAACCGAACCACCGCCCACATGGGAGAAGGCAGAGATCCCTCAACGTTGATCAGGGCCATCAGAGCGCCTCCAGAGCAGCGCGAACCGAGATGTTCGCTCGGTGGATGTCGATCAATGATAGGCCCGGCCGGTCGGGGTGCTCCACGCGCTTCGGGTGGAGAAGGTAGGTTACGTCTCCGGCCTCAAAACGAGTTGACACTGCGTCATCCAACTTGGCGGCGTCGTCGTCCAGCAGCCACAGCACCGGTCCTGGGTAGCTGTTCAACAGGTCGTGGTCGGTGTCCACGATGACAGGACGGGGCAGTGAGTCCCGTTGAAGCCGTGTCACGGTGCGGGCGTCCAAGCCCGGTCCACCCACCACAGCCATGCCTCGCCGGGTGAGCATCTTCAGCAACTGTGGGACGAGGTCCCGTCGTTCCTGCTCACCATCCCACCACAGGCTCAGAAACTGCAGGTCACCGCGGTAGTGCGCGAGGGGATCCTCCGGGCGCCCCAGCGCGAACGGCACTGGTGGGCGCGGTACCGCCGCCAGGCGGTAGAACCCGTCTTCTCCAGGCCCCCCGTCCGCCCGACAGCGTGGACACCCGCGGCATGTGATTCCCGTTCGAAGGCTTCCGCGGGGACGAGGCACTCGGTAGTACGCGCCTAGGACGTCTCCGATGCAACGGTCACCTCTTAGGGCCGCCTGCAGGTGCGTCAGGGCCGACCTCTGCTCGGACAACAACGCGCTGCGAGCCGCATCGAATCTCTTGACAAAGTGGTCGCCAACGTTCGTCTGAATATCCTCGAGCGAGACGTCGACACGTGTGGCGATCGTCGCGTAGAAGGCTCCCAACCTGGCTCGCCACACCACGTCCGGCTCCTCTTCGAGGCGCTGGGGCGGCTCGGGGGCGTGAAGACGCACCAGGCCGGCTCGAACCATGAGGTTCAGCGTGCGGATGTTCCACTCTCGATTGCGTTCATAACCCTCGCTCATGTCTCCCGGGTGTGCATCGAGACTGACGCGATAGCGGTTGGCACCCAGGTGCTCGTCCGGGCGGAACATCCACTCCCACCGCTCCAACGCCCGCCTCGCCGTGATCACTGCACTCCGGTTGATGCCCTTGGCCACGGACTCGTCCCCGGGCCCCGACACGAGACATGCCAACGAAGGAGCACCGTCGCGACCGCCCCGGCCGACCTCCTGGTAGTACCGATCGACCGTTTCCGGAAGGCAGGCATGCACCACGGTTCTGACGTCGGGAAGATCGATGCCTAGGCCGAAGGCGGAGGTGCCCACCACGATGTCGAAGCGCGTGCGCCCCGCGGCGCCGGAGGTCCTTCCGCTCCAACCTTCGAGCGCCCTACGGCGTTCTTCGTCGTTCGAGTTCCCGGTCACGCACGTGACCCGCGCGAACCCTGACCTCCGCAAGCGCTCGGTCCAGGCCTCCGCGTCGTCGACCTTCGTGACATACAGTGCCAACGGCCGTGGCAAGAGAGAGAGTGATCGTAGAACTGCGGCCTGGCGCCCCTCCTCATCATCGCGAGCATCAATGTAGTAACTCGGCTCGTGACGCAGCCCTGACGCCCACACGATCTCAGCAGGCTGGGGGCCGGCAAACAGGTTCTCCAATGAGTTCACCTGCTGCTCGGTAAGCGTTGCGCTCATCGCCACAGTCATGGGTTCTAGCCCCTGGGGGGCAGTGCTGAGCCAGGTCCGGCGCTGGCTGGACATCGTCTGGAACTCTGGGCGAAAGCTGCTGCCCCACTGTTCGACGAGATGCGCCTCGTCGATGACGAAATACTTCAGCAGACCGGCTTCGGCTGCGTCCTCCAAGGGTTCCTTAAGACTGGAGACCAAAGCTTCTGGTGAGGTAAAGAGCAATCGTTGCCGTCCGGTGCGCACGTCGTCGCGCATCTCGCGTTTGAGATCGTCAGCGAGACCGCCGATGTATGCGTAGCGGCCGGTAGGGCTCTGCCGACCCCCGTTCGCGAGGACCTTCTGGGTGCGGCGCTCCATGTCGAGCGCCAGGACCACCGTGGGGACCACCATGACGGACACCCCGCTGCGTGCGCTCGCAAGCAGGGCGGGTGCGAGCGCGACCTCGGTCTTCCCGTGCCCTGTCGGCAGGCAGACGATCGTTGTGCTACCAGGCGGCGCGAGGGCAACCGCTCGCGCCGCCTGACGCTGCCCGATTGAGAGGTAGTGCTCATAGCCCAGGGCCTCGGTCCAAAAAGGATCGGCCGAGCAGTGCTCAAGTCGCCGTCGGTGCGGCGATTCAAGTCCCAGGTGTACCTGCCGCAGGTCGTCGTCTGCGGCCTGTTCCGCCTTCCCGCTCGGCACTTCCGGGTGCCACGGCAGCGCGGAGACCCGGAGCCCTCGAGTCGACGGCAGGGTCTGGCAGTGGACCTCTTGCCACTGGTCGCGGCTGGGAAGCAGCGGGTCCACAGGCACCTCGAGCCGCGAGGTGTTGCCGCGTGCGTGCGCTTCGAGCAGGATCTGCCGGGTCAGCGCTGCCACATCGCGCCAGCCTGCTTCATTCGTGGCGAGGCCGGCGAGCGCATCGCCGAGCCGGCGCAGAGTGCCCGTATCGAACGTGTGTGTCGCCACATCCGGCCAGGAGTTGAATAGCGCTTGGGCTCCCGCCCACGTATCACGCGTCACTCGTCTTCCTCTCCCGTTGGCTGCGCACCACACAGGTAACCGAGACCACACGTACGATCGGGCGCGAGAGTCCCTCTACCAATGCGTTCGTCACCGTCACGTCCCGGAGGTAACTTTCGGCATCCCCCACCAGGTGGCCTGCTGCTTCGCGAGCCTCTGCCTGAGCCTTCGCCACGGCGAGCACGCGTCGGGCCTGTTCCTGGGCCTGAGAGCAGCGGGCGGTCAGGTCGGTGGCCTTTGCCAACTCCCGTCGAGCTCCTTGTTCGGCCGCTGCCGCGGAGCTCCGGTAGCCCCTCCAGCCGCCGAAGATGTCGGTCAAGTCACGGATCCGCTGGGCATTGAAGTTCTCATCCCTGCGGTTGTCGTACTTCTCGTCCAGCCAGTTGCGGACTCTCCCGCTGACGAGTGCCTCATCGCTTCCAGCCGGAATCCACACCTTGAGCATGAATGGCGGAAGGATGCGGTCGGCCTGGCGCCGCAGCGCGGTCTGCGCCTCCAAACGGTCGGCAACAAGCCTCAGTGCGGCAGAGGTGTCCGCTTCCACCAGAAAGTCGAATCCAAAGTACGGCAGCGGTTCTCCCCTGTAGTCGCCGTCGATACGCCGAAACGCCGCCGCCTGGCCTCGGTCATCGACAGCGATGACGGCACCCAGCATGTCAATGAAGGGGTTGCCGATGCGGAACAACCGAGTGCCGGGTGCCCGCAGCGCAGCAGAACGGTTGAACGTCGCCTGGGCCATCGTGCGGGACAGCAGAGAGCGCTCGCGGACGTAGAGTCGGGGAGCGATCAGCGGATGTGAAGAGTCGAGGTCGAAGACTTCGCGTGGGCAGCCATCCACCGTGCGCTCGTAGTGCCGGAACTTGATCCCTCCCTCACTGTCCCCGGCGTATCGCAGCAAGGCGTCTCGCATGCTGTGCCATTGCCACTCGATTTCCCCGAGCGCAGATGCGATGTCACGCTCCTCGGTGGAGGTCTCGTGGATGGCCTCCAGCATGTCCATCTTGTCGATCTGACGACGCGCTTCGCCCATTTCTTCGCGAACGCGCTCCTCAGCCCTGGGGAACCCGTCTGGGCCTTCCCGTAGAGCTACTCCCCATACGTCAGCCAGCCCTTGGGCGATAGCGTCCTGAAGCGTTGACGCCGACTCAGAAAAGATCTCGTAGCCATGAATTAGCACCGATAGCCAGGCATCGTGGAAAGACTCCGCCCCGGCAGATCCACGCAAGACATACTGGCGGGCCGGCGTAGCCTGCCCGGCGGACCTGACTCCGCGATACCGATCGATCCGACCCAGACGCTGCTCAAGCCTGTTCGGGGACCATGGCAGGCGGAGATGAACGACCGCGTCAGCCAGTTGCAGGTTCAGCCCGTCCTCGGCGGACAGGTCAGCGATGAGCACGCGGGTGGGCTTCTTGGCAGCCGGAGCGCTCCACTCGACGACAGCCTGTTCAGACTCCTCCACGCCGGCACTGCGCGTGTGCGAGCCGATTGACGCCCTGGGGAACTGCGTACGCAGCCGCTCGGCAAGGTTCTCGGCCAGCCCTCCGGGACCACAGAACACCACGATGCGGCCGCCTTGACGCAGCACCGGCAACAAGGCGTGCACCAGCACCTTGATATCGGTATCCCGGTCTGCCTCAGTGAGCTGACCCTCAAACTCGTCCAGGATCCGAGACTCTTCTTCGACCAGGCAAGGTGCAGAGAGAAGCTGACGCTCCGGCACGGTTAGACCAGCGCGGTCTCCCGCTGCCGCGTCCCGCCGGACCCGCCAGCGGAGCGCGTCCACAAAGTCATCGGCCGGACCTGATACCCGGGAAGCGAGCACACCAAGAGCGAGTGCGTACGAGGCCTGCTGCTCCTCCGTACCCTCGTCGAGTAGATGATCCCAGATGCCCGTGCGCCACTCGAGCAGGCAGTCCTGAGCCGCCTGTTGCCCGAAGATCTCGGACTCGAGAAGCTCAGGTTCTTCCCGGCCCCGAACTTCATACGGCTCCATCTCTGACGTTGGGTCATCACGAAGCACCTGAGCACGGCGCTGCCTGATCACCCGACGGTGCAAGCGATACGTCTCGCTGATGTGAGCTCGCAACTCCTCGACGCGAACCATGATCTCCTGGCGATCGGCCTCATCGCGCAGGTCATCGTCCTCATCGAGGAGTTCGAGGACCCCCGCAGCCAAGACCTCGAAGCGTGTGTCCTGTGGCAGCAGGCCCCGGATGCCCTCGATCGTCGATGGAAGCAAGAAGGTGAAAGCCGGATTGAGCCCATACACACTGTCGGCCAACTCGGCCCGGAGTGCGTACCGTCGTTCAAATGCCTCACGGTCGTCCCACCGGTACAGGTCTGGATCCAGCAGGTGCAGTAGTCCGAGGTGAGTGATGTAGTGAGAGGTGACTGGCGTCGCAGACAGGAGTAGCAGCTTTGACGACGCATGTGCCAACTCGCACAGTTCACGGTACGGGGACTCTCCGGGACCGCTAGCCTCAACTAGCGCATGCGCTTCGTCTACCACCACGAGGTCGCTGTCGTGGTACTGGTGCCACTTCTCCGGAGTCTCGTGCGAGGAGAACTTCACTCGCGCCTGTGGAAAGTCTTCGATGAAGAACTTGTCCGTGAGCTCACGCACCCATTGCCGACGTAGCGCGTCTGGTGCGATGACGGTGATCCGGGCTCTCGGGTTGTCGATCATGGTCTGCCGGATGACATAGCCCGCTTCGACTGTCTTGCCAAGCCCAACCTCGTCCGCCAGAAGGTAGCGCTGGACAGGGTCTGCAAGGACGGTCAGTGCTGCGCGCACCTGGTGTGGGTAGATCTCCACGGCCGCAGAGAGCAGAGCGGGCACGTTAGCGCTTGCTGCGCGTTGCGCGACCAGACTGCGCAGCATCGGTAGCCGGGCATCGTGGAAGTAACCGGACTCGTTGCCGCCGGATGCCAGCACCTGGACCGGGTCGCGGACGGGCCTGTCCCAGCGGACGCGGAGATCGTGCTCATGTACGGGAAAGTCGTAGTCTGAGTTCGGGAACTGTACGAAGTATTCAGGGAGCCGGTCACCCTTCACACGGCCGGCCCGCCACTCCCCCGTACTGGGGTTCCTCCAGTACACGCGAGTCTCGGCCGGTAGCGTCACCCGGCGACACCGAGACGGTGACGCGAGGAGCGACTCGACCGCAGGCTCGGCCACGGACTCAAAAAAGTCGACGCGCAGCGAGTCTCCATGGATCTCGCCGACACGCCCGATTCCCGGTGCCCCCGGGCAGTCGACGAGGTGGCCCACCTCAAAGCGCGACGACATCCCTCTCCCATCCCCAGCTGATGCTCCATCACCACGGATGACATTAGAAGCCACCACTGACAACCACGATGAGGAACATCGATATTATCGAACTAATGATCGACAAGAAGCGCGGAACAGCCCACTGGGGTTCCTCCCTGCGCATCTTGAGCCACTCCAGGTATCAGCAACCGCCCCATTGGATCGCCAATAATCGCACGCATGACCTAATCCCTACTTAGCCGCCCCAACCGCGGTGAGGTACCCCCGCTCCTCGATCCGCCACTCGTGCCGCTTCGCCCCGTTGCCGGACTCCAGCCTCAGCACCCCTCCGTGGATGCCGCAGGGGCGGAGCCTGGCGCGGATGGGGACTCGACCGAGAACGCCTTGTACAGCAAGGCGGGGTGGCGGTGAGGGGCGGTAACGCGCCCACCGACGCGGTGGCCCATCTCCGTGATTTCACGCTCCAGGAGGTGCTGGTCGCGTTCCTCGTTGAAGACACCGATGATCAGCCGTCCACCGGGTGCCACCACCCGGGTCAGCAGGTGCTCGACGTAGGCGCCGCGCAGTTGGGGTGGGACGTAGTCCAGACCGGTGCGGACGATCGCGAAGGTGCGGGACGGCTCCCAGCCCATCGCGTTCGCGTGCCAGATCCGGCCGCTCCACTGCGGGCAGCGCTCGCGGGCCAGCGCGGCCAGGGCCTCGGAGATCTCCACCCCGTATGGCTCGATGTGAATGCCGTCCTGAGTAGCCCAGGCGGTGAGTGTCTCCATGAGGTGGCCGTTGGCGCAGCCGACGTCGAGGAAGTCGCCCCCGGACGCCGGCAGCGCCCGGACCAGGAGCCTGCGGGCGCGCTCCCAGTGGGCCGCGTCTCCGCTGTGCCCCGACTGGGCCCGGGGATTGTCGGCAGCCAGGTACGCGGGTTCGATGAGCGCGCGGACGGCCTCGTGCCAACCCTCCTGGTCGAGGTCGCCGGAGGTGAAGGCGGCGTCGATGACCGCTGCTTCGCGCCAGCTTCTCTCCTTGCTTGCTGCCAGGTCGTCCGCAGCGGGTGATTCATCCTTCATCTGTTCTCCGGGCGCGTGGAAGGAAGCATGCCTCACGCGGGGCGTAGGGCATCCCCCGATGTGTTGGGGTGGGGTCTTGAACAGCCCCGTTGCGATGCACTGCCTTCGCGAACGGGGGCACAGGCGTCGTGCTGGACGTGCTCGGGTGGGGCTTACATACAGCACTGCGGGTAACTCTCCACGCATGAAGGAATACTACGGACCTCTGGGGCGCGAGATGGTCGACAACTCCGCGTTCCAGCTCATCGGCGCGTGCCTGGCGCTCGACGTCGTCCTCACCTCGACCGGCACCCGCCAGCACTGGGACGATGCCAGGGCAGCTCTCGCCCAGCCGATCCCCGACGAGCGACTCAGGACGGTGCTCGATGTCCTTTCAGCCGGATGACGACACCCGGCACAACCTGACGACAGCGCACAAGAAAGCCGCCGCGTTCCTCGGCCTCGTGTGCACCGAACCACCAGTCTTCGGCACCTCCGGAACCACCATCGGCTGCCGGTCCGAGAACAACTGGCTCCGGGTCTCCAGAAGCAGCCGTCACCGGGCGCCCCGGCCGACCGGCCAGGGCGCCCTCGGCGCTGAACAGTTCGTCCCTGCATTCGTCCCGCGCCCCCGGCTCCACGACACCGTGGACTGGACGGAGGCCGGCTGGTTCTACCAGGCGGACGTCTTCGACCTGGTAGGTTCCGCGGTCTCCTCAACCCCGGACCTCCGCGATGACCCCGGCCTGGACGACGGCTGGTGGACCGGGCTGCGGAACGCGCTGGCTGGCATCGCGGAAGCACCGAGCACGAAGATCACTCTGCGCCAGACATGGGTCGAAGAGGTCTTCCCGAAGTACCTCGGTATCCCGGCCCCAGCCGAAATCGAGCGGACCACCGGGCACGGTGATCTCCAGTGGGCCAACCTGACCGCCGCGCCGCTCAAGATCCTCGACTGGGAACGCTGGGGCCTGGTGCCGGTCGGCTACGACCCTGCGGTCCTGTGGGTCAGCAGCCTGCTGGTGCCCGCCGTCGCACACCGCATCCGCCAAGAGTTCGCGGACGTTCTGGAGTCCCCCGCCGGGCGAGTGGGCCAACTGATCGCCCTGGCGGAGATGCTCCAAGCGGTTGACCGCGGGTACTACCCGGAGCTGGCGCCCCTCCTTGCCGACTGCGCACGTGGACTGACCGGCGTCGCCCTCCCACAGGGCATCGGTCCCAAGCACATTCGGTAGGCCCCACTGGCCGTCGATGGTGACCTCCGCGCCGATGCGCTCCCCGAGGCGCAGCATCAAGCGCTTGAGGTGCTGCTGGTCCATGGCATCCAGCAGGCGAGTCGCCGCATTCAGGGCCTCGTCCGGAGACGGGTTGACGACCCCGATCGCTACTAATCCGGTGGTCATGTGGGGAAAGCCTCCTCGACCGCGATCGAGACGCAGACCACTTTCCCGCCGGGGATGAGCGCGACCTCGAACGACTCGGACAGCGCCTCCGTGAGTTCCATCCCTCGGCCGCTCTCGTCGTCGGGGCTGGCTTGCCGTCGCCTGGGGGGCGCGGAGCTGGTGTCCGCAACCTCGATGCGGAGCAAGCCACTCGAAGGAGTGAACAGGGTTACACGTACGGGACGTTGGGTGTGTTGAACTCCGTTGGTGACGAGTTCGCTGACGATCAGTTCGACGGTGTCCGTCGGCACCTTGAAGCACTCGTAGGCGCTCTTGACGAACCGGCGGGCCTTGGGGACGGACAGCTCTGCTGCGGGAAACTGGCTCGACGCGAATACGTGAGCGTGTCTGTCTTCCAGGGCCAGCACGACTGCCTCCATCGCGTGGGGTGCAGCTGTCGAGGTGCACGACATGATCACCAATGGTGGGGCGATGACCGCGCTGCGTAGTGATGACGAGTGTGTACCCGGTCACATCGCGTGCGCAACCCTAATGGGTAACCCAATGGGTCAGTCTCGAATCTTGCAACGCCCCCCTCGGCGCAGGAGACTGACGGTCAGCCAGAAGGGAGGATCGAGTGCCCCCGCACTTCTCACCGATCGCCGCCGGCGCCCTGGGCGTTGAGCTGGGAGCCCTCCGTGGCACACGCTTGCTGCGCGAGGTGGCCACGGCGACCGGGCTCGACGCCAGCGACATCAGCAAGTGGGAGAACGGCGTCAAGCTCATCCCAGAGCGATCCCTGGAACGCCTGCTCGACGGCTACGACGTTCAGGGGGCGCGCCGGCAGCGTCTGCTGAACCTGCGGGAGAGCGCGGCCAAGGTCCACTGGTGGGCGCCCTTCCGCGAGATCCTCGATCACCAGATGGTCGGTGAGATCGAGGTCGAGGCCAAGGCGGCTCTCCTGGAGGAGATCGACGACGACTGCTTTGGCTACCTCCTTCAACACCCGAGCGCCCGTCGGGAGAACGCCCAGTACTACTGGAAGCAGCCGAGCCCCGACGAGGCGGAGCTGTGGCTGGAAGTCCATCGACGCCGGCAGCAGCGGTTGTTCGATAACCCACCCCTGCACGTGCACACGATCGTCCACGAGTCGGCCTTCGAGCGCTCGACCGACCCGGACGTGATGGTTCCCCAGTTGACGTTGCTCAAGGACCTGACAGCCCAAGGTCATGTTGTCCTACGCGTCATCCCCAAGACGTCGGGTGCAGCGGGCAGGGTATTCTTCCGGGTCAAGCGGTACAGCTTCGACGAGGAAGATTCACCAACGTATGTGTTCTCCGAGGCACTTACCGCAGGGACTGTGCAAGAGTCGGAGCGCGAAGAGATCCGCTTCAAGCGAGCCTGGGCCCGCCTGTCCGCGCTCGCTCTCTCGCCCGAAGAGTCCAACGATCTCCTGCACCGACGTCTGAAAGACTGGCTGTGACGATGTCCCACGACCCCTACGCCCACGACGGCACCGAGAGCATCACGGCCCGGGTGAAGTCGTTCGCTTCCAACGGAAACACCGGATGCTTGACGATCAAGCGGTTCCGTGACGGCTGTGTGGAACTCGGCGACGACAAGCCCGGCCACGAGAACGACCAGATTCGTCTGACGCCGGCGACGTGGTCGGCTGTCCACCGCGCCTTCGAGACGAAGGAGCCGCCGTTCGCCGAGTTCTACGACGCTGGCACCACCGAGGGCGTCGCGCTCAACCTGACGATCAGGCGGCTTCCGGACGGCGGCGTGGAACTCAGCGACGACGCCGACGGCCACGCGGACGACAAGCTCGTCCTCAACCAGGAGGAGTGGTCCGCTGTGCACCGCGCCTGGGAGGGCGGCCAGCCGGAGTTCGCCGAGTTCTACGACGCCGAGCACACCGAAGGCACGGCCGCCCTCTAAGCCCCGCGCGCTGCCACTGTCACGGTGCACGGAACGCGGCGTCGCCCCCGCACCGTTCGGCTTTGGTGCGGGGGCGGCTCTGCTCAACCGGTGTGGCGCTGCACGGCCAGGTCCGCGAGGCGCATGTTCTCCTCCATCAGGTCCAGTCCGGCCGCGACGTCGGCTCGGGTGACCTCCCACCAACCTGCCCTGTCGAAGATCCACCAGGACTCCCGATACCGGGCGAAGTCGCGGATCGTCTCGCTGAGGTACTGAGCAGTCCCGTCGGCGAGGGCGGCGTCCATGGCTGCGTGGCTGAGGTCTGCCAGCATGCCCACTTCGGAGTTGGTCATCGCGGTTCCCCTCACGGCCGGATGTTCGGCTGGATGACGGGGGTCTGCTGCACCGGCGGCGGTTGCAAGAGAGGCGCCGGCTCCTGACGCGGGGCCGCCGTGGTCGCTCTGACGTCAAGGCTCGCCTTGAGTTCCGGACCGGGTGTGCGGGTGGTGGCGTCGATGTTGCCGAAGTCGGTGGCGAGCTTTGCCCTGATGTCCTCGGCCATGATCTCCCCCGAGAGTTCGACTGCGGCACCGACGATGACGGCCGTGGTGGCGAGGCGGGTGAGGTAGTCGGGGCGCTCCTCGACGCTCACCTCCACCTTCACCTCATATGCCTGGGGGTCCTGCCGGTAGACCTCCCACTCGACGGTCAACTGATCGACCGGCTCGCCGCGTTCGGCGACGACCACGATGGCCTCGTAGACCTCACGGCGCGGACCTTCCTCGAACACCTCCGGGTACAGCCAACTGCTGACCTCCCGGATCTGCTCCGGGTGCTGGAGCAGATCCGCGAGCACGGTGTCCTGACGCTCAAGGCGGACCTCGACCCGGACTTGCTGCTCGCCGGCCGGCTGCGGCCAAGACTCGTACGGAGGCGGGGCCGGCTCGTTAAGCCTGGCCACCGGAGCTGTCTGCTCGGTACGGCGCATCGCCTGGGTGAGCCGGTCGAGCACCGGGTCTGGTCCGTGCAGGCCCGAGGCGGTCGAACGGAGCCGGTCAACGTGCAGCGCGAGGTCCCGGCGGACGGCGGCCTCTTGGACCATGCGGGCATAGCTGGCGATGTTGCGCGGCTGCGGCGCGGCGTCGGCGAGGCGCCGCAGGTAGTCGGCGTGCACTCCGGTGATGGCCGTGCGCTGCGCGATCAGCTCCGGCAGCCGGGCGGGCGTCGCCGTCGGGTCGCTGGTGCGCGACTCGATCAAGGCGGTCAGCACGGCGCGGTGGGTGGGGTGGGCCATGCGGTCCGGGGTGAGGTACGCGATGTCGTCCAAGCGCTGGCGGTCGCGTAGCGCCGAGCCGATGACGGCCTGCTCGGCACGGAGCACGAGATTGGGGTGGGTCATCGGTTCGTCCTCGACTTCGTTCCGGTGGTGGCTTCCCTGTAGCGGCGGGCGGCGTCATCGGCGGCGGCCATCCGAGCAGCAGCGTCGTCGAGCCGCTCCAGCAGCTCCTCGGTGACGATGCGCAGCCAGGCGCCGCCGATCTCGACGGCCCACCAGGCGTCGGCGAACCGTACGTACTCGGGGATGCCGGGGCTGATCGGCGCGGCAAGGCCGCGGGCCCGGGCGTCGTCCATCTGGGCCGCGGTGAGGCGGTCCGGACTACCGGCTTCGGCGGTGTCCGCGTGGGCAGCCAGCAGGCGGCTGGGAATCCCGGCCCAGGGATCGGCGGTGGTCCAGCGCTCTTGGAGGTCCGGGGTCTCGGCGGCCCTGAACTCCGGGCTTCGGTGCCCAGTTCGGCAGGCCGTCGCGTAGACGGTGGTCGCGTTCGCCACCACCGTGCGCAGCTCGGCATGCCAATAGCGGGCAGCCTGGCCGACCTGCTGCTCGGGGCCGGCTCCGTAGATCTCTTCCCGCCAGACCTTGAGCGCCCACAGTTCCTCAATCAGCCCCGGGTGTTCGGCCCAGCATTGCGGCAGCCTCGACTCCACCGCCAGCTCGTATCGGTCGTGGAGCCAGGTCACCCAGTCACAGAGGCCGCCCCAGGCCGCGATGCGCTCGGGCCCGGTCATCGAGTGCCACTCAACCAGCCTGGTGCGAGGACTCGCCTCGGTGCTGGCGGAGTTGGTGCCGCTGGTCGGCGCGCCGTCGGCGCGGCGCCCGCGAAGGCGTCGAATCCGGGCGTGCGGCCTGTGCTTGACCCTGCCGATCGGCGTGATCGCGGGCTCGGTCATGTCTGATCCTGGAGCTGGGCGGGCAGGATGCGGGTGGCTCCGGAGAGGGTGTCCGGGCACCGGGTGAGCTGGTGCCTCGTGTCTGCGCGGTCGGCCAACGAGACCGCATTCCAGTCGGCGATCACGAGGTGCACGGCGGCGTCGAGTGCCTCGATCGACGTGCTCGGGGTGACCTTGAGGCGACGCAGGTAGGCGGAGGTGTCCATCGTGTCAGTGACCAGCCGCGCCAGGCGGGGAGACAGCTCGTCGGTGCTCCTGCGGACGCGGTCCACGATGGTCGCGGGGGTGACCGGCTCGGCGTCAGCGTGCAGTGCCAGCATCGCCTCGTAGATGCCGTAGCGAACATGGGTGGTGAACGCGTCCACCGGCACCCACCCTCTGAGGTCGGCCAGTTCGCGCGGGCGTTGAACGAGGTAGGCCAGCACCAGGTCCTCGTGGTCGGCCCGCGAGGGCCGCCAGGTGCTCACGGGGAGGAACCGGCCCTCGGTGAGGGCGCGGTGGTCGGCCCAGTCGTCCGTCGGCCACAGCGCAGGGACGGTTTCCTGGTAGCCGGGGCTGAACACGACGACCACCGGGGCGCCGGTGTGGTCCTCGCCGGCGTGGTAGAGCGCGCCGTCGATTCCGCGAACCGGCCCGCTCCACCGCAGGGTGCAGTCGATCGGGGGCTCGGGGCGGCGGAGCAGGCCCTGGTGGTGGCGCCGGTCGAAGCGGGATTCCCAGCGCCGGTCGGCGGCGGAGCGCGGCTCGGCGTGACGCCCGCTCCATGCGGGTCGCGGGGTCACGCGGCGACCTCGTGGGGGTCGAGTTCGCCCGCGCGGTAGCGCCGCGACCACTCGATGCTCTCTTCGTACGCCTTGCGGTCGGGTCCTTCGTAGTGGCGCTGCATGCGGATCTTGGTGATGGGGGTGGTGGCGTGGATGACCAGGGCTTCGCGACGCTCCTCGTCCAGGGTGCGGATCTCGTCCGGGGTAACGGTCTTGCGGTCCTGGAGGGTGGTCTGCATCGTGGTGCCGTGGCTGCCGCTCTGGTAGGTCGTCAGGGATTCGCGGTAGAGCCCGGCGAGTTTGGAAAACTCTTCGAGTTCGTCGCCGCCCAGGCCGCCGAGGGCGATCTTGACGGTGGAGCTGCCCCAGAGCATCTCCGCCCCGTCGCGTCCCCAGGTCTTGCGGGCCTGCGCCATGTTCTGGAGCACCGCGACGACGTAGATGCCCGAACCGCCCGCGAAGCTCATCAGGTCGGGGAGGTTGGGCAGCGGCGACATGTTGGCGACCTCGTCCAGCAGTGCTCCCAGCGGCGGGTCGAGTCGGCCGCCGGGTGAGCGGTCGGCGAGGCGCTTGGCGGTGCCGAAGACTTCGGAGACGAATGCGCTGATCAGCGGGGCGAGTGCGGTGGCCTCTTCCTTGTCCACGAGCAGGTAGATGGTGCCGTTGCTCCGCAGCCAGTCCTCGATGTCGATGCCGTTGCCGGCCTTGGGGACGAAGGTCGCGCGGGCCAGCGGCGAGAACAGTGGGGTGAGGGCTGTCTGGACGGTCGCGAACAAGTTCGCGCGGGTATCGCCCGGGTTCCGGTAAAGGCTGTCGAGCATCTCGGCGACGCCTGGCTCCGCGCGGTGGGACTCGGCGAGCAGCTTGATCGGTTCCTCCACGTGGGCGTTGAAGCCCCAGCGCAGGACGTCCTCCATGCTGCGGCCGGCGATCGCTGCGGCGTGCAGCCAACCCGCGAGCAGGGAGGTGGCGGTGGCGCCGAAGAAGCCGGCGCCGGAGCTGTCGGTGGTCTCGCTCTTGCCGATCTTGACCATGAGGTCGGCCCGCTGCATCGCCTTGCCGAAGTTCTCGCAGCCGCTGGTGGGTGACCACTGCACCTGGTCCGGCCACTCGACCATGCCGGTCGGCGCCATCGCCAGGGTCGGGCCGAGGCCGCGTCGGATCAGCGCGGTCGCGTCCAGCACGTCGCCGCGGACGCTGGTGACCAGCATCGGGCCGTGCCAGGCCCGAATCCAGGGGATGATCACCTGACTCGTCTTTCCCTGTCGTGGGGCGGCCAGCATCAGCACGGAGTTCTCGACGCAGACCCACAGCAGCATCCCGGCCATGGTCCGGCCGAGCTGCACCGCAACGTCGTCGGCGGTGAATCGGCGGCCCTTAAGGGAGGGCCGGACGATGGTCCCGCGCTTCACGACTGCCGCGGTGGAAAGGGTCTTCGACAGCTGCGTGGCGGACGCGAAGCCGCGCACCGAGCGGCTGCGGCGCAGACGGCGCAGGGCGAAGGCACCCGCCGTGATCGCCGCGCACGCGACGATCACGCTGGCGACGGCGAAGCCGACCGGACCGGGCAGGTCACGGCGGACCGGCGCGGGCCAGGCCGACCTCGGGTCGTCCAGGTGGTGAGGGAGCTGCTTGGCGACAGCGAAGGCGTCGCCGAACGGCACGGCGGGCCAGGTGGCGTGGGTGATCAGCCCGGCGAGCTGGCCGGTGGCCCAGGTCCCCGCAGTGACCGTGACCACCGCGATGATCAGCAGGACGATCAGGTAGTCCGACGGGCCGTCCAGCACCGGCCGCCGGGCGACGGTGGAGTTCGAGGCGGCGGCCATCTCACACAGCCATCCGCTCGTTGGTGTAGTACAGCTGGCGCTCGATCGGACTGAGAATGGTCTGGACCACATGGCTGGAGGTCCGGCCGATCTTCCAGATCGCGCGGCCGATCTGCTCGCCGCTCCAGGAGGCGATGTGCGCGCACTCCGTGTCGGTCAAGCCAATCGCGTCCCTCGTCATGGCGAGCGGCGCGGTGTCCTGGCGCAGGCAGATCCGCACGTCGCAGGACGCGATCAGGTTGCGGGCGATGCTGACCTCTTCGCTGCCCTGCGCACCGACAGCCTCAAAGTCAGCCAATCGGTGCGTACTCAGGACCTGGATGGTGCCCTGGGCGCGGGAGAGACGAAGGTCCGAGTCGAGCTTGCGGATCATCGCCGGGACTCGCATCGCGCGCCACAGCTCGTCGCGGACGACCAGGCGCACGGGGCCGCCCGGCTCGTCAATTGCCGCCTGGCCCCAACTCGACACGCACGCAAGGGTCATGGCCACGGTCTCGTCGCCGCGGCCGTCGATCCGGGACAGGTCAACGGTCTGGATCGGCGCGTCGAAGTCCGGCCTCACGGTGGTCGGCCCGTCGAACAGCCCGGAGAGACTGCCTCGGACCATGTTGCCGAGCGCGTCGGCGGCCGGCCGGATCATCTCCCGCAACTCGGTCACGTCGGCGTCGCGGACACGCAGGTCCTCGGCCATCTCGGGCAGCGGGTCGCGCAGCAGGGCCCAGACCTGCGGGATGGTCGGGTCTACGAGGTGGCTGGCTCCGGTGGCCTGGCCGGAGGCGTGCTGGATGGCGAGGGAGAGAGCGGCTTCCTCGGTGGGCGTCAGGTTGCGGCCGAGCCGCATGACCAGCAGGGAGGAGAGCAGGGTGATCCGGCGGCGGTGGACCTCGTCCAGGCGCTCGCGCAGCTCCTCCGGGTCGGAGGGCAGGTTCGAACCCAACGGGCCGGCGTCCAAGGGGTTCAGGCGGTTCCGGAGCCCGGGGCCGAGTTCGACCGGCTCGACGCCGAACGCACGGGCCAGCGGCGCGTACTCGTTCTTGATGTCGCCCAGCACGAAGGTGCGCACGCCGTAGGCGGCGAGCCGGGTCGCGAGGACCTTGACGGTCGCCGACTTGCCGGTACCCGGTACGCCGGTCACCAAGAGGTTGGGATTGGTGATCAGCCCTCGGTGCAGCCACTCGATCGGGTGGCAGCTGAACGCCCCGCCGGCCAGGCAGTCAACGCCGATGTAGGCGCCGGCCGGGGGCATGGAAGCCCCGTACAGCCAGGGGTACAGCCCCTGGACCTGGCCGGTGCTGCCCCTGAACACCGGGGCATTCGGCATCCTGGGCGCGCGTCCGGCGTACGGGCGGGCGTAGCCGCGCCGGGGCGCCACCGGTTCCTTGCGCTGCCTCGGCTTCTTCGCCGCCGCGGGCTTCGGTGCTACCGGGGCGGGTCGGCCGAGCACCTCGGTCAGGTCGAGAACGGGGAGGTCGGCGGTACGTCGGCGGAACATCACGCCACCCGCTTCTTGGGCAGACCCATGCCGACCGGCAGTGCTCCGAGGGCGAAGCCCACGTCTTGGGCCATCCACATCCGCTGGAGTTCGATCCGGCCCTGGTTGGCGTCGGCCTCCAAGGCAGCGCAGGCGTCTTCGAGTTCGGCCGGGTTGGTGACGGTGACGGTGCAGTAGGCGGTGTAGCGGACCAGGCCGTGGCCGGCGGCCCGTTCAGCGTCCTGGGCCTCAGCGCGGCGGAGGGCCTGCTTCTCGTGCTCCGGGATGATCTGGCCGGTCTTGTGTCGCATGCTGACTGCGACCTCGCGGGCGGTGCGTTCCTGCATTACCTCGCGCTCGGCAGCGCGGGGGCCGCGGGGCTCGATGTGCAGGTTGAACGCTCGGCGGTACTGGCCTTCGCCGAGCAGCGGGGCGAGGGCGGTCGAGTACACCTTGTTCTTGGGCCAGTTGAGGACGGCGTAGGTGACCGACACGGCGCCGTCGTGCTCATACCGGCCGCGCCAGCTCTCAGCGGCGGACGGGCCTGCCGCAGCTGGGTCCACCCCTGCCTCGAAGGGGACCTCGTGCCCGCGGAACGCGGCTGCCGTGGCCGCTGCCCGTCGCTCTGCGAGCATCCGGCTGGAGTCCGGATCGAAGGCGGTCCGCAGGACCTCGGCCAGCTCGCGCGGGTTGAGCCAGCTCTCGACCTGGAGATCCGCGGAGGCGATCGAGGACGTCAGGGCCCGCAGGTGGCGAACCAGGACGGCGGCAGCTCCGGCGTTGCCGCCACCGGCCGCCTTGATGGGGCCGGCGGCGCGGGCGGCGTCCATCGTGAACGCGAGGTATGCCTCCCGCTGGCTGGTGGCCAGGGTGGCGGTGGACAGCAGCGACCTGGTGATGTCCACCGCGACGGTGGGCGCGTCGGTGGCGACGTGGTCGGTGTGCCAGCGCTGGAGCGCGGCGCCGGACTCCGGGACCAGGCGCTGGAGCGCCTGAATCCGGATGATCGGATTGCCCTCCGTGCACTGGCTGTTGAGCAGCTCGCCCCAGCTGGCCACTCGCTGCTCGCGACGCTGGGAATCAACGAGGCCGATGCCGGGGAAGCGCACCCGGGCGACCGCCGTGAACGTGCGGTCGAACTGGTGGTGGATCACTGCGATCGGGTCGCCGCTGCCGCCGTCCGCTTCCAGGATTGTCAGCGGGGCGAGGATGCCGGGCAGGTCCATCTTCGGCTCGTCCGTACCGGCCTTGCGTGGTGCGAAGGCACCGGAGAGGAAGCGATTCTGCCCACGGAAGCGGAGGATTTCGAAGGACACGAAGGCGACCGCCCATTCGTCAACTGTGCGGCCGGCGATCCGGACGAACGAGAGTAGAAAGAGGAGAAGGGAAAGGGGCCAGGTCACGATGCCGGCCCGGACGTACGAGATGGCGAACGGCCAGATTGCCGCGAGGACGGCGCCGCCGAGCATGGCGGCTCGCTGGACGCTGAGTCCGAAGAGGAAGGCGACCTTCTCCTGTTGCCAGCCGAAGTACGTGCGGCTGGGAGCCGTCTCGGTGGTCATGACTTGTCGCCTCCTTCGGGCTGGTCAGGGGTGGTGGTGGCGGGCGGTGCGGTGGGGCGCTCGACCGGGGCGGCCTCGGGTCGGGACGCACTGGGGCGGTCCGACGGGGCCGGTGCTGGTGCGGGTGCCGCGTGGTCCTGGACCGCTGCGGGCCGCGTGCTGGGGGCTGGCCGGGTGGCGCTGATCGGGGCTGCGCCGGAGGCCGGCCGGGTCGTGGGGGCCTGGGTCGGTGTGGGTGCCGCCGTGCCGGACGCCGACGGGGCGGTGCCCGGTTTGCCGGGCTGGGGTGCCCTGAGCGGGGGGCCCGGTACGGGGCCGCTCTGCGGTGCGGGACCTGCCGGGGGTGCGGCGCTGGCGGCTGTGGCACCGGTCGGCGGACCAGCGGGCACCGGGGGCATCTCGATCGTGGGCGGGTCGCTGCGCGGAGCACCAGCGACCGGCAGCTCCGGGGTGGTGTCCTGGAGTGCCTGCTGGTGGTCCGCCTGCTGTCCGGCTGGCTCCACCGGCTCGGCCTGCGGCTCCTGCTGCTCCTGCTGGCCAGACCAGTCCGGCTTCGACTGGTCCGCTCTGGCTCCGCTGGTGGGCAGCGGAGCGCCCGCATGCCGGTTGACGTACCCGGCCGGCTGAGCCGCGTACGGATTCGCGCCCTGCACGCCCGCGTGTCCGGCCATCTTCTCCATGCCGCCCGCCAACGAGTTGACGGCCTGCTGGGCGAGCTTCACACCGGCAGCGGCGGCTATGCCGATCGGCCCGGCAGCAGCAGCGGCACCCCCGGCCGCCGCCCCCGCACCGCCGGCACCTCCGGCCGCCGCCCCAGCACCGCCGGAAGCTGCTCCACCGGCAGCGCCTCCGCCCTTGCTGGCGAAGCTGCTCATCGTGCGACTGGCGCTCTCCTGGCCGAATGTGTCCGGAGAGGGGCCGGACGCCGGACCGCCGCCCGCACTGAGACGACCGCCGGCGAAGCCGAGCAGCCCGGCAAGGCCAGCGCCCCCGCCCACCTGCACGCTGGCGAAGGTGAAGAACCGGGCGATGGAAGGCCAGGCCAGAGCTGCGAGCAGCAGCACGAGCATGCCAGAGAGCGTGCTCGACAGGTCCTGCGAGTCACCTGCCAGGCCGAAGCCGAGCGCGAACACCAGGGCCACAATGGGCTTGAGGATGATCAGCTGGACGGTGGAGCTGACCAGCTTGCTCCACCAGGACTTCGTGGACTGCGAGACCTGGCCGGCTGCCGAGATCGGCGAGGTGGCGATCAACACGGCGATGGCGGCGTTGCGCATCAGCATCTCGAACCACAGGACGATGGTGAGCAGGATGCCGAGGATCGCGAAGATCAATAGAAGCGATGCGCTGTTGCCCGGACTCCACGCGATCAGCTTGGCGATCTTGTCGCTGAACGCCTGCTGACTGTCGAAGGTGCTCTCAACGATGAACTTGGTGGTCTCGTCGCTTGCGAGCAGCGCGGTGGAGGCGATGGTCAGAGTGAGCATGAAGGCCAGGGCGGCCTTGCCGACGCCAACGAAGGCGGTGGCCAGGGCGGAGCCGTCGTGCGTGATGGCGGTCCGGATCACCTGACCGATGAGGAGCAGCGCCGCGATGAGGCTCGCGAGGCCGAGGGATATCGCGTAGACGCTGCGGATGCCGTGGCCCGAGAGGTCGATGGGCGGGATCTTCACGAAGGCGTTCGCGAACGCCTTGAGGACTTCGGTGCACGCGTCAGCGAAGGACTTGCAGATGGAGTTCCACGCCGAGGACGCCATGCTGCTCACGGCGTCTCCAGCGACCGTGTTGAGTATGGGACCGGTGACGCAGCTGACCGGATCGCTCAGACCGCAAGGCATGTCGCCTCCCGGCTGCTGGTGCTTGTGCGGGCCGGGGTCATCGCTTCAACTCCTGCCAGCCCTTCACCGATGCCTGGACGGACCCTGGCTCGGCGACGAGGCTGCTGTAGTCGGTGGTGTCGGTGCCGGACGGGGCCGGGATTTTCCAGTCGCCGGAGGCCGCCCAGTGCAGGTCGAGCGGGTAGACCCCCATGCGCGTCTGCGGCCCCTGGGCCGGCGAACTGGTGGTGTAGGTGGCCAGCAGCAGCACCTGGACGTTGTCGGCGGAGACCGAGCGCAGCTGGTACTCGACTGGCGCGAGGATCACCGACGCACCCGCCGGGGCGGGCCCATCCGTCGCCACACCGAGGGCCTTGCGGGCGCCGGTGGGTCCGGCAGCCAGCTGCTGCGGTGCGTCGGACCACGAAGGATCGGCGACCAGCCGGCCGACAGCGGCGGCGCGGTCGGGGTCGAGAGTGGAACCGATCTGGCGCCAGTACTCGACGGCGGCGGAGACCGCGCCGATCATCGAGTGGGGGTATCCGACGGAGACGCCGTTGATCAACTTGTCACCCTGGACGAGTTGGAGCGGGCCGGTGTTGCCAGGTGCGGGCGACCCGCTCGGACCGACCCCAGTCACCGAGCCAGGCGGTGGGATCGCGGCCGGCGGCGTGTAGATCTTGGGCCCACGTGGCGCACCGCCGGATTCGATCGCCACGCCAACGGCGACGAAGGCCAGGAGGCCGACGACCGCGAGAAGGAGGAGCGGGAGGAGCCTGCGACGCGGGCGGCGGTCGAGAAACTGATTGCTCATTGATTGCTCGCAGGAACGTTTCTGCTACGCCGCTGCGCCGAAGACGGTGTTGACCACCGGGATCGCGCAGGCAGTGACGATGACGCCACCCAGGGACCAAACCAGAGCCCGCTTGCCCTTCTCCGCGCTGTCCGGCCGGTTGCTGAGGTGGCCGATGCCCATGAGGCCACCGGAGACGACGGCGGCCACGGCGCACGCGATCAGCGCTCCCCACTTCGCGTAGGAAAGCAGCAGGTTCGCGCCCTTCGAGCCGTTGGTCGGGTCAGCCGGTGCGGGATTCTGGATATCAGCGAGCAAGGTGTGCGCCGACTGGGCAAGGTGCAGGTAGGTGGACAAGCCGGACTCCTAGTGCGGGCGCGCCGTCGCTCGGCGGGGCCGGCTCGGCTACGGGAAGTCGCCTCCGCAGTAGCGGACAGGCGGACGGTGAGGGATCGCCCGCTTGCTTCGAGGTACGCGCGCTGAACAGCTGCGATTTACTCTGGCTAACGAGGTGATGAGCAAAGATACGCAGGAGTGAATACGCCCCGTCAACCAGAATCACTGTGATCAGCCTCACGCCGACACTCTCTGTTTACACTGGCTAATGAGTGTCACTGTGCGCGACGATGAGGGGTCGTCATATACGTCCACAGAGGGGGTCCACCGGCACCATGACCGACGAAGGAACACCGGCACAGGAGCAGCCGAGCACGATCGCCGCCCGGCTCGACCACCTGTTCAAGGTCGTCCACCCGGCCGACCGCGGCCCGTACAGCAACGCCGAAGTCGCGGAGCGGATCAACGCCGATGCTGGCGAACAGGTGCTGTCGGCCACCTACCTGTGGCAACTGAAAACCGGCAAGCGCACCGACCCGACGCACAGCAGGCTCGCTGCCATCGCCAAGTTCTTCGGCGTCTCGCCGATGTACTTCTACGAGGACGAGGCAGCCGAGCGGACCAACGAGCAACTGAGGGTCCTCTCGGCACTGCGCGATGAAGGGGTTCGACAGCTCGTCCTGCGCGCGGACGGCCTCTCAGCCCGCGGCCTGGCCGGCATCGCGCAGATGATCGAAGCGGCGCGAGCCGTCGAGGGCCTCCCAGACGGCGACGATCAAGCCGAGACGCCCAGCGAGTGACAATCGCCACGCCCACAGAACCGTCACAATTCGATACCTCCGGCCAACCCTTCGCGATCGTTCGCATACGCTGACTGACGGCCGGGCGAGATGCCAGGTGCTGTGCCATTGCAGCGACCTGGAGCCCGGGGGCAACTGGAGGGCTTGTATGCGCGAGTTGAGGCGATTGCGCGCGTCCTGCTACGAGCGGGTCCGAGGACTGCCAGTTCCCCAGCCCTTTGATCTGCCCCAGTTTCTGGCGTCGGTCGGCGAACACCGCGGCCGACGCATCCAGCTCTTCCTCGTGCCTGGGCTGGCAGCCGGCGACGGCTTCCCCAATGGGTGGTGGACCAAGCTGGACGACGAGGACCAGATCTACGTCGAGCAGAGCACCTCACCGCTTCACCGCGATGCCATCGCGCTTCACGAGGTCGGTCACATGCTCTGCGACCACTACCCCGATGAAGTCCTCGACACAACAGCACTGCGCCAGGCTCTCCCGGATCTGGAGCCAGCGGCCCTGGCGCACATGTTCGCGACCCGGCACAGCTACTCAAAGATCGAGGAGCGCGAAGCCGAGATGGTCGCTTCGCTCCTGATCGAGCGAGCCGGTCTCGGGCACGCCCGCGTGGACGGCAAGCCCTCCAAGCTCATCGACCGCCTGGGCGAGGCACTCGGTCATCCCCTCCGGGACGAACGCTGTGGTTGAGCAGGTCGCCATCGCCCTCCTGTGGCTGGTGGTGATCTGGCGACTTCCGTGCGCTCGGCGCTCACCGATCAAGCGCTCCCTCTGGTGGGCACTGCTCTGGCTCGGCCTGGCGATGACCGCCCACCTGCCGACCGCAATCGCAGCCACCGACAGGTTCGCCGGCATCGCCAACCTGTCAGGCTTGATCGTCTACAGCCTCGGCATCTGCTCCGGTGCAGCCATGCTGGACTGGGTGGCTGCCGTGAGCCCGCCAGCGAGCGCAAGCGGCATGCTCCGCTTTCGCCGGCCGTTCGCGGCAACCGCGATCGGACTGCTTGCTGTGCTGTTCATCGCCGCCCCGTGCCCGGAGGCCCGCGAGTTCGTCGTGGCCGCCGAGGGCGACAAAGCCGCGATCATCGCCGTAGGGACCTTCGAGGTCTACTTCGGGTACGCCATGATCGCCGCAAGCCGCATGCTGTGGGTAGCAGTTGGCAAAGCTACCTCCCGGTGCCTGAACGTGGGCATCTGGTTGATGACGGCTGGCACCTTGGCCGGCTCGCTCTTCACGGTGGGGCGGTGCGCGCTCTTCACGGCCTGGATGGTCGGGCTTCGAATCCCTGGCGGCAACAACCTCGCGCTCTTCGTCACACGAGCGCCCCTGATCCTCGCGGTCCTGCTGATGGTGCTCGGCATCTCGGTACCGACGGTGGAAGCCGGCCGACACAACCTGAGCAAGATCCGGAACCTGCTCGCCCTGCGGCCTCTCTGGAGCGAGCTGACTACCGCGGTCCCCGGCGTCGTCCTCGGCACACCCCCGACTCTCCTCGATGACCTCACCAGGGTCCGGTACCTCAGCATCCGCCTCTTGCGGCGAACGATCGAGATCAGAGACGCCGCGCTGCTGCTTCGCCAGTACGTCAGCTGCGAGGACTGGCGGGCAATCAGGTCGAGCCTGTCAGCGGCCGGCCTGCGCGGCGACGACTTCGAGGCGGCGGCACAGGCGGTGTGGATCGGGCTCGGACTGCGGGCGCGGGAACGTGGCGCCGCTCCAGAGAGCGGCCCTGCGGACCTTCCTGCTCACGGGGCTGCCGAACTCGCTGACGAGGCGCGGTGGCTGCGACGGGTCGCTGCCGCGCGAAAGAGCGCGGCGGTACGCAATGCCGTGGTGGCCCTCGAACGGCACCAGGAGCACTCGCTCGTCTCGGCTGGCCCTGCACACCACTGAACCGCGTTCACGGCCGCACCTGCGCCTCGCCCCACCAGCCTCTCCCCCGACGGCTGGTCGCGATCCGCCTGGCGATCTTCACTCCAGTTGCCATGTATCAGGAATCACATTGATTCCAGTTGACCCGCGCCATTGACGTGAGCCTATGGTTGGCCGACTCAGAATTAGCTGGAGTAAATCAACGGCCTTGGCGGTCTTGCTTCTCGTACCGAGCAGCCGCGTCTCGGGCCCGCGCGTAGGGGTGGCTCGTGAAGAAGATCGTGCAGGCTTGCACTGCTGGCGTGGCTGTCCCATTCGGCCTCGTCATCAGCATCGCCCTTACGGCCGGCGGCGCTTCCGCCGTGACCCCCACCCTCAACGTGGGGGGCGTGGGCTGTGTGACACCCGTAGCGCCGGGAACGATCACCGCGGACGGCCAGTCGCTGACCAGTGAGCAGATCAACAACGCCGCGATCATCTACCAGGTCTCCGGCGGCCTGGGACTGCCACCGCAGGCAGCGGTGATCGCCATCGCCACCGCCATGCAGGAGAGCACCCTGATCAACAGGCCCAACGGCGACCTGGACTCCGTCGGCCTCTTCCAGCAGCGCCCGTCGCAGGGGTGGGGCTCTCCTGCCCAGCTCGTCGATCCGGTCTACGCATCGAAGGCGTTCTTCGCCGCCCTGGTGAAGGTGCCCGGCTGGGAAGCCCTTTCGGTTACGCAGGCCGCCCAGCGCGTACAGAGAAGCGCCTACCCGGACGCCTACGCGAAGTGGGAGGACCTGGCGAAGAGACTGGTCGGAACCGTGAGCGGTGGCGCGGCGAACTGTGCTGGCGCCACCGGGGACGGCAACGGCCAGGCCATCACCAATCCCGTTGCCCTCCCCGCCGGGTTCTCACTTCCGGTCGGCACGCCGGTGCAGGTCGTCACGGCGATCCAGTTCGGCATCAGCAAGCGGGGCATGCCCTACCAGTGGGGCGGCACCGGAGATCCGAGCTACGACTGCTCCGGCCTGATGATGCGGGCCTACGAAGCCGCCGGGATCACGATCCACCGCACCACGTACGAGCAGGTGTACGACGGAACGCCCATTTACTCTGCCGCCCAACTGAAGCCCGGCGACCTGATCTTCGTGGCCGGCTCCGACGGCACCCCCACCAACCCCGGCCACGTCGGCATGTACCTGGGGTCAGACCTCGTCCTTGATGCCCCCCGCACAGGCAAGGACATCCAGATCACCCACTTCAGTGGCGGCTACTGGGACCAGCAGGCGGTCGCGTTCCGCCGCATCGTCCCCTCGTAGGCGATCCGGCTTGTCATCCAGAACCGCAGCAACCTGCGACGATGTGTGGGTGCCCGGATGATTTGTCTGAGCTGTGACACATGACGCCAGCGGGATGGGCCCTTGATGGAGCGTCCGAGAGGAGACGACCGTGAGGCAGACCCGCGAGGTGGAACTGCGCCAGAACCTCCGGCTAATAGCTGGCCTGGTCGGCGGCAGCGTGATGTGTGCCACCCTGGCGCTGCTGGGCTCGTCCTGGCTGTTCTGGCCATCCGCCGGCCTGGTGCTCAGCGCTGCGGCGGTCGCCTGGCGAATCACCGGTAGCCAGCGCTACGGCTACTGGGTCGCCTGGGCTGCTAGCACTGCGGTGTCGCTGATCCTGTGCCGCACGGAGTCGGACACCAGGTGGATGCAGGAGCCCATCACGGCAGTTCTGGCAGTGTGCACACTGATCTTCTTCGTGCAGTGGCGCTCCGCCCTGCGCCGGTGAACCTGGCACTCCCAGGTTGTGGCCGCCGAACAGTCCGGCACATCGGTACCGGCCACCCCACGGTTGAGCTTGAAGACCGGCTGGAAAGTCCGCCTGCTGCTTGATCCGCGACTCGGGATGCGCGTCGGGGAGGACCGGTTGGACGAGTGGCGACAGGCCGGCCAGGACGAGCATGCAGTCTGGGCCAGGGCCCGGTCGTACGGCACTGCCGTGGTGGCCTTGATGCGCGACACCCTCTGAACTATCGCGAGCGAAGCAGCGAGGCTCACCGTATGTATGACCAGCACCACCAGCACCTGTACGACGCAGTTCGCACGGCCCTGCACGACGTCGGATACACGCTCACCGAGCCCGGCACCACTGGCCTCGCCCTCGGCACGCGAGCCGAAGGCGTCGTCCTGACATGGAACCTTGGCCCGCAGCCGCTCACCCCGCCCACGGTCCCGTTCACGGTGCGGCTGTGTGAGTCGGACCGGATCAGCGCCACGACGGCGCTCTTCCTGGCTTCCCAGATGCTGACCACCGAGCTTCAGAACTCCGGCTTCACCCTGGCTGACGACATCGGAGAGGGAGTGCTCGTCACTGCGGCGCCATCCACCAGTTGGGATCGGGCTCCCCACCGCGCCCGCTGGGACGCCGAGACGATCGCAGCCCTCCGCGAGCCCGTCAGCGAGCCGGCCGCCCCGGATCGGCCCCGCAGCCGCGCGCTGTGGTGGCGCCGCCGTTGAGAATGCCGACTGGAACTCCTGGTCAGCGGGACGAAGGGGGCAGCCAGGCGAAGATCGCCCGGCTGCCCCAGCGTCTCTGGTGCCACCTGGTGAAAGCCGTACGCGCAAGCGGGTGAAAGCCAACCCCACCAAGCGTCTCGTCCGGGCATCCTGGGGCGATGAACCGACGAGGACCCCGAAGGAGCCGACGCCGTTCCCGCGTTGCCGCGCTCGGCACCACGCTGCGCGAGCCGGGGGACGACGCCGTGTTGTTCTGGCCCAGCGCCGAGGTCCCGCGCCCCGCACCGCCCGAGCCTCTGCCGAGCTGCTGCACGGTCACCCGCACCCGGCGGATCTCGATCGGCGGCACTGTTGTCATCACCACGGCCCACCAGACCGAGTGCGTGATCTGGGGAAGCGGCTGAGAAGTGATCAGCTGAAGGACCGCCTGCGGTGCTGACGCCCCGTGCCGGGCGCTCAGGCGCTCGGGCGCTCACTAGCAGAGCCAGCACTTCCGCCGAGGCCGGGGCGCACCACCAGCATGCGCCGGAACCCGAGATCATTCCTTGGCGCTAACGGCTGAACCACTCTCAAGACCGGCACAGCAGAAGGCCGGCGCGCCCCACCGTAGGACTGTGGGGGCACGCCGGCCTTCTGTCTGTTCTCAGCCTCTGGCGAGGCTGCCCTTGTCGGTGGCAGCCCACTCAGTCGAGGACGGCCATTTCACTCTCACGCCTCCCGGGCGAATGTCGATGATCACTCCGCGGAGGTACTCTCCCGATCCGTCCTTGGCGGTCGAGATCCAGTGACGGCCGATCCAGGCGTGCGGCGGCTGGTCCGCGTAACGGTCGTGGGTGAAGGTCTGCATGATGAGCTCCTGCAATGGTTGGTCTTCGGTCCTCCCGGCGGAGGCCCGGCGTTCGCCTGTTGAACGGACTCACGTTCAGGGAGGCCGGGACGACCCGTTCGGTCCGCTCGGGCCGGGAGGTGATCCGTCGGAGAGGCGGGCGATCTGATCGCCGGTCAACGCGCCTCCCCGTTCCAACCGCGGCTGTCGCGCGTGAGACCGGTGGCCGCCCACAGCCGGACGTCAGCCGGCCGGTACTTCCGCGCCTCGAACGTCTCGATGTACCTGGGGCCGATGCCGACCGTGCCCAGATACCGCAGGTCGGCGGCTGTGATCCCGAGGTAGGAGGCGGCTTGCTCCAACGACCACCAGGGGCGGCGGCAGGCTTCATCCGCAGAGGTCATCGGCCGCTTCATCGGTTGCTCCCGGCGTCGGACGAGCGGGTGTCCAGCCACGCCCGCACATCGCTTGGGTCGTACCGCCGGTGCCGCCCGACCTTGTAGCTCCGCGGGCCGGTGCCCTTCCAGTTCATCTGGTACACCGACTGCTTCGGCACACCGAGGAACGTCGCGACCTCGTCCAAAGTCCACAGCCTGTCCGTACTCATGAGTACTCACATCTCATCTCGTTCGTCATTTCGACAACCAGAGTCGTCGTTTGAACAACCGGGATGAGCATCAACCACACTTGGCCGAGTTGTCAATGCGACGCATGAACTTGTCGATTCGACGCACATGCAAGCCCAAAGACCTGTTCGGCGAGGAGACTGGCGAGCTGCTTGCCGAATCGACATGGCAGCGCGGGTCCGACGCTTGTCGATTGCACAATCGAGAGATGATGGGTAGAGTCGCCGATACGACGAGCAAGGAGGCCAGATGTCCAGCGGCTCGGCTCCACCGACCCTGTCGGTGAGCGACGCGGCAGCGCTCCGGTTGAAGGAAGCCCGCACTCGACGCGGGTGGACCACGAAACAACTGGCAGCCGCATGCCATGAGGCTGGTGCGACCAAGCTGACGGCCCCCGCGCTGAGCAACATCGAGACCGGCCGCCGAGGTGCGGACGGCTTTCGACGGCGCGAATTGTCGATCGACGAAGTCGTGGTCCTGGCGGTGGTACTGGACATCGCTCCAGTCCACCTGCTGGGCCTGCCCGACAGCGCCGAGCCAGGGACGAAGCTCCAGCTGACTCCCGAACTAGCAGTGAGCGACCCGGAGTTGCTGATGGAGTGGTTCTGCGGGCAGAGAGCGCTGCCCGAGAGTGACTCTCGGCAGTTCTACTCGGCGACTCTCCAGCGGATGCCGGCCAACGACGGTCAGCAGGCCATCGCCGACCTCACCCGCTCCGTGCTCCAGGACCGGGCCGCGGCGCTGGCCGAGTCCTTCAACTCGGAGATGGCGGCGACCCTGGAGAAGATCAACGCCGCCGTCCAATCGGGCGCGAGCCCGGAGGAGCTTGCCGCGCTGCTGAGGCCAGGCGAGACCAGCGCGAAGTAGGCCCTACACCACACGGGCGTCCGGCACGGCCGCGACGCCAGTTCAGCAAACCCGATTGCGCGACCAACCGGTCCCGCATCCGCACGGGCAGAGAAGAGGCGATGTTATGGCATGCACCCATCAACGATTGGTAGAAGACCATGTTCCACGCTCGGATCGAGGACCGCGGTAAGCACGCGGACTACCAGAAGGCCGTCGCGCGTGCTCGTACGGCTGGCCGCACGCCGCCGGCCCGCTACCGCATCCGCTGGCGCACCGAGACAGGCCACCTCCGCAGCTTGAGCGTGGCGACTCGGGACCTTGCGAGAGCCATACAAGCCGATATCGCGTACGGCCGGGCTCCGTTGACGCTCAACCGTCTGGTCGACCTCTGGTCCGCAATGCCGGTGAGGCCCACCCGGCCGCTCGCGCCGCCGAGGCTGCCCAACCGCAGACCGCTCGACCTGCACACACTGCCGCGCCTCGGGGCCAAGCTCGCCATCACGATCACCCGAGCGGACATTGAGCACTTGGTCTCGGCGCTTCGCGCCGAGGGTCACCTGAGCCTCGCCACGATCAACGGCATCCTGGCAACGCTCAAGCGTGCCTTGGAGTTTGGCGTCCGGCACGGACACCTGGCCAGCAACCCTGCCCTCGGCGTTCGGCCGATCCCACGGCCGGCCTGATCCCAAGCGCAGGCACCGGGCCCTGACTCATCCACCTACCCGGAGCGGCCACCACTCCGGCGCAAGTGCGGGCCCAACACAAACCATGCAACCCGAAATGCGGCAGAAGCCGCTCATTCGAAACGGGCAGAAAGAAGGAATGGATATGACCATGAACACTGCAAACCAGATCCAGGTGATTTATGTCCCGCGTATGGATAGAAGACCGCATTAACCACGCCGCCTATAAGAAGGCCGTCGCGAAGGCGAAGACGACTGGGCGCAAGCCTCCGGGCCGATTCCGAGTTCGCTGGTACGACCCGAGCGGGAAGGAGCGGATGCTCACCTTCCTTCGGAAGGTTGACGCCGAATCCAAGCGAACCGAAGTCGAGAGCTCTTTTGGTCTCGGAACGTACCGAGACCCTCGGGCCGGACGTACCAAGGTGGCCGAGATCGCCGAAGCCTGGTTCGCCTCAAAGGTCGATCTCCGTCGATCGAGCCGCGCCCGGTATCGGGGCGTCCTGGACCTCCACGTCATTCCCCGCTGGGGCACCACCGCGGTTGCCGATGTGCAGCACGAAGACATCGTGACCTGGCTGGGCAACATCATGGCGGACTCCGTCGCCGCTGCTTCACCTCTGAGCGCGGCGACCATCAGGAAGATCTGGGTTGTCCTTAAGGGCGTCCTCGGATTCGCAGTACGGACGAAGAAAATTGCATACAACCCTGCTATCGGGGTGCCGCTCCCCCGGTACACGCCCGCCGAACACATCTACTTGACCGATGTGCAGGTTGAAGCGCTTGCAGAAGCCTGTGCTGAATACCGGCCTCTCATTCTCTTCCTGGCTTACACCGGTGTCCGATGGGGTGAGGTGACGGCCATTCAGATCAAGCATGTTGACCTGAAAACCAGGCGCGTTCGAATCGCCCAAGCCTGGGGTTCCGACAAAGGCAAGCTCTATCTTGAGGACAGCACCAAAAATCACGAGCGAAGGTCGGTTCCCATTCCAGCGTTCCTAGTGAAGGAGCTGGCACTTGTAATCGCCGAGAGAGACCCGGAGGAATATCTCTTCACTGCTCCGCTGGGCGGTGTCTTGATGTACCGGAACTTCATGCGCCGGCACTACAAGACCGCACTGGTAACGGCCGGGCTGGGCGACATGGGAATCACCCTGCACAAGCTTCGGCACACTGCGGCCTCGCTGGCGATCGCCAGCGGAGCCGACGTCAAGGTGGTCCAGACCATGCTCGGCCACAAGACCGCGACGCTGACCCTGGACACGTACGGTCACCTCTGGCCCGACCGCCTGGACGAGGTCTCCGACCGTCTCGACGCCCAGCGGACCAAGGCGCTGGAGAAGGCCAGGAAGAAGGCCGAGAAGGCGGCGCGGAAGGCCCAGCAGCTCGCCGAGCAGCTCGCCGCTCTGGAGACCGGCGGACTCGCCTCGGCGGCCTGATGCGTGCTGAATGCGTGCTGTAACGACAGAGGCCCTTCCATCGTCTCGACGGAAGGGCCTCTGACCAGGCAGTTTGTCGGGCCTCCCGGCCCAAGCCGGGCGATGAGCACCGCCTTACAAGAGCGGTGCTCTGGCCAACTGAGCTAAGGAGGCGCGCTTGGCAGTGTACCGGGCGGGGAGGGTGGGCGTGGTGCGGAATTGGTCGTGCGCGAGGGGCTGACAAGCGGATGGTCCGACCGGTACCGTCGCCTGAAGTTCACTCTGCGATGTGGACTAGACCTCCCGGTGAACCGTGCCGCTCCGGCGGACGTGTGCGGGGCGCAGGCGGGGCGAGCAGGGCCACAACTTCATACCACCCCACCCCCTTTACTCGGATCGTCCGGCACGTTCCTGCCGGTGAAGTGGAGCAGAACCATGCCTACGGTGACGTTCGACAAGGCCACCCGTGTCTACCCCGGTGGAGAGAAGCCCGCGGTCGACGCGCTCGACCTGGAGATCGCGGACGGGGAGTTCCTCGTCCTGGTCGGCCCCTCCGGCTGTGGCAAGTCCACCAGCCTGCGCATGCTGGCCGGACTGGAGGACGTGAACGGCGGGGCCATTCGCATCGGTGACCGAGACGTCACCCACCTCCCGCCCAAGGACCGGAACATCGCCATGGTGTTCCAGAACTACGCGCTGTACCCCCACATGTCCGTCGCCGAGAACATGGGCTTCGCCCTCAAGATCGCCGGCGTGAACAAGGCCGAGATCCGCCAGAAGGTGGAGGAGGCCGCGAAGATCCTCGACCTGACCGAGTACCTGGACCGCAAGCCGAAGGCGCTGTCCGGCGGTCAGCGTCAGCGTGTCGCCATGGGTCGCGCCATCGTGCGTGAGCCGCAGGTCTTCCTGATGGACGAGCCGCTGTCCAACCTGGACGCGAAGCTCCGCGTGCAGACGCGTACGCAGATCGCCTCGCTCCAGCGCCGCCTCGGCATCACCACCGTCTACGTCACCCACGACCAGGTCGAGGCCATGACGATGGGCGACCGGGTCGCGGTCCTCAAGGACGGTCTGCTGCAGCAGGTCGACACCCCGCGCAACATGTACGACCGGCCCGCCAACCTCTTCGTCGCCGGCTTCATCGGCTCGCCCGCGATGAACCTGATCGAGGTCCCGATCGTCGACGGCGGCGTGCAGTTCGGGGGCATCGTGGTCCCGGTCTCCCGCGAGGCGCTGGCCGAGGCCTCCGCCGCCGGGGACACCACGCTCACGCTCGGCGTCCGCCCGGAGCACCTCGACGTGGTCTCCGAGGGCGACGCGCTCGCCAAGGGCGGCACCGGCCTGGCCGTGACCGTCAACGTCGTCGAGGAGCTCGGCGCCGACGGCTACGTCTACGGCTCCGCGACCGTCGGCGAGGAGACGAAGGACCTGGTCGTCCGGGTCGGCGGCCGGTCCGTCCCGCTGCGTGGCGACGTGCTGCACGTCGTGCCGCGCGAGGGCGAGCGTCACCTGTTCTCCACCAAGACGGGCACCCGTCTGGGCGACTGACGTCCGGGTCGGTCCCACATCGGAGACAACCGGAGACAACCGACGTCAGACGCACTCCGAAGCAAGGCGTCGAAGCCGCCCGTTCCCCCGGGCGGCTTCGGGCTTTTCGGGAGAATTCCGGCGCGATACTCACTCGTTGGAGTGACGCAATGTCGCCAAATCATCACAGGTCGCTAGCATCGCCGTCGTGAAGCAGCTAGCCCGCCGCATCGGCCGATCACTTGCCTTCGTCCTGCCGCTCGTCCTGGTGACGACCGGCACCCTCGCGGTGGCCCGCGTCTCCTGGGCCCCATCGGCAAACGCCGACGTCCAGTCGCTGACCGCCGCAGCCGCCCAGCCCGCCCCCGCGCAGGGCGACAGCACCGCGCCGCAGGACGCCCTCCGGGCACGCCTGCTGCGGGAGTTGACGACCAGGAACCCCGGCGTCGCCCTCGACGACCTGGAGAGCACCATGGACCGCCAGCCGTCGCTGCGGGCGTTCTGCTCCTCCATCGCGCGGGACCTCGGCCAGGCCGCCGTCCGCAAGTACCACGGCGACGTGCAGAAGGCGCTCACCTACGCCCGCCCCGTCTGCGACGCCTCCTTCGCCGCCGGATCCCTGTCTCCGACGGCCTGACCCAGGCCGGACCCCGCCGGACCCCGGCCCGACCCTGGCGCGCCCCCCACAGAACCCTGGGTACCGGTTTCACCGGTGCTCAGGGTTCCCGCGTCGGCCGCCCGTCGGGGCTGCTCCTGGCACCGGCGTACACCTCCGCCCACAGGGCCTAGGGTGGCGCCATGACCGACGAGAATCTCATCCCCTCAGCCGGGCAGTCGCCGCTGGCAGCGCCCACCGTGACCCAGGCCGTCATCCTGGCCGGCGGACAGGGCTCCCGCCTCCGCCCCTACACCGACACCCGGCCCAAGCCGATGATCGAGATCCCCGGAACCGGCGTCCCGATCGTCGGCCACCAGCTGCAGTGGCTGGCGGAGGAGGGCGTCACCGACGTCGTCATCTCCTGTGGTTACCTCGCGGACGTCCTGCAGGACTGGCTGAAGGCCGCCGACCTGCCGCTGAACGTCACCACGGTCGTCGAGACCGAGCCGCTGGGACGCGGCGGCGGCCTGAAGTTCGCGGCGGCGTCGCTGCCGCGCCACAGCGAGCCCTGGTACGCCACCAACGGCGACATCTGGACCCGGTTCCCGCTCCGCGACATGGCGGACTTCCACACCGCCCGCGACGCCCACGCGACGCTCGCCCTGGCCCGTCCCCGCCTGCCGTGGGGCACCGTGGACGTGGACCAGTTCGGCAACATCCTGGACTTCATCGAGTCCCCGCCGTCGCCCTACCTGATCAACGCGGGCGTCTACGTCTTCTCCGCCGACTTCGCGGGCATGCTGCCGGACCTCGGCGACCACGAGCGGACCACCTTCCCCCGCTTGGCGCGTGAGCACCGCCTCTCCGGCTACGAGCTCCCGCAGGGTGTCTACTGGCGCGCCATCGACACCGCCAAGGACCTCCACGAGGCCGCCAAGGAGCTCGCGTCGACCCGTGCCGCCGTGGAGGCGGACGCCTAAGGACGCGTAGGAGCGCCTGGGGACGCGTAGGGACACAGAGGCACAGAAGGGAAGGGCGGGGAACCGGTGACCGGTTCCCCGCCCTTCCCTTCTGCCCGTCTGCCCCTCTGCCCTTCTACCTGCCGCGTACGCGCTCTGCGGGCTACCCCAGCAGGCCGCCGATCACGCCGTTGGGGTTGCCCGGGCTCTGCCCGGGACTCGGCTTGTGCGAGCGGCTGGAGCCGCTCGTGCCGGAACTGGAGCCGGAACTGCCCCCCGTGCCGTAGCCGGTGGGCGAGCTGCCCAGGGACGACGACGAGGACGTGGACGACGTCGCCCCCGTGCTGCCGCTGTGGTGCTTGTGCGAGCTGGACGGCGACGGCTTGGCGCTCGCCGAGCCCGGGCCGGAGTGGCCCGACTTGCCGCTCGTCGGCACGGAGGCCACCGGGACCGGAATCGCTCCACTCGGCCAGACGTCGCTCGGCGTGGACTGGCTCGGCGAGGGCGTGGGCGTCTCGGACGGGACCGAGGTGGTCTGGCTCACGTGCGAGGCGCGAACTGCCGCGCCCAGCACGGAACCCAGCAGGAAGGTCGTGCCGATGACGACCGTCGCCAGCACCACCCCGCGCCGCAGCACTCGGCGCCGCAACTGCTGCACCTCCGCGTGCTCGCCGAGCCGACGCCACGCCTCCAGGTGCAGCCAGCCGTCCAGCGAGAACATCGGCGCACCAGCCAGCAGCAGCGGGCTCCATGCGGCCAGAAAGATGATCTCCGGCGTGTCGTAGACCGGCACGGCGCGCCAACTGACCGTCACCAACAGGGCGACCGACAGCATCATGGCCACCGCCGCGCTGGCCCGCTGCCACAGGCCGAGGATCGCCAGCACGCCGACGTTGATCTGGACGAACGCCACCACCAGGCCCGCGCCCACCGGGTGGTCCATGGCCAGCGCCAGCAGCGGTTGCGCGACGCTCCACGGGTGCAGGGCCTGCAGCCAGTGCATCATCGAGCCGCGAGCGCCGCCGTCGAAGTAGACGGGGTCGCAGAGCTTGCTGAAGCCCGCGTAGACCGAGATGCAGCCGAGGAAGACGCGCAGCGGCAGCAGCACCAGGCCGAGGTCGACGCGCTTGCCCGGGTACCAGGCGTGGTGCTGCGCGGTGGAGGCAGCGGGCGTGTCGGGAAGCGGAGGACGCCGCGCTGCCGGCTCGAAGACCCGGACGCCGTCGAGGTCGGCAAAGCCGGAGAAGCCCGCGAAGTCCTCGTAGTTCTCGAGCTCGTCGAAGTCGACCTGGGTCATCTGCTGGGTCGACTCCATGTCGCCCAGCGCGACGCCACGGCCGCCGCCCTCGGACGCCCGGCCGACCGCCTGGGCAGGGACGCCCCGCGGCGGTACGGCGAGGTCGAGTTGGCCGGTGTAGGTGATCGGCACCACGCGCCCGCGTCGGCGGGGCATCGTGGCGACCGCACCCGTCAGCCCGGGGACGGCGACGGAGCCGGGGATCCCGACCGCTCCGCCGGCGGCAACTCCCGCCGCAGCGCCCGCGCGTGCCGGACCGGCGAACGTGCCTGCCCCCACCAGGGCGGAGTCACGCGACATCGCGCCGACGAGGCCCGGGGCGATCAACGACCCCTCGGGTGGGCTGAACCGCACTCGGAAGCTCGCGGTGGTGATGTTCAACCGCGTCGGGTCCGACGGCACCTTGACCGTGTTGAGCGTCGCCTCACCAGCATCGGCCCCACCGGCGGAGGCCGCCCGGGGACGGGGACGGGTACGTGTTCTGGTGTCCACGCTCCTCTAACCGACTGAAGGGCCGGAAGGACACTCCCGGTTGACGGAAGTGGACGGAGTTGACAAAAGTCCGCCAAGAGCGGCCACGTCCGAACTCCGAACGGACACACGACGCGTAAGGCCGGCCACCGTAGCGGCCGGCCATTGACGCATCCCCACCGGGGAGTTCAGGCGGGGACCAGGTCAGCTGGAGCAGGTCGACCGGGCCAGGTGAAACGGCCCGGGCGAAAAGGCTCAGCCCTTGTCGGCCTTGCCGGCCTTGGCCGCCTTCTCGGTCTTGGCTGCCTTGGACGACTTCGCGGGCTTGTCGGCCTTGGCTGCCGTGGCGCGCAGGCGCGCGGCCTCGTAGAGCACGATGCCCGCCGCCACACCGGCGTTGAGCGACTCGGCCTGACCCGGCATCGGGATACGGACCGTCAGATCACAGGTCTCGGAGACCAGTCGGGACAGTCCCTTGCCCTCCGAACCGATCACGATGACCACCGGTCCGGTCAGCGCGTCCAGGTCGACCACGTCGTGCTCACCGTCGGCCGCCAGGCCGACCACGAAGCAACCCGCCTTCTGGTACGACTCCAGCGCACGCGTCAGGTTGCTGGCGCGCGCGACCGGCACGCGCGCCGCAGCGCCCGAGGAGGTCTTCCACGCCCCCGCCGTCATCCCGGCCGAGCGGCGCTCGGGGACGACCACGCCGTGCCCGTCGAACGCGGCGACGGAACGGACGACCGCACCGAGGTTGCGCGAGTCGGTGATGCCGTCCAGCGCCACGATCAGCGCGTTGTCGCGGTTGACCGCGGCGGCGGCGAGCAGGTCGTCCGGGTGCGCGTACTCGTACGGCGGCACCTGGAGGATCATGCCCTGGTGGTTGTGGCCCTCGGCGAGGTTGTCGAGCTGCTGCCGCGGCGCCTCCAGCAGCGGGACACCGCGCTCGGTCGCCAGGCTCAGCGCCTCACGGACACGCTCGTCGTTGTCGATGAACTGCTGCACGTAGAGCGCGGACGCGGGCACGTCGCCCTGCAGCGCCTCCACTACCGAGTTGCGCCCGTAGACCAGCTCCGTACCGGCCTTGCCGGTACGGCCCTGGACGCCGCCACGGCGCGTGCCGGACCGCGCACGCGCGTCGGCGGCCCGCTTGGCGGCGGCGTTGGCGGCACGCTGCTTCGGGTGGCCCTTGCGCGCCTCTGCGGGCGGCGTCGGGCCCTTGCCCTCCAGCGCCCGACGGCTGTGGCCACCCGTGCCGACCGACGCGCCCTTCTTCGACCCGGGGTTACGACGGTTCCTGCGCTGGCTGTTGCCGGCCATGGCTGCTGTCCTGCTTCCTTGCTTCTACGCTTTCGCGCTCTGCTACTTCGCTTCGGGGTTGCCCTGTGCGCTGCCGCTCCGGGCTGCGCTGCGTGCTCTACGGCGGTGCGGTACCGGCTACTTGCTGAGAGTCCAGCGCGAACCGTCCGCCCGGTCCTCGATGGTGAGCCCGGCCTGGGAGAGCCGGTCCCGGATGGCGTCGGACGTCGCCCAGTCCTTGCGCTCGCGCGCGGCCTGCCGCTGCTCCAGCACCAGCCTGACCAGCGAGTCCACCACATCGTGCAGGTTGTCCCCGGCGCCCGCGCCAGCACCGGCCCAGAACGGGTCCAACGGGTCCATGCCCAGCACTCCGAGCATGGCACGGACCTCGGCAAGACGCGCGACCGCGCTCTCCTTGTCGTCCGCGGCCAGCGCCGCGTTGCCCTGCCGCACGGCGGTGTGGACGATCGCCATCGCGCCCGGCACGCCGAAGTCCTCGTCCATCGCCTCCGCGAACGCCGGCGGCACGTCCGCGGCCGGCTCGACCTGGCCGTGCAGTTCGAGGACGCGCTCGATGAAGCCCTCGATCCGGGCGAACCCGGTCTCCGCCTCGCGCAGCGCCTCCTCGCTGTACTCGATGGTGGACCGGTAGTGCGGCGTGCCCAGGTAGTAGCGCAGCACGATCGGACGCCAGTTGGCCACCATCTCGGAGACCAGCACCGAGTTGCCGAGCGACTTGCTCATCTTCTCGCCGCTGAGGGTCACCCAGGCGTTGTGCAGCCAGTAGGCGGCGAAGTCGTCGCCGTAGGCCTTGGACTGGGCGATCTCGTTCTCGTGGTGCGGGAAGATCAGGTCCCGGCCGCCGCCGTGGATGTCGAAGCTGCTGCCCAGGTACTTGTGCGCCATCGCGGAGCACTCCAGATGCCAGCCGGGGCGCCCGTCGCCCCACGGGGTGGGCCAGCTGGGCTCGCCGGGCTTGGTGGCCTTCCACATGGCGAAGTCGCGCGGGTCACGCTTGCCGACCTCGCCCTCGCCCTCGGGCTGACGGAGGTTGTCCAGCTCCTGGTGCGAGAGCGCGAGGTAGTCCGGGTACGAGGTGACGGAGAAGTAGACGTTGCCCTCGGGGGTCGCGTAGGCGTGACCGCGCTCGATGAGCGACTGCATCATCTCGATCATCTCGGTGACGTGCCCGGTCGCCCGCGGCTCGGCCGTGGGCGGCAGGCACCCGAGGGCGGCGTAGCCGTCGTTGAAGGCACGCTCGTTGGCGTAGCCGATCTGCCACCAGGGCAGGCCCGACTGACGCGACTTGGCGATGATCTTGTCGTCGATGTCGGTCACGTTCCGGACGAAGGTGACGTCGTAGCCGCGGTGGGCGAACCACCGGCGCATGATGTCGAAGTTGAGGCCGGAACGGATGTGACCGATGTGCGGCGCGGCCTGGACGGTCGCTCCGCACAGGTAGATCGAGACGCAGCCCGGTGTGATCGGGACGAAGTCACGGACCTGACCGGAGGCGGTGTCGTGCAGGCGAATGCTCACCCCACCAGGGTAGTGGGCGGGAACCGGTGCCCTGCGCCTGCACGGGCTGACGCCACACGCCTTTATTGCCCGCGTCACACAGAGAGCCAGTTGCAGACGTCAGGTGAGTGCAGCGTCCCCGAGCGTGAAAGGGGAACCCTCAGTACACCAGCGCCGTGGCCACCGCCGTCAGACCTTCCTCGCGGCCCGGGAAGCCCAGCCCGTCCGTCGTCGCGCCCGCGACCGAGACCGGCGCACCGACTGTCGCGGAAAGCAACTCCTGCGCCTCCGCGCGCCGCTTGCCGACCTTCGGCACGGGGCCGACGACCTGGACCGCGACGTTGCCGATCTCGAAGCCCGCCTCGCGGACGATCCGTGCGGCCTCTGCGAGCAGCTTCACGCCGGGCGCGCCCGCCCACTCGGGACGGTCCGTCCCGAAGTGCGCGCCGAGGTCGCCGAGGCCCGCCGCCGAGAACAGCGCGTTGCAGGCCGCGTGGGCGACGACGTCCGCGTCGGAGTGGCCGTCCAGGCCGAAGGAGTAGCCCTCCCAGCGCAGACCGGCCACCCACAGCTCGCGACCCTCGGCGAACGCGTGGGTGTCCACGCCGATCCCGGTGCGCGGCAGACGGGGAAGACCGGCAAGGCCGGGAAGTCGGGTGCCCTCAGAACTCATCGCGGGACCTCCGTCGGGCCAGGACCGCCTCCGCCAGGACCAGGTCCAGCGGGCGGGTCACCTTGAACGCCTCCTCGTGGCCGGGCACGACCACGACCCGGCCGCCGAACCGCTCGACCAGGCCCGCGTCGTCGGTCGCGTCGACACCCTCGGCGACTGCCTTGGCGTGGACGCGGTCGAGGACGTCGCGGCGGAAGCCCTGGGGCGTCTGCACCGCGCGCAGGGTCGACCGGTCGGGTGTGGCGATGACGGGCTCCGGTCCGCCGGGCGCGGCGGGTGCGCCGACCTGCTTGACCGTGTCGGCCAGCGGGACGGCCGGAACGACCGCCTCGGCGCCCTCCGCGACGGCGCGGGCCACGGCGTCGACCACGTCGACCGGAACCAGCGGGCGGGCGGCGTCGTGGACGAGCACCACGTCGACGTCCTCCGGGAGCGCGGCGAGGCCTGCCCGGACGGACTCCTGACGGGTCGCGCCACCGGGCACCACGACGAGGACGGCGTTCTCACGCTCGCCGAGCGCATCAGCGAGGAGGGCGCGCACCTCGGCGACGCCGTCCGCGGGTGCGACCACGACGACGCGGCCGACGGCACGCGAACGCGCCAGCGCACGGACGGCGTGCACCAGGATCGGCACCCCGCCGAGCTCGCGCAGCGCCTTCGGGGCGCCTGGCCCGAGGCGCTCGCCCCGGCCGGCGGCGGGAACCACTGCTGCGGCGTTCAGGTTTGGTCCCTTCAGGGATGTGGGTATGGCCATGGCGTGCCGGGCTCAGCGCCCTTCCGTGAAGCCCCACTTGTGCTTGCGTCCGGCACTCGCACCACACGCACCACAGCTCTGGGCTCCGCCTTCACCACACGCACCACGCACGCAGGACTGACGCCGCGTGGCGCGTGCGACAACGCACGCCTCAGCGCCCGGCGACGGCATCGCCAGGCGCTGAAACGAAACATACCGTGACGTCATACCCGTACGTGCGGACGCACGTACGGAATGCACCACGTACTGACACGCGTACGGACACACGCCGGCATTGCGACATGCATGCACAGTCCGAACGCACTCAGGGACCTCAGGAAGCAAGGACCTCGTCGAGCAGCGTCTCCGCCTTGTCCTCGTTGGTGTTCTCGGCGAGCGCAAGCTCACTCACCAGGATCTGGCGTGCCTTTGCCAGCATCCGCTTCTCGCCTGCGGACAGCCCGCGCTCGCGCTCACGTCGCCAAAGGTCGCGCACAACCTCCGCGACCTTGATAACGTCGCCGGAGGCAAGCTTCTCCAGGTTCGCCTTGTAGCGGCGGGACCAGTTGGTCGGCTCTTCGGTATATGGTGCCCGCAGCACCTCGAAGACCCGGTCCAGACCGTCCTGGCCGACCACGTCGCGCACTCCGACGAACTCCGCGTTCTCCGCGGGCACGCGCAGCGTCAGGTCACCCTGCTGCACCTTGAGCACCAGGTAGGTCTTGTCCACACCCTTGATCTGGCGGATTTCGATGGCCTCGATCAGCGCGGCCCCGTGATGGGGGTAGACCACGGTGTCGCCAACCTTGAACGTCATGTGACAGGTACCCCTTCCGTGGCTTTCCAGCCTAACACGATCCGGGCTGTATCAGAAGGGCGTTTCCGCAGGTCAGAGCATATCCGCAGGCTTGACAACCGGCATGATTCCGTGCTGCGACCCCTGTTCGACGGGGGCTTCCCGCAGGTCGGAGCGGTTGTCCACGAACCTGCGGGCATCGCCTCGGCTCGCGACGATCTTGCGTTCGGTGCGTTATGAAACCGTGATCCGATCTTCGTCCGACAGGGTATCGGTCGGCTCTCGAACGCGACACGGGCCACCCCGTGTGGAGCGGATAAAGCCGATCGGTAATCTGAACGCGGCCAGAACCATCAAAACGTTCAAGGAGCACCCTCCGCCGTGAGCCGCACTCTTCGTCGCGGCGCGGTCGCCGCCGTCATCGTCGCGATCGCCCCCGTCCTCGCCGCCTGCTCTGCGGGGTCCAGCGCGGCGACCCTCCAGGTCAAGCCCAACACCGGCGCCACCTCGCTGAGCAACGGCCAGCTGAAGGTCAACGGCGTCGAGGTCGTCGCCGACGCCCAGGGCAACGCCCCCGCCAACGTCGTCGCCAACATCGCCAACAACGAGTCCCAGGCGGAGACCCTGGTCTCGGTGACCGTCGGCGCCACGGCCGCGACGCTGTCCGGCTCGGGCAACATCAACACCCAGGCCAGCCTGATCCTGGGCGGCCCGAGCACCGGCGCCATCCAGGCGACCGTCCCGACGCTCAGCCAGCCGGCCGGCTCCAACATCCCGGTGACCTTCGTCTTCGCCAACGCGGGCTCGGTCACCGTGGACGCCCAGATCCAGAAGGGCTCCGGCCAGTACGCCTCCTACGCCCCGGGCACGCCGAGCCCGACCGCGAGCGCCCTGCCGCACGTCAGCGCCTCCGCCACGGCTCACAAGGGCGGCGGGACCCACAAGCCGGGCAGCAGCGCCACCCCGACGGCCGGCGGCAAGGCGAGCACCCCGGTCTCCAAGCCGACCGCCTGATCCCGGGGTATCCCCGGCAGCCGAGGCACGTCCCGAAGCCAGAGGCCGGGCCCGTCCTGATCAACAGGACGGGCCCGGCCTCAGCCACTTTCGGGTGAAATTGTGGCGCGTCAGGGTCGCGTCCGACCCCGACTGTTCGACGCAGCGCTCGAACCGGGGTCCGACCCGGTGCGCGGATCTGCGACCGGCTGGGTACGCAGGTCAGCGTCCGACCCGGTGCGCCGATCAGGGCTCGAACTTGTAGCCCAGGCCGCGGACGGTCACCAGGTAGCGCGGCGCGCCCGGGTCCGGCTCGATCTTGGCGCGCAGGCGCTTGACGTGGACGTCCAGGGTCTTGGTGTCGCCGACGTAGTCCGCGCCCCAGACCCGGTCGATCAACTGCATCCGGGTGAGCACCCGGCCCGCGTTGCGGAGCAGCATCTCCAGCAGGTCGAACTCCTTCAGCGGCAGGTCGACCTTGGCGCCGTCGACGGTGACCACGTGGCGGTCGACGTCCATCCGGACCGGGCCGGCCTCGAGCGCGCCGGGGCCGCCGGTGGTCTCCTCCGCCTCGCCGCGGCGACGCAGCACCGCGCGGATGCGGGCGACGAGCTCGCGGGTGGAGTAGGGCTTGGTCACATAGTCGTCGGCCCCTATCTCCAGGCCTACGACCTTGTCGATCTCACTGTCCTTGGCGGTGACCATGATCACCGGAACGCTGGACTTGGCGCGCAGCTGGCGGCAGACCTCGGTGCCGGGCAGACCCGGCAGCATCAGGTCCAGCAGCACCAGGTCTGCGCCGTTGCGCTCGAACTGGTCCAGCGCGTCGGGCCCGGTGGCGGCGATCGCCACCTCGAAGCCCTCCTTGCGCAACATGTAGGACAGGGCGTCGCTGAAGGACTCCTCGTCCTCGACAACAAGCACACGGGTCACGGCATGGCCTCCGGGGCGGCGGTAAGGGTGGGAGAGGTGGTCTCGGCCGGGTCGGTCGGATCGGTCAGTTCTGACGGATTCGACGATCCCGACGACTCGACGGCGTGCGGATCCGGCTGCTCGGGCAGGTGAGCCGGTTCCGTCCGGTGGGTGGACGGGTCAGTGGGTGCGTCGACATCGGCGTCAGCGTGGACATCGACGTGGCTTGAGGTGGTCACGAGCCGCCCGGGGAGGTCCCCGGAGGGGAGGCGCAAGGTGAACGTGGACCCCTGGCCCTCGATGCTCCAGACCGAGACCGTGCCGCCGTGGGAGGCGGCCACGTGCTTGACGATGGAGAGGCCGAGGCCGGTGCCGCCGGTCGCCCGGGACCGGGCCGGGTCGACCCGGTAGAAGCGCTCGAAGATGCGCTCCCGGTCCCTCTCGGAGATGCCGACGCCCTGGTCGGTCACCGATATCTCGACCGAGTCCTGCCGGGTGCCGGGCAGCTTGCGGGCCGCGATGGCGACGCGCGTCCGGGCCGGACTGTAGTTGACGGCGTTCTCGACCAGGTTGCCGAGTGCCGCCGCCAGCTGGCCGCGGTTGCCGTAGAGGTGGAGCCCGGCGATACCGCCCGCGGCCATGGTGATCTGCTTGGCCGCCGCCGAGTGGCGGCAGCGGTCCATGGCCTCGGCCACCAGCTCGTCCACCGGCACCAGCTCCGGGTCGACCATGCGCAGGTCGTCCTGGACCCGGGAGAGCTCGATGATCTCCTGGACCAGGCTGGTGAGCCGAGCGGACTCGATGAGCATCCGCCCCGAGAAACGGCGCACCGCCTCGGGGTCGTCGCTGGCGTCCTGGACGGCCTCGGAGAGCAGCGACAGGGCGCCCACCGGGGTCTTCAGCTCGTGCGAGACGTTGGCCACGAAGTCGCGTCTGACCGCCTCGATCCGCCGCGCCTCGGTCAGGTCCTCGACCAGGACCAGCACGAGTCTGGAGCCGAGCGGCGCCACCCGTACCGACACGGCGAGCCCGTCGCCGCCTCCCCCGGCGCGGCGTGGGATGTCGAGATCGGCCTGCCGTATCTCACCGTCACGGCGGGTCAGCCGCGCCATCGCCAGCATCGACTCAACGGCGATCGCGCCCCCGCGCACCAGCCCGAGGGCGTAGGCCGCAGAGCTCGCCTTGATCACCTGGTCGCTCTCGTCGAGCACCACGGCGCAGGAGCGCAGCACTGACAGCACGGTGTCCACACCGGGCGGCAGAGCCGGTTCGTCCTGCTTCTCGGCCCGCTTCGACGGGTGCTGTTCCTTCTCGCTCCAGCGGAAGGCGAGCGCGGCGGTGAGGCCGACTCCGAGCCCGACGATCGCGCTCACGGAGGCGGCGGCCACGTTCACGTCCATGTCCTCAGCGTAAGCGCACCTCGGTGACCTGCAGTGAGCTACGGAGAATGCGCTCAGCCGGAGGATGCCGAGAATTCACCTTCACGTCCCCAGTGGTTCACTCCTGCTGAGGTCCAGGGTTGCCGTGGCCACGCACAGTGGGAACATCTGCCTGATCCGGCGACATCGTCCGTGCTGTCGGACCCGTGTCAGCGGCAGATCCGTGCCACCGGCCCAGTGAGGACTGAGAAGAAGAATGCGCGACGCTTACCACGAGGAACTCGACTCGATCAGCGACGGCCTGGTGGAGCTGGCCCGGCTGGCCGGTTCCGCGATGGGCCGGGCGACGACCGCTCTGCTCGACGCCGACCTGGAGCTGGCCGAGAGCGTGATCGCCGCGGACGAGAAGCTCGACAACCTCCACCACGACCTGGAGAACCGCGCCATCGCGCTGCTGGCCCGCCAGCAGCCGGTCGCCACCGACCTCCGCATCGTCGTCACCTCGCTGCGGATGAGCGCGGACCTGGAGCGCTGCGGCGACCTGGCCCGCCACGTGGCCAAGCTGGCCCGCCTGCGCTACCCCGAGTCCGCCGTCCCCGCCGACCTGCACCCGATCGTGCTGGAGATGGGCCAGCTGGCCCAGCGCATGATCGCCAAGGCCGGCCGGGTCATCGCGACCAAGGACGTGGACGCCGCGCTGGAACTGGAGCGCGACGACGACGCGATCGACGACCTGCACAAGCAGCTCTTCGCCCACCTGCTGGACGACCGCTGGCACCACGGCGTGGAGACCGCGGTGGACGTCACCCTGTGCGGGCGCTACTACGAGCGCTTCGCGGACCACGCGGTGTCGGTGGCCAACCGCGTCGTCTTCCTGGTGACCGGCGAGCACGCGGACGAGTTCGTGGCGGAGGCCCCGGAGGCGGAGTGACCCGGCCTCGCCGGGACCGGGGCGAGGGGAGCCGGGGCGCGGGGTGACTCACCTGCGGTGCTCCGGCAGGGGCGCACGGACGGGCGTACGGGTGAACCCGTACGCCCGTTGACGTTCCGTACACGGGCCGTTTCACTGGGCTACAGGCGCCGATGCCATCCGGCGCCGATCCGTGGAATCCCAGCCAAGGACCCCAACTCCGCTGAGGAGGGCCGTCTCCGTGATCCAGGCTCCGACCCCGCAGACTCCGACTCCCCCGCCGGCCACCGACCCACGCCGTCTCCCACTTCTCGCCGCCTGCGGCTGCGGCTCGGGCTGCGGCTGCGGCTGCCAGTCCGGCGGCAGCTGCCAGTGCGGCGGCTGCCGCAGCCACTGATCGGGCCGACGCCCGGCCGGACCACCCACCCCGTCCGCCACCGAGAAGCCCGTTCCTTCGATCCCTGTCCGAGCCGATGACAGCCGCCTTCTGGCCCTGACCAGTCGTCACGACGCCGTGAGGCCCCGTTCCTCACGGCGTCACGTCGTCACGGCTTCACGCCGTCGCGACGTCGAGCCGCTTGAACATGTGGACGTCCTCGTGGCCGCCGGGGATGCCCTGGGTCCGGCCGGTCTCCACGTACCCGTGACGCTGGTAGAACGCGGGCGCCTGGAAGGTGAACGAGGCCACGGCCACCCGGTCGCAGCCCCGCCGCCGCGCCTCCTCCTCGGCGCCCAGCAGCAGCTTTGTGCCCCAGCCGTCCTTGCGGCTCTCCCCGCGGACCCAGAGCATGCTGATCCCGCAGAGCCCGGCCCACGTCCAGGCGGCGAGGCCCCCGACGACCTCCCCTGCCCCGTCGACGACCTTCAGCGAGAACGCGCCCTGGTCGGCGGCCGAGGTGCCGGTCGCGGCGAAGTTGTACTCGTCCAGGCCTCGTTCGAGGATCTCGTTCAGCTCCGGATCGCGGTCACCGGTCAGCAACTCGTAGGTCATGCCGCGATCCTAGGGTTCCCGTCGTGCGTCCACGACGCGTCGAGCAAGCGGTTGACCATCCGTCAGATCCCGCGGGTCAGGTCCAGTACGGGCGAGCCTTTCGCTCATGACTGCTGGACGCTGGCGCGACACGGAGCATGATCGCGCGGCCTGACGGCCCACAGACGGCCCAAGGCAAGAGAAGGCCCCCATCCGCGCTGTTCGCGCAGGTGGGGGCATGATCACGCAAGTGGCTACTTCTTGCCCTGGTTCTTGACGGCCTCGATGGCCGCGGCGGCGGCGGCCGGGTCGAGGTAGCGGCCGCCCTTGGTGATCGGCTTGAAGTTCTCGTCCAGCTCGTAGAGGAGCGGGATGCCGGTGGGGATGTTCAGGCCCGCGATGTCCTCGTCGGAGATGTCGTCGAGGTGCTTGACCAACGCGCGCAGCGAGTTGCCGTGGGCGGTGACCAGGACCGTGCGGCCGTCGGCCAGGTCCGGGACGATGCTGTCGTACCAGTACGGCAGCATGCGGTGGACGACGTCCTTGAGGCACTCGGTCCGCGGGCGGATGTCGGCCGGAAGCTCCGCGTAGCGCGGGTCGTCCGCCTGCGAGAACTCCGAGTCGTCGGCCAGGGGCGGCGGCGGGGTGTCGTAGGAGCGGCGCCACAGCATGAACTGCTCCTCGCCGAACTCGGCGAGGGTCTGCGCCTTGTCCTTGCCCTGGAGCGCGCCGTAGTGGCGCTCGTTCAGGCGCCAGCTGCGGTGCACCGGGATCCAGTGGCGGTCCGCCCGGTCCAGGGCGATCTGCGCGGTGCGGATCGCCCGGCGGAGCAGGGAGGTGTGCAGGACGTCGGGAAGAAGACCCTCCGCGGCGAGCAGCTCGCCACCGCGTACAGCCTCCTTCTCACCCTTCTCGTTCAGGTCGACGTCGACCCAGCCGGTGAAGAGGTTCTTCTCGTTCCACTGGCTCTCGCCGTGACGGAGCAGCACAAGACGGTAGGGAGCTTCAGCCATGGCCCCGAGCCTAGTCCAGGTGCCAATTCGCTGGCGCGCCCGCCCACCGAGTCGGTAGCGTGCGGACAGACTGTCTGACACTTACCTGCCAAAGGCGGAGTGCATATGTCCATGGCTGCCCCCGGCCGCTTACGGGTCATGTTGAACGAAACCGTGGGCGGACTGCCGACCACCTTCTGGTGGCTCTGGACAAGCACCCTGGTCAACCGCCTGGGCAGTTTCGTAGTCACCTTCCTCACCCTCTATCTGACCACCACGCGGGGCTTCTCCCCCGCCGTCGCCGGGTTGGTCGTCTCCGCGTACGGCCTCGGCGGTGTCTTCGGCTCGATCATCGGCGGCGTGCTGGCGGACCGGATCGGACGGCGGCCCACCCTCGTCACCGCTCAGGTGCTCGCCGCGGTGACCACGGTCGCGCTCGGCTACACGCGGGCGCCGGTGCTGATCGCGGTCGTCGCCGCGCTGCTCGGCCTGACCAGCGGCTGCGCCCGGCCCGCGACCTCTGCAGCCATGGCCGACCTCGTCCCCAGCGCGGACCGGGTGCGGGCGTTCTCGCTGAACTACTGGGCGATCAACATCGGTTTCGCGATCTCCGCGTCGGTCGCCGGACTGATCGCCGCCCACGGCTTTGTGCTCCTCTTCTGGGGCGACGCGATCACGACGCTGCTCTGCGCGCTCGTCGTCTTCCTGCGCATCCCGGAGACCCGGCCGGAGCAGACCTCCGCCGCGTCCGAAGCCGGCACGTCGGAAGCCGGTACGTCGGAAGCCGACGAGGGCTCGGTCAGCATGGGCACGGTGGTCCGTGACGGCGCGTTCATGGGCTTGGTGGTGCTGACCTTCCTACTCGCCGTCGTCGAGGGCCAGAACGCCGTCGCCCTCCCGGTGGTGATGGGCCGTCAGGGGTTCACAGCCACCGACTACGGCCTGGTCATCGCGGTCAACGGATTGGTGGTCGTCCTCGCCCAGATGCCGATCAGCAGGGTGGTGGAGCACGGCAGTCGCAAGGCCGCGCTGACCTCGGCCGCCCTACTGCTCGGCTTCGGCACCGCGCTCTGCGCCTTCGCGGGGGCTATCTGGTTCTACGCGCTGACCGTCGTCATCTGGACCTGCGGAGAGATGATCTGGACACCCGCCACCCAGGCCCTGGTCGCCGAGCTCTCGCCCACCCACGGCCGCGGCCGGTACCAGGGCGCCCTCCAACTGGCTTGGCAAGCCAACTCGTTCATGGCCCCGCTGTCGGCCGGTTTCATGCTGAGCGCGTGGGGCGCGAACTCGGTCTGGGCCACGTGCGCCACGCTCGGCGTCGTCTGCGCGGGCGGCTACGTGCTGCTGATGCGCGGCCGGGCCGGCGGTCTCCAGGCCGTGCGGATCGACGACGGTGAGGTGGCCGAGAGCGCGATGGCCGAGAGCGCGATGGCCGAGAGCGCGGTCAACGACGGCGGGCTGGACGGCGGCGCACTCGACGGCGGCGCGCTGGACGGCGGATGCGGCAACAATTCCGGTGCTTCTGCCGACGTCGCCTCCTAGAGTTCGGACCATGGACGAGCCGAAGGTGCAGAAGCAAACGCAGGCGCAGCCGCAAGCGCGGCAGGACGTCGAGATCCGGGTCATCGACGACTCCACCCTGGCCGCCTGGGGCCAGGCGATGAACGTCGGGTTCATGCAGCCCATGGGCGACGGCTCCGCCGACTACCACGGACAGCGCTTCGACCTCGGGCTCGGCCGCGCCCTCGGCGCGTTCGACGGTGAGCGCTGCGTCGGCACGTTCCGCAGCTTCGCCAAGGAGGTCACCCTCCCGGGCGGCGCGACCGCCGTCGCGGATGCGATCACCAACGTCACAGTCTCGGCCACCCACCGCCGCCGCGGCCTGCTCACCCGGATGATGCGGCAGGACCTGGACGCCGCCGTCGCCCGCGGCGAGGCCTTCGCCATGCTGATCCCGGCCGAGTTCGGCATCTACGGCCGTTACGGTTTCGGCCCGGTCGCCGGTCAGCACGGCCGGATCATCGACAAGCAGCTGGCCGGTGGCATGCGCGTGCCCGCCGAGGCGGACCGGGGCAGCATCGAGCTGATCACCCTGGCCGAGTACGCCAAGATCGCCCCCGAACTGCACGACCGCTTCCGCCGCAACCGCCCGGCAGCCGTCTCCCGGGACGCGGTCGTCTGGAAGTTCCGGACCGGCGAGCTGACCAGCCGCAACGGCACCTTCGAGGAGCCGCTGATCGCCCTCTACCGCGATCCGGACGGCAATCCGGCGGGCCTGCTCACCTACAAGGTCATCGACGAGTGGCGGAACTGGCTCCCCAAGGACGTCACCCTCAAGGTCAAGGACTACTTCGCGGTCGACTGGACCGCCGAGGCCGCGTTGTGGCGCTACGCGCTGCAGGTCGACTGGGTTCAGCGGATCGACATCTGGGACCTCGCCACCGATTCCCCGCTGCCGCTGGCCCTGCACAACGGCCGGGCCTGCGTGGACAACGGCGACAGCTCGGACGACTTCTTCTGGGTCCGCATCCTCGACGTGCCGAAGGCCTTCGCGGCGCGGACGTACGAGGCCCCGGGCCGGGTGGTCTTCGAGGTCACCGACGCGCTCGGTTACGCGGCGGGCCGCTACGCGCTCGTCGCGGCCGAGGACGGCAGGGGCGTCTGTGTCCCGGTGGGTGAAGACGCCGCGGACGAGGTCGACTTCGCCTGCGACATCAGCCAGTTGGCGACGGTGTACTTCAACTCCCAGCCGCTGGAACGGCTGCAGCAGGCCGGGCTGGTGCAGGAGCGCCGACCGGGCGGCCTCCGGCGCGCCCAGCGGGTGCTCCGCACCGACCGCGCGCCGTGGTGCCCGGACACCTTCTGACCCTCGGCATCACGTCCCGTGCAGCCACCGCCACCGCCATCGCCTGCCGGCGATATTCCGTGGCTGCACGGGACGACGACCGCCTAGCCTCGGCGGCATGACTGCCTTTTCCTTTGACTGCGGCCCCGGTGACCGCCGCACCAGTGACCGGCGTACCGGCACGACGACCTCGCGGAGGTGCGCCTCCGCTCGGCCGTGAAGGCCCGCGTCCGCACGCCCGCCGAGCTGAGCGGGATGCGGAGACGACGCGGCCACCCCTGCTGGGACCACCTCTACGCCGCGCCGCTCTGGCCGCTGCACGGCGCCAACCTCGGCACCCTGCTGCGCACCTGCGACGCCGTCGGTGCCTGCATGGTCGCGCCGCGCTTCCCCTGGGTGGACGAGGCCCTCGCCCGCGGCAACACGCTGCGCCGCCCGTCCTGCGTCCACCGCACCGGCGATCCGCTCGGCTGGCTGAACCGCGCCCGTGACCGCGGCCACCGCATCGTCGGCGTCGAACTCGCCGATGAGGCCGTCCGGTTGGCTGATCTCCCGGCCGCCCGCGAGCCGACGGTGATGGTTCTCGGCCACGAGCAGACCGGCATTCCGCCTGAAGCGCTCGACCTGCTCGACGCGGTCGTCGAGATCCCGATGATCGGCCGCGGCGCCAGCCTCAACGTCGCCGTCGCCGGATCGCTCGTGCTCTACCGGCTCGCCGGAATGCTCTGACCTGCGCCTTCTGGCTGCTTGTCAGCCCTGCTCACGCTCCTCCCGCTGCTCCCGCTGCTCCCGCTCCTCGCGATCCACCGCGATCCACAGCTCCGCCACCGCACCCGCACCGGCCTCCGGCCGCATCCCGGCGTTGCTGCGCACGCGCAGCAACGTCGGTGCGGGGCGGTGGCCGTAGGGGTTGGACGGGAACCACTCGGTGTAGACGTCGCGCCACAGATACTGCAACGCCTGCGGGAACTCGCCGGTGCTGGTGAAGACGGCCCAGCTGCCGGCCTCGACGGTGTACGCGTCGAGGTCCGGCTCGGCCGCCGCCCGCTCGGGCGACGTCACCACCGCGTGGTAGTAGTCGAGCAGACTGCCCTCGTCCCGGTTGTCCGGGTCGTGCGGCAGCGTGCCCGAGACGATGCCCTCCGGCTCCTGGTCGGACAGCGCGGTGATCCGCGCCATGGTCTCCGCGTCGATCCGGCCGATCATCTCGGCGATGTGCGGGTTCACTCCCGCGTGGATCTGCGGGACGGTGGCCTTACGGCCGACGATCGCCAACTCGCCCTTCTCCACGATCCGGTACTGCATGGTGCTGCTCCCTTCGACGACGAGCCGGAAGGTCATCCGCGGCTGCGACCGCAGCACGGCACCGGCGCCCGCCCGGCGGGCCTCCCCCGGGCCGATCCCGTGCATCGCCCGGAACGCCCGCGCGAACGCCTCGCCCGAGCCGTAGCCGTAGCGGACCGCGATGTCGAGCAAGGTGTCCTCCCCGGCCAGCACCTCGGCCCCGGCCAACGTCAACCGCCTGCGCCGGACGTACTCCGACAGCGGCATCCCGGCCAAGGCCGAGAACATCCGCCGCAAGTGGTACTCCGAGGTCATCGCGACCCTCGCCAACTCGGCGGCGTCGACGCCCTCCTGGTCACCCAGGTGCGCCTCGACCCACGCCATCGCGTCGTTCAACGGCTCCAGCACGCCGACGGCTCCTTCCGTTTCCCTTTCGATCACCGAGCCTAGGAAGCGTGCCAGGTATCGGACCCGACATCCTGTGCCCGCTCCGGTCGGGTCCCGCGGGTAGGAAAGCAGTGCCGCGGCATGCGGCGTGCGGCGTGCGGCGTGCCGCGTGCCGTCAGGCCAAGGGGGGCAGCGCGGTCGTCCCCGGATCGACCGCGTCACCCGCCTCGGCCACCGTGTGGGTGAGCGTGCCGATTCCGGCGATCTCGACCTCGACGTGGTCTCCGACCCGCAACGGGCCTCCCCCGCCCGGCGTGCCGGTCAGCAGCACGTCGCCGGGCTCCAGGGTCATCAACCGGCTTACCTCAGCGACGAGTTGCGGCACCGGCCGGAGCAGCCGTGCGGTGGTGCCGTCCTGGCGCAGTTCGCCGTTCACCCTGGTCCGGACGGCCAGGTCGGTCGGATCCAGGTCACGGACGATCCGCGGTCCCAGCGGGCAGAACGTGTCGTAGCTCTTGGCCCTGGACCAGTGCCCGGACGCCGTGCCGACATCCCAGGCGGTGACGTCGTCCGCGCACGTGTAGCCGTAGACCACGTCCCGGTACGCCTCCGCCGGGACGTCCTTGCACCGTCGCCCGATGACGACGGCGAGCTCCCCTTCGAAACGCACCTCACCGGTCGCGGCGGGCAGCCGCACGGCGTCCCCGGAGCCGATCACCGCGGTGGGCGGCTTGAAGAACACCGCGAGCGGTGCCGCTCCGGCCGCGGCGACGTCGTCGCGGTCACCGTAGTTGCGCCCGATCACCACGATCTTGCCCGGCCGGCCGGGCAGGGATTCCCAGTCGCTTGCCATGTCTCAGGCACCGGCCAGCGGACCGAAGTTGACCTGCCACTCGCGGATGACGCTCTGCTTGACGTACCCGGCGCGGATGTAGGGGTCGTCGGTGAAGAGCTCGGCCAGGGCCGCGCGGTCCGCCGCGCGGTAGACCAGCACGCCGGTGTTGTCCTGCGGCAGCGGGCCACCGGCCAGCAGGACGCCCTGCTCCACCAGCTCTTTCAGGTGCGCCTTGTGCTCCGCGTTGACCGCCTCGCGGCCCGCCCGGTCGACGGCGTAGGTCCATTCGACAATGAAGACTGCCATGTGCTCGTCTCTCGCTCTCTCGTGCTCGTATTCGTGTCGCGCAGTGCGCGGTTCGTGTCGCGCGGTGCTCGTGTCGCGCGGTGCCCGTGTCGCCCGCGTGCGGGCGGCGGGTGGACGCGGGGCTCAGATCCAGATGCCGCCGTTGACGTCGGTCACGGTGCCCGTGCTGTAGCCGGACTCCTCGGAGCAGAGGTGCAGCACGCTGCCGGCCGCCTCGCGGACGGTTCCCATCCTGCGCATCGGGATCTTCGAGAGCACCGCGGCCTTCTGCTCCTCCGGACGGCGCTCCCAGGCGCCTGCGACCCGGTCGGTGGCGATCGGGCCGTGGGCCACGACGTTGACCGTGACGCCGTAGGGCGCGAGCTCGTACGCGGCCTGCTTGGTGAAGCCGATCACGCCCGCCTTCGCCGCCACATACGCGGCGTTGTTGAAGTGGCTGTACGTACGCCCCCCGGCAGACGCGAAGTTGACGATGCGTCCGTAGCCGGCCTGCTTCATCGCGGGCACACAGAGCCGGGTGGCGGTCAGCACCGGCAGCAGGTTCTCCGCGACGGAGTGCCGCAGGAACTCCTCGTCGAGCTCCGTCACCGGGACCACGCGGGTGTCGCCTCCGGTGCCGTTCACCAGGATCTCCGGGGTCCAGGCGCCGGTCAGCGCGCCCAACTGCCTTTCGCTCTCCGGGACATCGAGGATGTCGCCGACGATCACCTCGACCTCGGTCGTCCCGGCCAACTCCGTGGCGAGGGACTTCACCGCGGCCTCGTCGCGGTCGAACAGGACGAGCCGCTCGCCCTTGTCCGCCAGCTGTCGGGAGAGTTCACGGCAGATGCCGCCGGCCGCGCCGATGATCAGGGCAGTGCGCTGTGTCATGTGAGTGTTCCTTTCTCGGATCTCGAACCTGTGGAAATCAGTCGAAGCCCGGGGAGAACCGGAGCAGGGCCGGTGACGGGACCACGCCCAGGCCCGGGCCCTGCGGCACCGCGGCGAGATGCCGGGCGCGGTCGACCCGGTACGGAGGCTCAGTCAGCGGCGGATCGAACCACTCGTCCTGACGGCCGGCCTCCACCGCCAGCAGATCGGCGAGTTCGGCGCCGAGGATCCGGCCGACCACCCAGAGCGGCCCGACCTCCGCCACCTGGACGCCCACCTGCAAGCGCAGCCCACAACGCCGGGCAGCCGCCGCGACCTTGAGTGCGCCGATCAGACCACCGCACTTGGAGACACGCAGGTTGACGGCGTCCGCGGCCCCCAGTGCGGCGGCGGTTGCAACGTCCCCGACGTCGACCGCGGACTCGTCCAGCATGACGGCCATACCCGTCTGTTCCCGGATGCGCCGCAGCTGTGCCCAGTCGCGCGGTGCGGTGGGTTCCTCCAGCCAGTCGGCGAGCCCGCCCAGGAGCTCGGCGGCGCGCAGGCTCTCGTCGCCGGTCCACGCGGCGTTCGCGTCCACCGAGACCGTCACCCCGGCGGCCCCGATGTCGGCGAGTTGCCCGCGAAGCGTACGGGCCTGGCGCGCGGTGTCGGCGGCGCTCGGTGAGGCCTTCAGCTTCACGTGCCGCAGCGCGGCGGCCGCAGTCGGGCCCAGGGCCGCGACACGTCGGTCCGCGCCGCCCGCCAGATCCACCACCAGCGTGACCGGCCGCTGCTGCGGCTCCTCTGCGAGCAGTCCCGAGGTCCCACCCGAGGCCCTGCCCGACGTCCCAGCCGACGTCCCGCCGGACGTCTCTGCCACTACCGGCAGCACGGCCCGCACTATGTCGCGCAGCGGCCGCTGGTAGAGCCTGCACCAGGCATCCAACAGCGCGGTCTCCAACGCGGCAGCGGCGGCCGGAGCCCGTCGCAGACCGCCCAGGAGGCGCGGCAGGTCGAGCAGGGCCAAGGCCCGCGGCCCCTGCTCGAACACGGCGCCCGAATCCCGGAGTTCACGCAGCAGTGTGAGCGGGAGCGCGACGTTCTCGCCGGTCAGCACCTGTTGTGCGCTCTCGGTGGTCTCACCGGTGACATAGGGTCGGGGCGCTCCCTCACCCCAGCCGGTCACGCCGTCGAGGCGGCAGCGGACCAGGACGGACTCCGCGTGGTCCCGCACGTGCGCGGCGTGGGCGAAGGAGCGTCGCATCGGCACCCGCGCGGTGGACACCGTCAGCGCGTCCGGCAGCGCGGGGGCGGCGGTCTCAGCCATGCTGCCTCGCACGGACGTACTGCCGCGGCTGAGCCGCCTTCACGAAGTCGGCGGTCCAGGCGATCAGTCGGTCGCGGACCCCGGTCTGCAGCAGGTAGTGCCGGTCGGTGGGCAGCATGCTGATCTCGCCACGCCCACCGGTGAACTGGATGAACGTCCGATGCGCGTCGTCGAGATCGATGATCGGGTCCGCCTGCCCTGACACGAACGCCGTGGTCACCCGGTCCGGCAGCGCAGGAGCGTCCGGCGACAGGTAGATCTGCTCCAACTGGAGCAGTCGGGCCCGGGAGCGGCCGGTCAGGGTGCGGACCGCAAGGTCGTCGCCGTCGATGAAGCGGCGGTAGCGGTCCTGGTCGGTGAAGTCCGCCGCGGACAGTCCGACGTCCTGCTGCTCCGTGCTCTGGTCCCCGGCCAGGGCACGCAACCGGTCGGCGGGCAGGGTGGCGTGCAGCTTGCCCAGCCAGGCCGAGCAGAACACCGCAGCGTCATAGGCGGTGTCCAGGGTGCCGGACTTGAGCAGGGCGGCGAGGAACGAACCGCCCAGGCAGTGGCCGAACAGACCCAGCGGCACGTCGTCGCCGGTCAGCTCGCGGACGGCCCGCAGCGCCGCCCGGTGGTCCGCAAGGACGGTCGCGACCGCGGGTATCTCGCCGCGGGCGCCGGGGCTGGTGCCACTGCCGCGCCGGTCGAGGACGAAGAAGGCCACGCCTCTCTCCGCGAAGGCCGGTCCGGTCTCCCACATCCAGCCCGAGTGGCTCTGCAGGCCGTGGAAGTAGAAGACCGCCGCTCTCGGTCTGGTCGGCCGCCACACGTGCAGGTCCAGAGTGATGCCGTCGCAGACGACGGGGATGATCTCCCGTCGGATGTCGACCCCGACGGGACTCGTCGCCGTGGATTCGAACATGTTCCCCCTCCTTCGATGCGCCGTCACCCGGCGCTCAGCGGCCCAGAATCTGCTGGACGAATGCGGTGTCCTGCTGGAATGGCTTGTACTTGTACTGCGTGCCGTTGCCCTGGGTACGTCGGCTCTCGACGTACCGGGACACGGACTGCCTGGAGGCGAGGTGTACGGCGAGGGGGCCCAGCCGCGCGCTGTCGCGCTTGGAGGCGTACTCGATGTTGATCCGCGCCAGCGCCCGATCCACCGCGTCCGAAAGCCGCGCCTCGACGTCCGCTTCACCGCTCGGTTCGCCGACCGGTTCGACAGCCGGTTCACCGCCCGGTTCACCGCCCGGTTCGCCGGCCTCGGGGTCCGGCGCCGAAGCGGCCTGGGACGACTCGACGACGACCAGGTAGCGGGGCGGCTCCTCCCACTCCGGCCCGCACAGGTAGAGCCCGAGTTCGAGACCGAGTTCGGCGAAACCGTCGCGCAGCGCCTCGGTGACGTGCCCCTCGGTCAGCTTCTCTCCGGTGAAGGAGTGGAAGACGCCGTCGCGGCGGACGAACCGGATGCACGGCACCGCACCGACCGTGCGTTCGACCCGGTAGATGTCGCCCGTCCACAGCCGGTACAGGCCGTTGGCCTGCGACATCACCAGGTGGTAGTCGCGGCCGGCCTCCACCTCGTCGAAGAGCAGGGTCTCGAAGTGCTCGCCTGCGTCCAGGAGTTCGCCGACCGGAACGTCGGCGGGCACGAACTCGTAGAACGCCTGGTTCACCGAGAGCGGCTGGCTGACCGGGTCGGCGTCGACGGGGATCGCCGTGACGCCCTCGGTCCCGCAGCTCATGAAGGGCAGCCGGGCCAGTCCGGGCAGGACGGCGTCCAGCTTCTGCTGGTACAGCCCGGCGCTGCCGGAGAGCCAGCAGCTGTACCCGGTGAGCCCCGGCCAGACGTCCGTGAGCCGGAAGTCCGGGTCGGCCAGGACGCGGTCCAACCGTTCAGCCCCGGCCGGGTCCGGGCTGCCCCAGGGCTCCCCGAGCAGGGTGCCCTCGCGTACGTCCCGCACCAGTTCCGCCCGGTTCTCACCGATCAGGTCGCGGAGCGAGATCAGCGTGCTGGGGTTGATCGCCGCGATGAAGTGCAGGTCCCGGCCGAGCATTGCGCGGATGCGGTGGTACATCCGCCCGTCGTGGCTGTTCGGGGTCTCCGGCCCGAACCACGGCGCCTCGTACCACGGCGGGTTCCAGTCCCCGTCGTTGAGCCGGGGATGACGGTTGCTGATCGCCTGGTGCGCCACGCCCTGGACGAACTCGCTCGCGTCCTCACGGACGGTCTGGGTGTCCAGCGTGGCGTAGGGGTGGGCGAGGATCTCGGGGTGGAGCCGCAGGTAGGTTCCCCACATCGCCCGGATCGCGGGCATGCGGTAGGAGAGCAGCCAGTGCCTGGTGTACGGAACCAGCTTGGGGTCGCCCGTGGTGCCGCTGGTGCGGAGCCAGCGCAGGACCGGACTGCAGGTCAGGATGCCGCCCTTGGTGCGGGTTTCGCGCTCGATCAGCGGGACGAAGTCGTCGTACCGCATCACCGGCAGGGTCGCCCGGTACGCCGTGGCACGGTCGGCGGGTTCGGCGGCTGCAACGGCGTCGTACCCCCGCTCACGCCAGTGCGCGGAGCCCGCGCTGACGCCGACGATGTCGGCGAGCACCCGGTCCTGTGCGGCGTAAGGATCGGCGAGGTCCCGCACCAGGGCGTCATGAGCGGCAAGGCACTCGGCCTGGAACCCAGGACTGCGCTCCTGCCAGTCGGTGAGCCAGGCAGGCTCGGAACGGTCACCGCAGAGAGTCTGCGACGCGGACATGGTTCTCCTCGGTCAGTGGTCGTGTCGGTGGTCGTGAATGTGTCGGCGGTCGAAAATGCGCCGGTAGTCGTAAATGTGTCGGTGGTCGTAAATGCGTCGGTGGTCGTGAACCTGTCGGTGCGCGGCTTCCACTGCCGCGCCCTGCCCGGCCCCCGCGGTATCGGCGCTCCCCGGTGCGCCGTGGCGGACGACTGCGCGTCAGCGCGCCTTCCGGAGCCCGAACAGCCAGATCAGGCAGACGCAGGCCCCGATGGCGGCACCGAGCACGGAGACTCCGTCCCAGCCGTAGTCGGCGTAAGCCAGCGACGCCAGGGACGAACCGACGACGCCGCCGCTGAAGTAGCAGGTCATGTAGGCGGAGGTGAGGCGGCTCCGGGCCTCGGGCCGCAGCCGGTAGATCTCGCTCTGGTTGGTGATGTGCATCGCCTGGCAGGCCAGGTCGTAGCCGATGATTCCGACGATCAGCGCGATCAGGGAGTGCTGTCCGAAGCCCATGGGCAGCCACATCACCGTCAGCAGCAGGCCGCAGAGGCCGGTCACGGCCCGGGCGCCGCCGCGGTCCGCGAGGCGGCCTGCCAGCCCGGCGGCCACCGCGCCGGCCACACCGGCCAGGCCGAAGAGGCCGATGATGTCGGGGGCGAAGTGGTAGGGGTTGCCGGCCAGCATGAGGCTGATCGGCGTCCACAGGACGCTGAAGCCGGCGAAGGTCAGCGCGCCGTACAGGGCGCGCAGGCGCAGCACCGGCTCCTCGCGCAGCAGCGAGAGCACGGAGCGGAGCAGCGCGCCGTAGCGCAGGTCGGAGGTGGGCGGCGCGAGGGGCAGCCGGGCGCGCAGCGCCCCCGCGAGCAGCACCATGAGTCCTGCCGCCACCCAGAAGACCAGGCGCCAGCCGCCCAGTTCGGCCAGGTATCCGGCGGCGGTGCGGGCCAGCAGGATGCCCAGCAGCAGTCCGCTCATCACCGTGCCGACGACCTTGCCGCGTGCCTCGGGCGCCGCGAGGCCCGCCGCGAAGGCCACCAGCATCTGCGCCGTGGTCGAGAACAGTCCCACGACGGCGCTGAAGAGATACAGCAGCCCCGCGTTCGGCGCGACGCCGACAGCGGTCAGTGCCACCGCGCTGAGCAGGCACATCGCGGTGACCAGGCGCCGCCGCTCCAGCAGGTCGCCGAGCGGCACCAGGAACAGCAGACTGAGCGCGTAGCCGATCTGAGTGATCGTCACCACCAGTCCGGCGCCGGAGGTGCTGAGATGGAGGGCCGCGCGGATGTCTTCGAGAAGCGGTTGGGCGTAGTAGAGGCTCGCGACCGACAGACCTGTGGCCGTCGACAGCAGCAGCGTCGTTGCGCGGTCCAGGCCTCGCCGGTCACGTGTGGACGGCAGGCTCGCGGCACCCGCATGCACGCTTGTACTGGTCATGACATGGCTCTTTCGAGGAGATTCGAGGAGAGGTGGGTAATCGACGCGCGGTGCACACGGATCGCGAGGCAGCAGAGCGGCGTCAGGAGTCCGCGACGGCGCCGTCCGGGGTGGCGGTCGGCACTCTGCGGTCGCGGTGACTCACGACGGGAACGTTAGCCGGGCCGTGTTATGCCAACGCCCGTTCCTGGCACGCGAAGTGGCAGGACTGCGCAAGATCTCTGTCAATTCTTCGTCTTCGTCACGGACTGCGTGACGACGGGCGCGGCCAGGCGGATCCGGGCGTCCAGGCCGGGGCTGCCCTCCGCAGCCAGCAGGTCGAGTTGCCCGCCCGAGGAGCTCACCAGCATCGTCGCGATGGACAGCCCGAGCCCGCTGCCCGCGAGCTTCCCCTGCGGAAGCCGCCAGTGCCGGCGCACCGCGAGCTCACGGTCCGCGGCGGTCATGCCCGGCCCCTCGTCCCGGACATGGATGTCGACGAACGTCTCGCCCGGCAGCACGGCCACTGCGATCTCGCCGTTGGACGGGCTGAACCTGATCGCGTTGTCGAGCAGCACGTCCAGGGCCTGTTCGAGCGCACCGGGGCGCGCCACCACGAAGACGGAGGGGCAGGGTGTGCTGTAGATCCGGACGTGCCGCTGCCAGGCCACCACCGACCAGGACGACGCCCGGTCCGCCACCACCGCGGCCACGTCCACCTCGGTGATCTGCTGCTCCTCGTTCACCACCCGGGAGATGTCCAGGATCTCCGACAGCGTCTGCCGCAGGTGGTCGATGTCGCCGAGGATCTTCCGGTAGCCGCCCCGGCCGCCGTCCGCGATGTGCGGCTCCAGGTTCTCCAGGCGCAGGCTCAGCGCCACCAGCGGGTTGCGCAGTTGATGCGACGCGTCGGCGAGAAAGAAGCGCTGCCGCTCGACGAGCGCCTGCACCGTGCCCGCGAGGTGGTTGACATGGGCGTTGAGCGTGCGCAGTTCCGGCGGCCCGCGATGGACCGAGATCCGCTCGACGTCATGCCCCCGGGTCAGGGAACGCACCGCGGCCTCGGTGGCCTTGATGGGACGCAGCACCCAGGCCGACAGGAACCAGACCATCGCGGTCGTCCCGAGGATCGCGATCAGCGCACCGGCGCCGAGTACCGCCCACCGCATCGCGATCGTCCGGCGCAGGTCCTCCGTCGGCACCCCGATCAGGAACGCGTACCAGCGGCCGTCGGTCAACTGCCACTCCTGGGCGATGACCAGGGGACGGGACGCGTCGGGGAGCAGGCTCCCCTCCTTGATCACATGCTCACCCCGGAAGGCACTTCGCACCGCCCCGGAGTTCTCCCGGTAGAAGCGCGCAGGGGACGGCCCCGAGGCGACGACCTCCCGGCCGGACTGGTCCACGACGATCGCCGTGGCTCCGCGCGCCGCCGTGAACTCGCGCACCAACTCCGGGAGTCGGGTGGGCAGTTCATGTGCGCTCAGCTTGACGATGGGCGCGATCAGATACGCCCGGTCCAACTGTCCCGCGTTCTCCAGGTCCGCCCACGCGTTGCGGGCGACGAGCACGGCCAGCGGGATCCCGAGCACGGCGACGATGAACGAGACCAGGCTCAGATTGGCGATCAGGTATCTGCGTCGCACCGCGACTCACCCGGCTCTCAGCCTGAACCCGACACCCCGCACCGTCTCGATACAGGTGGGGTCGCCGAGCTTGCGGCGCAGGCTGTTGACGTGCACGTCCAGGGTCCTGGACGAGCCGAACCAGTCACTGCCCCAGACCTCACGCATGAGCCGCTCCCGCTCGAAGACCGCGCCCCGGTCTGCCGCCAGGACGGACACCAGGTCGAACTCCTTGCGCGTCAGCTCCACCTCCAGGCCGCCGACCAGCACTTGGCGCCTTCGCGGGTCGATCGACACGTTCCCGAAGCGCAACTGCTGCGCCGGGGACGGCGAAGCGGGTGTGGGTGGCGCGGCGAACACGTCCGCCGCGGGCTCCGACGGAACCGCGACACGGCGCATCAGCGCCTCTATCCGCGCTTCGAGCTCCCAGAACCCGTACGGCTTGCCCACGACGTCGTCGGCGCCGGACTTCAGTGCCAGCACCCGGTCCATCTCGGCGACGCGCGCGCTCACCACGATGATCGGGATGGTGGAGGTCCTCCGGATCCGACGGCACACCTCCAGACCGTCGAGGTCCGGCAGCCCCAGGTCGAGCAGCAGCAGATCGAAGCCCTCGTGCCCCTCGATCGCGGACACCCCGTCAGGCGCGTGGGTCACGTCGTAACCGTGCCGCCGGAGCGTCGTGGACAACTCCTCGGCAACGTCCGAGTCGTCCTCGGTCAACAGAATCCGCATCGCCAGCCTCCCCGCGCCCCCGCCCGGCCTGTCCGCATGGTGGAATAGGAGTTCCACTATGCGGGTGGAGCCTAACACACACCGACGAGGCGGCCTCAGGTAATTCGCATACGTAACACCGCGCGGAAGCAGGGGGTTTGTCGGGCCTGCGACCTCGCCATCCGGGCCATGAGCACCGCCGGTCGTCGTGCCGGCGCGTCTCGCCCCTAGCGGAAGGCCGCCCAGGCGAGTGCGGGCAGCGCGAGGAGCACCAGCGCCGGTCCCGACGCGCCCGCCGCGCCCGACGGCCAGATCAATGCCGCCCCGTCGGCTCCGTCGGCTTCGTTGACTCCTCGGCCGTCGGCCGGAGCCGTTCGCCGCAGCGGCGGCATCGTTTGGAGCTGAGTGCCCCGTCCACCAGCACCACCACCAACAGCACCGCGCCGAACGGTACGACGAAGCCGAACCAACCAAGAGCAACGAGCGCAAACAGAGTCAGGTAGGCCAGCACGACCAGGAGCACGCTGAACAGCGCGGCCAGTGCAACGATCCACAGGCCGTGCCGGAGTGGCGCATGGACACGGCCGTCGGTCGGCCGCAGGCCGCTCACCGGGTCACGGCTGTGCGGTGGTGGTCACGCGCGTCGCGGACCGGATCCGTCGTGTCGCTGCTCATCACGTCATCCCCTCCGGCGGCGCCGGAGGGGATGACGTCCGGTCAACCCTTGGCGCGTCGCCTGCGTTTGGCACCGACCTCGGGGTCGGCGGGCGCGGCCGGCTTGGCCGACGCCGTGGTCCTGCCGATCGTCGGCAGGACGAATTCCTTGACCATGTCCACCGCGTCGCGGACCAGCGGGCGGAAGACCCGGTAGCGCGACAGGGTGACGATCTTGGCGACGAACGGGGCGCAGCGCTTCACGAACGCGCGGGTGCGCTCGGTGTCGTCGGTGCGGTCGAAGACCCAGTACAGGACCACGACCATCAGGTGCAGCCAGAGCAGGTCGGGCAGCAGCTCGTCCAGCTCGGGGTCGATCTTCGGGCCCAGGTCCGAGCCGTCCAGCACCTCGCGGAAGATCTGGACGGACGTCGCGCGGGCCGGGTGGGACTCGTTGGAGAAGGGGCTCAGCGCGCTGTTCGGGTCGGCCGCCGTCCGGAAGAACTGGGCGGCGAACTCGTGGTACGGCGCGGCGCAGTCCACCCAGGACTCCAGCGCGAGCGACAACCGCTCCGAGAAGTCGGTCCGCCCCTCCATCCGGGCCCGGGCGTCGAGGGCGTGCTCGTGGGTCATCCGGTCGTAGAACCCCTGGATCAGGAATTCCTTGCCCTCGTAGTAGTAATAGGCGTTCCCGACCGAGACCCCCGCTTCGGCGGCGATCGCCCGCATCGTGGTCTTCTCGTAGCCGCGCTCCTGGAAGAGCCGCATCGCGGTCTCCAGGATCAGCGCGCGGGTGCGCTCGCTCTTCGCCGTCCTGGCGGGCTCGGTTCCGCCGGGCTCCGCGGAGTTCCCCTGCTCGTCCTTCGCGGTGGCGGGCTGGTCGTCGGTCACGGGTCGAGGCTATCCGGACCAGCGGCCCGAAAGGATGCGAGCACCGGCTGCCCCCTGCACAGTCGCTGCTCCCTCCCGGGCCGCTCCCCGCCCGACTCGGACTGCCCCGAGCGGCCTCTGGCCGCACCTGCGCCGACCGCGCGACACCCGGGTGCCCGCGGCGTCGCTGGTGCCGTGGGTACGGCTCGGTGATGACGGTCGAGTGCATGGCGAAGCAGCCCCCCATGGCCTGGCCCTACCAGAATCGAACGCGTTCAGGTTTGCGCCGAGAAGGACTGTAGCCCTATTTTTGAACGCGTTCAATACGATGGCGCACACTCCGCCAGTGCCCTACGAAGGCTCAGATCTTGATCAACTGAGGTGTCTTGACGCACCACCACGGGAACGAGCGTCCACATCGGCGGGCAGATCCGCCGGAACAGGGGGACCACTCATGCCTATCGCCACCATGCTCGCGTTTCTCGTGGCCTGCGTACCTTTCGTCGTCGTGACGGCGGTCATCGTGGCCCTCTCCCGACGGCGCTGGCTCAAAGCGATCGACCGGAAGCGGCGGGCGCCCCGCTTCGACAACGGGCTCGGCTACCTGTCAGACCCCGGTGCCGGCGGACGTCACCACGGTCAACATCACCACCACGGCCACCACACCTCGCACAGCTCCGGCGGACACCACGGCGGCGGGCACGACTTCGGCGGCGGCGGGCACGGCCACTGACCTGTCGTTGTCAGAGGTGGCCGCTACGGTGCCGCCATGGCCGAACAGACCTCCGCGCAGACGTACTTGGACTCCACCCGCGCGTCCTACGACACCGTCGCCGCCGACTACGCCGAGCTTCTCGCCGACGAGCTCGCGCCGAAGCCGTTGGACCGAGCGATGTTGGGCGTGTTCGCTGAGGTGGTCGGGCCCAAGGCCCGTGCGGTGGAGCTCGGCTGCGGGCCCGGGCGGGTCACCGCCCACCTGCGGGGGCTGGGGCTGGAGGGGATCTTCGGGATCGACCTGTCGCCCGGCATGATCGAGGTGGCTCGACAACGGCATCCCGGCATCCGCTTCGAGGTGGGCTCGATGACGGAACTCGACCTGCCGGACGCGTCGTTGGACGGCGCGGTTGCCTGGTACTCGACCGTCCACACGCCGCCGGAGCTGCTGCCGACCGTCTTCGCGGAGATCCACCGGGTGCTGGCAGCGGGCGGACGACTCCTGCTCGCATTCAAGGTGGGAGACCTGCACCACCGCTTGAGCCAGGGCTACGGCCACGCCGTTGACCTGGACGTCTACTGGCTCCCGCTGGACCAGGTCGCCGCACTCCTCACCGACGCCGGCTTCACCCTCGACGCCCGCCTGGTCCGCGCACCCGACGAGAGTGAGCGCCCCACCCAGGGCGAGCAGGCCTTCTTCCTCGCGACCCGTCCCGCGCCGGAGGCCTCCGGAATCGACGGTGGACGCCACGCCGCCGACACGCCCGCAAACGCTTGCTAGCGGCGTGCTTGCAATTGCAAGCACAAAGGAGCAGCATGGAGTCATGGCCTCACTCAACGTCGGGTCGCTCGGCGAGTACATCCGGGAGCAGCGGCGGTATGCGCAGTATTCGCTGCGTCAGCTTGCCGACGCGGCAGGGGTGTCGAACCCGTACCTGAGTCAGATCGAGCGCGGACTGCGTAAGCCCAGCGCGGAGATCCTGCAGCAGATCGCCAAGGCGCTGCGGATCTCGGCGGAGACGCTGTACGTGCAGGCGGGGATCCTGGACGAGCGCGAGGAGGAGGGCCTGGAGCTCCGGGCCGCGATCCTGGCCGATCCGCTGATCGACGAGCGGCAGAAGCAGGTGCTGCTCGCGGTCTACGAGTCGTTCCTCAAGGAGAACGGCGTCCGGGTCAACGACCCCGATGCCACTCCCGGAAACGCCCGCTCCCGCACCGCGCCCGCCGACGGGGCCACCACCGACGAGCCGCACACACCCAGCCAGCAGACGACGTGAAGGGGAGGAATTCCGATGCCGATCACTGACGACCTCCGTAAGACCCTGTCCGACCCCACCCCGCTCTACGCCCTCGCCGGGGCCGGTGACCTGGCGGTGGAGAAGCTCCGGACCGTTCCGGAGAAGGCCGCGGCCCTCGCCGCCGACCGGCAGGCCGCGCAGGAGAAGGCGACCGCGACCCTGACCGAGGCCCAGGCCCGCCTGGTCGAGGCACAGACCAAGGTCACCGAGACGGTGCAGTCGCTGCCGACCGACATCAAGTCGCTGCAGGAGCGGGCCCAGGCCCTCGCGCTGCAGAGCGTCGGCCGTGCCGCCGAGTTCGCGGTCAAGGCGCGTGAGGTCTACGACGAGCTCGCCGTGCGCGGCAAGGTCGTCGTCGAGCGCCAGTTCGGGGAGGGCGCGGCCGACGCTGAGGCCGACCCGCAGCCGGTGACCGCGAAGGCCGAGCGCGCCAGCAACGGCACCCCGACCGCCAAGGCGGACGTCTTCGCCGCCGGTCTGGACGACGTCGAGGCAGAGGCCGAGATCGTCGAGATCGTCGAGGTCGTGGACGAGCCCGCCCCGGCCAAGAACGCAGCGGCCAAGGACGCCGCCGCGCCCAAGCCCGCGCGCAAGTCGACGCCGCGCAAGCCCCGCACCACCAGCTGAACCACCCGGCCAAAGGGCGCGCGACAAGAGAACGCCAGGATCGCAACGGCTGGGGCACGTCCTGTGTGCCCCAGCCGTTTTGCATGTCACGATGGGCCTGAGCCCGTCCGAGTGGAACGAGGGAGTGGCGATGAACCAGCTGGCCGCCTACGGACTGCTGACGGCAGCATTCGACAACGTCCTGTACTGGCTGATGATGGGCCTGACGCTGTTCACGGTCTTCACCTTCGTCGACGCCGCGTTCCGCCGCGAGGACGCGTACCGGGCCGCGGACAAGAAGACCAAGCCGTTCTGGCTGATCATCCTGGGCGTGGGCGTGGGAATCGAGTTCTTCCTCGGTTCGATCTTCCTCGACCTGATCGCGATCGTGGCCGCGATGGTCTACATGGTGGACGTGCGGCCCGCGCTGCGGCGCGTCACGCCGTCCCGCCGGGGTGGCCGGAACGGGCAGCAGAAGCAGGACCACATGGGGCCGTACGGGCCCTGGTGAGCAGGAGCACCGCGACGTCGTCGGCCAGCGCGCCGCCGTTGAGGTCCTCGACCTCGGACATGGCGGTGTCGATCAGCTGCTCGTCGCGGAGGCCCGCCTGCCGGTGGTCGCCGATCATGTCGATCAGCCCCTCCTGGCCGAGACGGCGGGTGCCGGCGCCTATCCGGCCCTCGATCAGGCCGTCCGTGTAGAGCATCAGCGCCCAGTCGTCGCCCAGCCGGACCTTGCCGGGAGGCCAGTGGCCCTCGCCGATCAGGCCGAGCGCGGGACCGGCGTCGTCGTAGGGCAGCAGCTCCGGCACGCCGTCCTCGCGCAGCAGCAGCGGCGCGGGGTGACCGGCCAGGTGCAGCTCGGCGTGGTCGCCCTCGGGGCGGATCGCCAGCATGCACAGGGTCGCGAAGATCTCCTCGCTGCGGCGCTCGTGCTCCAGCACGCGCTGCAGTGTGGCCAGCAGCGCATGGCCGGTCAGACCGGCGAAGACCAGGGTGCGCCAGGCTATCCGCAGCGCGACTCCGAGCGCGGCCTCGTCGGGGCCGTGGCCGCAGACGTCGCCGATGACGACGTGGACCGTGCCGTCAGCCGTGCGGACGGCGTCGTAGAAGTCCCCGCCGAGCAGCGCCCGGCGACGACCTGGCCGGTAGCGGGCGTGGAAGCTGAGGCCGGAGCCGTCGAGCAGTGGCGTCGGCAGCAGGTGGCGCTGGAGGCGTGCGTTCTCCTGGCCGCGCAGCTCCGCCTCGACCAGGCGGCGCTGGGACTCGTCGGCACGCTTGCGCTCGACGGCGTAGCGGACCGCGCGGGTCAGCAGACGGCCGTCCATCTCCTGCTTGACCAGGAAGTCCTGAGCACCGGCGGCGACGGCTGCGGCACCGAGCTGCAGGTCGACCGTGCCGGTGACAGCGAGGACCGCCGTGCGCGGGGCGCGGCGCAGCAGCGTGCGGATGTCCTCCAGGCCGCTGCTGTCCGGGAGTTCGAGATCGATCAGGACGCAGGCAGTGTCCGCGTCGAGCATCGGCAGCGCCTCGGGGAGACTGCGGGCCCAGCGGAAGGCGACCTCGGAGCCGAGCTCGGCAAGGAGGTTGCGCACCGACTCGGCACCGACGTCGTCGTCCTCGATGAGCAGCACGGAGAGCGGCGGCACGGGCGCAGTGGCGACGGCCACAGCAGCGGCGACCTCAGCAGACTCGGGATTCGCGCCTTTTGTGCCGGTTGCACTGGTTGCGTCCGTTGCGTCGGAGATGCGCGGGCGCGGTATCGCCGCACTCGCTGCGTTCGCAGCGGCGCCGGAACTGGCGTTCATGGGCCTACCTCCCTCTCTCCGACTCGGTAACGGCTGGGCGGCGGATCCAGTGCCCACCCAACACCATCATCTGGCGTCCTTCTCGTGACCGTGACGTGATCTGCACGACCTCTCCCCAGCGCATTCGGCCGCACCTGGGGCGACCGTGATCACTGTGCCGTACGAGAGCCCGTGCGGCGCTTGAGGCGCAACGGTGCGGCGCCACGCCCGAGAAGTCCTCTAGCGTGCCACAGGAGGAAAGGAGTTGGTGATGGAGATCACGCTGATTCAGGGGGACATCACACGGCAGGAGGTGGACGCCGTGGTGAACGCGGCGAACTCCTCGCTGCTGGGCGGAGGCGGCGTCGACGGCGCGATCCACCGCGCGGGCGGTCCGGAGATCCTGGCCGCCTGCCGGGAACTGAGGGCGGGGCACTACGGCAAGGGCCTGCCCACCGGTCAGGCGGTGGCGACCACGGCCGGACGGATGCCCGCCCGTTGGGTGATTCACACCGTGGGCCCGGTCTACCCGCAACCGGGCGAGCCGTCGGCCGAGTTCGAGCGCCGCGCCGCCCAGTTGGCCTGCTGCTATCGCGAATCGCTGCGTGTGGCCGACGAGTTGGGCGCGCGCACGGTGGCGTTCCCGGCCGTCTCGACCGGCGTCTACGGCTGGCCGATGGAGAGCGCGGCGCGGATCGCGCTCGGCGTGATGCTGTCGGCCGGAGGGTCGAACACTTCGGTTACGTCGGTCACATCGGACATGTTGGATATGTTGGACACTGCGGTCACATCGGTTGTGTCGGACATGGGCGACGTGGGGAGCCGGAGCCTGGTCGAGGAGGCCCGGTTCGTGCTGTACGGGGCAGACGCCTACGACGTCTTCGAACGGGTGTGGCAGGAGTTGTCGCACGGACCCATGGTGGACTGAGAGACCGTCAATCCACCATGGTTATTCGATAACTCGTTCGAGTGAACTTCGGCTATGCGAGTCGTCAGGACGGTCTGACCACGCCGAGGATGGGCATCGAGCCGGCCGCGGCGAGCTCGACGACACCGCCCGGGTGCGGCGCCTCGATGATGGCGCCGTCCCCGACATAGAGCGCGACGTGGCTGGCGTCGTGGAAGTAGATGATGAGGTCCCCGGGCTGCAGGTCGGAGACGGGCACGTGCGGAAGGTCCGCCCACTGCGTCTCCGAGGTCCGTGGAATGTCGACGCCCGCCGCCTGCCAGGCGCGCATGGTCAACCCCGAACAGTCGAACGAGCTGGGGCCGGTGCCGCCCCAGAGGTAGGGCCTGCCGATCTGCGCGACGGCGTAGGCGATGGCCGCCCGGCTCGCCCCCACGGCTTGACGGCCCAGCTCGGCCGCGGTGAGCGTGCCGCGCCAGGCCATCTGGGCCGCGAGCGCGGTCTGCGCCTGCATGGTCTGCAACTCCGCCAGATCAGCGGCGGAGAGCGAGGCCAGCAATGCCTTCGCGGTGGCCAACTTGCCCTTGATCTCGGAGACGGCCGCAGCAGCCTCGGCCTGACTCCGGGACAGCGCGGCCAGTTCGGTGGTCGCGTCGTTGCCATAGGCGGCGAGGGTGGCCTGCGCCTGCTGCAGTTGCTGCAGCGCGGCGGCAGCCGAGGTGGAGGCCTGCTGCGCCAGCGGGATCTGGGCCAGATAGGCGCCCGGGTCCTGGGCCAACAGCGCCTGGAGGGTGGGATCGGAGAACGAGGACAGCCCCGAGTACTGCGACTCGGCATACTGCCCGACCAGCGAGGTGAGGGTGTCGACCTTGTCCTGCGCCGCGACGATCTGCCGCGCGACGGCGACGATCCGCGCCTCCTGGGTGGTGACGGCCTGGGTCGCCTCGTCGTAGCGGGCGGACGCCGACTCGGCCTGCTGGTAGAGCGCGGCGATCTCGCCCTGCAAGTCAGCCAGGCGTTGGGCGGGCGAGAGCGGGGCGAGCTGCTGGGCGGCAACGGCGGACGGGGCGGTGGCGGTCGTTCCGGCCACGCTCAACGCGAAGGCGGAGGCAACGAACAACAGTGACTCCCAGCGACGGGGGCGGGAACGTGGCACGGCAGGCCTCCCATTTGCTGACGCTGCGTCAGATACGTCCCCGGGATGCTGCCATGGATCGCTGTAAACGACCAGGGCCGTTGCACTACCCAGGGCCGCAGCCACATGCGGGAGCGTCCGCTCAGCGCGGCGCCACAGCGCCCCAGCGGAGGGTGAGTTCACCCAGCCGGTGGCGGGAGGGGGTGTCGACGAGGGGCCAGTCCGGGGCGATGGTGCGGACGGTGGCGAGCCAGCGCTGTCGCACGCCGAAGTCCGCGTACGGCGCGGCCGAGGCCCAGGCGCGGTCGAGGTCACGGAGCAGGGCGTGGACCGGCTCGCCCGGCACGTTGCGGTGGATCAGCGCCTTGGGCAGCCGCTCCGCGAGATCGGAGGGGCGTTCCAGCGACGCGAGGTGCGTGGAGAGAGTCAGCGTGCGCGGGCCCTCCGGGCCGAGGGCGACCCAGGACTGGCGGCGGCCGATCTCGTCGCAGGTGCCCTCGACCAGCAGTCCGTCCGGGGCCAGCCGGGCGCAGATGCGCTCCCACGCCGCCGCGGCCTCGTCCTCGTCGTACTGCCGCAGCACGTTCGCCGCGCGGATCAGCAGCGGGCGCTCGCCTCCGTCAAGCGGCACCTCGAACCCGCCGCGGCGGAAGGTGAGCGCCGGCGGACGGGCGCAGCGCTGCGCCGCGGCGACGCGCTCCGGCTCGATCTCGATGCCGACCACACGCACGTCCGCCCGGACCGCGTGGAGCCGCTCGTACAGCTCGACCGCGGTCCACGGCGCGGCTCCGTAGCCGAGGTCGACGGCGACCGGACCGCCCGTCCGGGCCGCGTTCGACGGGGCCGCGTCCGTCCGGGCAGCGTTCGACGGGGATGCAGCCGGCGAGGACGCGTCCGCGCGGCGGAGGGCCGGGGCCAGGGTGTGGGCGATCCAGCGGTCCTGGCGGCGCAGACGGTTCGGGTTCGTGGTGCCCCGGGTGACCGCGCCCACCGGCTTCGTCCCCGTGCGAGCTCCCATGTCACGCAGCGTACGCGGTCCGGGCCGAGGCATCCGCACGCGATCGAACAAATGAATCGAACAGGTAACGTGGGTATGAGGGCGGGAATCGCTGGGCGATCAGACCTGTTGCACCAGTGCTGAAGGCAGGAAGCCGGACAGCAGGACGACCCAGGACCGGACCGGAAAGAGGACGAGCGGTGACCCATCAGCCCGCCCGCGTGGCCATGCTGAGCGTCCACACCTCCCCGCTGCACCAGCCCGGAACGGGCGACGCCGGCGGCATGAACGTCTACATCGTCGAACTCTCCAAGCGCCTGGCCGAGCTCGGCATCGAGGTGGAGATCTTCACCCGGGCCACGGCCTCCGAGCTGCCGCCGAAGGTCGAGCTGGCGCCCGGCGTGCTGGTGCGACACGTCACGGCGGGCCCGTACGAGGGCCTGATCAAGGAGGACCTCCCGGCGCAGCTCTGCGCCTTCACCCACTCCGTGCTGCGCACCGAGGCCGGGCACCGTCCGGGCCACTACGACGTGGTCCACTCGCACTACTGGCTCTCCGGCCAGGTCGGCTGGCTGGCCGCCGACCGCTGGGGCGTGCCGCTGGTGCACACCATGCACACCATGGCCAAGGTCAAGAACGCCTCGCTGGCGACGGGCGACAAGCCCGAACCGGCGGCGCGGATCATCGGCGAGTCCCAGGTCGTCGAGGCGGCGCACCGGCTGATCGCCAACACCGACGAGGAGGCCGAGCAGCTCGCCTCGTACTACGGCGCGCGCCGGGACCAGCTCGCGGTGGTCCACCCCGGCGTCAACCTGGACGTCTTCCGCCCTGCGACTGCCTCCCCGACCGGTCCCGTGGGGGACGCGGTCAGCGATTCCCGCGCCGCCGAGGCGTCCGTCCGGGAGATCCGGACACGCCTCGGACTGCCGTTGGACGCGGTGGTGCTGCTCTTCGCCGGCCGAATACAGCCGCTCAAGGCGCCCGACGTGCTGGTGCGCGCCGTGGCCCACCTCCTCGACGAGTCCCCTGAACTGCGCGAACGCCTCGTCGTCCCGATCGTCGGCGGCCCCAGCGGCAGCGGGATGACCCGCCCCGAGGCCCTCCACAAGCTGGCCGCTCAGCTGGGCGTCTGCGACGTCGTCCGGTTCCAGCCGCCGGTCGGCCAGGAGCAGCTCGCCGACTGGTACCGCGCGGCGACAGCCCTGGTGATGCCCTCCTACAGCGAGTCCTTCGGCCTGGTCGCCCTGGAGGCGCAGGCCTGCGGCACGCCCGTGGTCGCGGCGGCGGTCGGCGGCCTGCCCGTCGCGGTGCGCGACGGCGAGACAGGCTTCCTGGTCGCCGGCCACGACCCCGCCTCCTGGGCCCGAGTCCTGCGCCGCTTCGTCGACAACCCCGAGCTCGGCGCCCGGATGGGCGCGGCCGCGGCCCGTCACGCCCGCGCGTTCGGCTGGGAGACTGCGGCCCGCTCGACCGCCGAGGTCTACTCCGACACCATCCAGCGCGCCCGGTTCACGACCGGGCAGGTGGCGGTCGCTACGGCGCGGTAACGTGCGAAGCATGAGCGAAGGCGAAGGCGCAAGCGCAAGGGCAGGCGAAGAGAGAAGCACCCGCGAGCGGGCGGCGAAGGTGCTGGCCGCTGCGCTGGACGAGGCCGGAGTCCCCTGGGAGCAACCGTCCGGCGATCTCTGGACGTTCGTGGCGACCCTCCCGGGGACGCGCAAGCTCGCGACGACGTGCAGCCTCCGGGTGGGCGAGCAGACACTGTCGATCAACGCGTTCGTGGTGCGCCGCCCTGACGAGAACTTCGAGGCGTTCTACCGCTGGCTGCTGGAACGCAACACGCGGATGTACGGCCTCTCCTACGGCCTGGACCGCCTCGGCGACGTCTACCTGGTCGGCCGTCTCCCGCTGGCGGCGGTGACGCCGGAGGAGGTGGACCGCCTCCTCGGCACGGTCCTGGAGAACGCGGACGAGCCGTTCAACCAACTGCTGGAACTGGGCTTCGCCACGGCGATCAAGCGCGAGTGGGAATGGCGCACGAAGCGCGGCGAATCCACGCGCAACCTCGAGGCCTTCGGCCGGATCACCGGCGCCGAGGGATAGTTGCTCTCTCTGGGGGCGCGAGGAACTGCGCGACCAGCCACCCACACAGGTAGAGCACCGAACGAGCAGCGCCACCCGCACACGGTGGTGTCTCGCGCAGAGCCCCGCCCCCCTGATAGTGCAACTTCCCTCTGCCGCAGGGCTCAGAACGCCGCCCGGACCTCGCCCACCACGGCGCCCCCGCCGTACAGCGGGGCAGCCGCGATGCGAGCCAGTGCGTCCGCGGGCACCTGCACGCCCGCGCGTGCAAGCGCGGCGGCGAGGACCGGGCCGAGGGCCCGCTTCGCGCCGTCGTCGATCTTGAAGGCGAGCGCGCGGCCGTCCGGGAGGGCGACGGCCTGGACCGACTCCGCGCCCATCTTCGCCATCGCGCCCGGGACGGCACGCATCAGCCAGGTGTCGATGCGGCGGGTGCCCGCCACGTACTCAGGATGGGCGCGCATCGCGTCGGCGACGCGGCGCTGCGGGGTGCCGGGGTCCGCCAGGAGGTGTGCGCGGAAGGCGCGGGCCAGCCCGACCAGGCTGACGGCCATCAGCGGGGCGCCACAGCCGTCCGTGCCGACCGCCGCCACCGGCTCACTCGCCAGCTCCTCCAGCGTCTCGCTGACCGCGACCTGGACCGGGTGGTCGACCGCCAGGTAGCTCGCGGTGTCCCAGCCGTTGCGGACGCAGGTCGCCAGCATCGCCGCGTGCTTGCCGGAGCAGTCCATCAGGATGCGCTCGCGCTGCCCGCCGGCGCGTATCCAGGCCTCGGCCTCCTCCTCGTCCAGGGAGTAGGACGGCGGGGTCTGCAGCGCGGTCTCGTCGAGTCCGGCCGAGGCGAGGATCTTCCGCACCGCGTCCAGGTGAAACGTTTCCGCAGAGTGGCTGGCCGCAGCCAGCGCCAGCAGCTCTCCGTTGAGCTCAAGACCGGTGCGCAGCACGGCCGTGGCCTGCATCGGCTTGTTGCTGGAACGCGGGAAGACCGGCAACTCCGGGGCGCCGAGCGCGAAGTCGACGCTGCCGTCGGCGGCGAGGATCACCAGCGAGCCGCGGTGGTGGCCCTCGACGAAACCCGAGCGGACGACCTCAGCGAGGACGGGAAGGTCGGCGGGACCTGCGGCGGCGGAGGATTCAGACATGTGAGTGTTCCTTCTGTGCCTGGAGGGGACCGCCGCGCGGAGCGGGTCACCCTCCGGACAGCAGGTCGTCGACGCGTGCTTCCCCTTCACGGTACCTGCGGGTGATCTCCGCGCTGCAACCGTCCACCGTGCGCTGCAGCCGCTGGCGCTCCCGGGAGATGCCGCGCTCGTGCGCGGTCAGCCGGATGCAGGCCTTCTGGAGCTGGGCGTCGCTCTGTTCGGCCAGGTCCGCCAGGCGGGCGTCGCCCATGAGTTCGTCGGCGAGGGTCCGGTACGCGTGGCTGTTGGGCGTGCCCAGGGTGACGTGCCGGGCCGAGTGGCGGACCTGGGAGGGGATGTCCGCGAGGATCTCGGGCAGCTGCTCCAGCAGGGTGTCCGTGAGCAGCGCGGCATGGCCGCTGCGGCGGTCCAGCTCGGCGCGCAGGATGTCGACCCGGCCCTGCAGCAGTCGGCGCAGATAGGAGAGGTCGGCCTCGTCCCGCTGCGCATGGCGGCGCAGCGTGCGCAGCTCGTCCAGACCGAGTCCGGAGAGGTCGATCGGCTCGGCGAGCTCGTCATGGTGTCCCACGCGTGCATCGTGCCACCGTCCGTCGCATGTTCGGGGACGGCTGCACCCAATCGGGGCCCTGGCGAATCACCGTGATAAATACGACCGGCGCATATCCCCAGCGCACAGCCCCCGTCGGGGGTGGCGCGGGGGCGCGCGGAGCCCGCTCGCACGCCCCCTGCAACGGGTGCCGGAGAATGGGGGCATGCGTGCAGTGGCTCAGCGGGTGACCGAGGCAAGTGTGACCGTAGACGGCGAGGTCGTCGGCTCCATCCAGGAGCCGGGGCTCTGCGTGCTGGTGGGGGTGACCCACGAGGACACCCCGGAACAGGCCGCGCTGATGGCGCGCAAGCTCTGGTCGCTACGGATCTTTTCCGACAAGCACAGCCTCGAAGGGGAGAAGTCCTGCTCGGACCTGAACGCGCCGCTGCTGGTGATCAGTCAGTTCACCCTCTACGGCGACGCCCGCAAGGGCCGCCGTCCCACCTGGAACGCAGCGGCCCCCGGGCCGGTGGCGGAGCCGCTGGTCGACGAGGTCGTCGCCCAACTGCGGGAGCTGGGCGCAACGGTGGCGACGGGCCGGTTCGGCGCGGACATGAAGGTCTCGCTCACCAACGACGGCCCGTTCACCGTGCTGCTGGGCTTCTAGGCACTGCTGGACTTCTGGGTACTGCTGGACTTCTAGACCCGAGACCGGGACACGGTCAGGGCTCGACGACGATCTCCTGCGCCGCCGCAACCGTGCCCGCGGTCAGCGGGGCGTCCGCAGGGGTGTTGCGCTTGACCAACCCCAAGGCGATCGGCCCGAGTTCGTGGTGCCGGACGGCCGTGGTGACGAAGCCGACGGCACGCCCTTCGGGCCCGTCCGCAGCCAGGCGGACCGGGTCGCCGTGCGCGGGGAGCGCCTCGCCGCTGCCGTCCAGGTGCAGGAAGACCAGACGCCGCGGCGGACGGCCGAGGTTGTGCACCCGGGCCACCGTCTCCTGACCGCGGTAGCAGCCCTTCTGCAGGTGGACGGCGGTCTCCAGCCAGCCCAGCTCGTGCGGGATGGTCCGGTGGTCGGTCTCGAAGCCCAGACGCGGCCGGTGCGCCTCGACGCGCAGTGCCTCGTACGCCCACAGCCCGGCCGCCGGGCCGAAGCCGTCCGTCGCCTCGGCAAAGCTCTCGCGCGGCAGGAACAGGTCCCGGCCGTAAGCGAGTTCACGCACCGCCGCGACGGCCCCGGTCCCGCCGGACGCCTCCACAGTGGACCCGGCAGGCAGGTACACGACCGCGTAGGCGTCGGTCGCGTCGGTGATCTCGACCTGGGCGAAGAACTTCATCTTCTCCAGATAGGCGACCAACTCCCCTGTGGTGCCCGGCTCGACGTGGATCCACGTCGTACTGCCGTCGTCCACCAGGTAGAGCGCGTGCTCGATGTGGCCGTGCGGCGAGAGGATCAGCGCCTCGGTCGCCTGCTGCGGCGGGAGTCCGCTGACGTGCTGGGTCAGCAGCAGGTGCAGCCAGCTCAGCCGCTCCGGGCCGGAGACGGTGACGACGCCGCGGTGGGACAGGTCCACGAAACCCGCACCGCCGGCCAGCGCGCGCTGCTCACGGAAGAGGTCGCCGTAGTGCGCCGCGACGCCCGCGTCCACGCCGTCGGCGGACACCGCACCGGGCAGACGGTCCAGCAGGGGGCTGCGGTAGCTCACGCGTGGGTCTCCTTGTCCGTCGCTCCCCCGGCGATCCCGCCGTGGTCGGCCGTGTCCGCCCGGTCGGCGAGCTCGGCCCCGTCGGGGAGCTTGGCCGTGCAGTCCGCGCAGCGGCCGAAGATGGCGAAGTGCTTCATGTCTGTCTCAAAACCATGGGCGCGCCGCAGGGATTCCACGAACGGCGTGGCGAACGCGATGTCGGTCTCAATGACGTTGTCGCAGTCCCGGCAGACCAGGTGCATGTGCTGGTCGCGGCTGGCCAGGTGGTAGGTGGGCGCGCCGTGGCCGAGGTGGGCGTGGGTGACCAGGCCCAGCTCCTCCAGCAGGTCCAGGGTCCGGTAGACGGTGGAGATGTTGACGCCCGCGGCCGTGCGGCGGACCTCCGTGAGGACCTCCTCCGGGGTGGCGTGCGCCAGCACGTCGACCGCCTGCAGCACCAGCTGCCGCTGCGGCGTGAGCCGATATCCGCGCTGGCGCAGGTCCGCCTGCCAGTCGATGCCGCTCAACCCGAGCCCCTGTCCTGAGAAACCAGTCCTGAGAAACGCCTCTGTCCCGTACCCCCGAGTCTAGGGGGGTGCGGGACAGAGGTACCGGCCGGAGAGGAGGCGCTCAGCGCGTGCTCAGCGCTCAGTGCTCGGCACCCAGCACCCAGTGCTCAGCGGAAGAACGCGATGCCGTCGTCCGGGAGGTCGGCGATGTCCTCGATCAGCTTGGCCGGGTTGAGCACCTTCTTCAGCTGCGCGGACATGTACGGCCGGAGCGGAACCTCGGGGGCGGCCTTCTCGCCGACCCACATCAGCTCGTTGTTCACGAACCCGTACAGGCGCTTGCCGCCCGTGTACGGCGGGGCGCCCTCGATCCGGGCGACCGCGTCGGTGGCCAGGTCGATCTGCGGCTTGCCGTCGGCCAGTTCGCCGTACCAGATCTCGACCGTGCCGTCGTCGCGCACCGAGGAGAACTCGATCTCGCGGACGCCGGAGGTGCCGTGCGGGTTGCCGGTGACCCGCCAGAAGCCGGCCTCGCTCTCCAGCGGGCTGACCTTGTTGCCCTCGTTGTCCAGCACCCAGGTGCGGGAGCGGAACTCGAGGAACGGGCGGCCGTCGTGCCGGAAGATGACCTCCTGGCCGAAGTTGCACTTCTCCGCGCCAGGACCCTCCTGATTGGGCAGGGGGGCGTAAACACCCGCGCCCTCCCACGTCCCGAGCAGGAACGCGAGCGAGACGACGTCCTTGTGCAGACCCTCAGGGATCTCGATCATGGTCAGCGCTGGCCCTGGTAGAGCTTCTTCACCGAGAAGACGGCGAACGCGATGATCGCGACGGCGATCAGCGCGAGCAGGATGTCGAAGAAGGTGGTCATGGGGGCCTGCTCCTCTGAGCGGTTGCACGGTCGGACAAACGGCTTGCCACAGTCTAGTGGGGCCGGGTGTCGCCCTCTCGGTGAGCCCCGCCACTCGGGCGCTGCCGGGGTCGCGGCACCCGTCGGCTGACGGCCGGGTCGTCCCACCAGGCATCGTCCGGACCGCGCCGGTTGGCAACCACCGCCGCGATCGGCGGGATCACCATCGCGACCAGGCTCATCACCACCGCCGCCGGCACGGACCAGAGGCGCACCACGTTCCACGCCAGGACGATCAGAAAGAGGCAGACCGCCATCAGCGCGTAGTAGGCATGTCGGCGTCGCGACTGCATAAGAGGAGTCTTCCCGAAATGCTGCCGGGGGAACGCGAACAGGCCCGTCGGACGCCGTGGGTACGGCGTCCGACGGACCTGCCCCGTCACGTCAGTGCGCTACTGCGTCACTGCTCAGACCGCGATCGCGACCTCGGTGAACTGGCCCTGCTGGGCGACGACCGCACGGTCCACCGTGGCGCCCGGGACGAGCGCGCGCAGCGTCCAGCTACCCGGGGCGGCGAAGAAGCGGAACTGGCCCGTCGCCGAGGTGGGAACCTCGGCGGTGAACTCACCGCTCGCGTCGAGCAGACGGACATAGCCGTTGACCGGCTCACCGTCGCGGGTCACCGAACCCTGGATGATCGTCTCGTTGGCCACGTCCACTCCTGCCAGCTCGGGGCCTCCGGCCTTGGCTCCACACATGTCTTGCTCTCCTTGCTGCTTTTGCTGGGGCCGGCTGCTCAGTTGGAGCCGAGCTCGATCGGCACGCCGACGAGGCTGCCGTACTCGGTCCAGGAGCCGTCGTAGTTCTTGACGTTGGTCTGACCCAGCAGCTGGTGCAGGACGAACCAGGTGAGCGCGGAGCGCTCACCGATACGGCAGTAGGCGATGGTGTCCTTCGCCAGGTCGACGTTCTCCTCCTGGTAGAGGGCGCGGAGCTCGTCGTCCGACTTGAAGGTGCCGTCGTCGTTGGCGTTCTTCGACCACGGGATGTTGCGGGCGCTCGGGACGTGGCCCGGACGCTGCGACTGCTCCTGCGGCAGGTGGGCCGGCGCGAGCAGGCGGCCGGAGAACTCGTCGGGCGAACGGACGTCGACCAGGTTCTTGCTGCCGATCGCGGCGACGACGTCGTCACGGAAGGCGCGGATCGAGGTGTCCTGGGCCTTGGCCTTGTACTGGGTGGCGGCGCGGTTCGGCACGTTGGCGCCGTCGACCAGCTCGCGGGAGTCCAGCTCCCACTTCTTGCGGCCGCCGTCCAGCAGGCGGACGTCGCCGTGGCCGTACAGCTTGAAGTACCAGAACGCGTACGAGGCGAACCAGTTGTTGTTGCCGCCGTAGAGCACGACGGTGTCGTCGTTGGAGATGCCCTTGGCGGAGAGGAGGGCCTCGAAACCGGCCTGGTCCACGAAGTCGCGGCGGACCGGGTCCTGCAGGTCCTTCTTCCAGTCGATCCGGACGGCGTTGCGGATGTGGTTCTTGTCGTAGGCGGCGGTGTCCTCGTCGACCTCGACCACGACGACCTTCGGGTCGTCCAGGTGTTCCTGGACCCAGTCGGCGCTGACCAGGACGTCACTACGGCTCATGGGAATTCTCCTCCGGGGCAGTTGCGGAAGGCGATGGTGGCCGCGCGCGGTGACACGTCCGGAGGGGAGTCCGGATCGTGGGACGTGCGGCAGGAAGTCTTGCAGGGCGTGGCTCAAGCACGCGGGAACGGCGCGAGGGTGGGCAGGCTCTCTTGAAAAACCGGCCCGATCAGCGCATTCGACAGAGGCAGGCAGCGACACGGCACAGGTCCACTGCCCGCCGCTTCGTAAGGTCCGCCTGTCGCTTCATGTCGTCGACTCTAGGGAACCAGGGCAGGGGCTGTCACCGAAGTCTTGAATGGTGAGACAATGACATCCACAGCATGAGATGAATACGCGCTCGCGCACGCCGCGGGCCACTTCCGACGTGGTCGCGGAGGGGTCCCGGGCCGATCTGCGGGACGCCCATGGACAGGTCGTCTCACGGATCGGACACCAGTGCCCCTCCGCGCCGCGATTTCCCCGGGGGTTCGGCTCAGCCGTTGAGGTGGACGTCCGTGCCGGAGACGGTGACCGCGACGCCGTTCTGGTCCGCGGAGATCGACTGGAGCTGCAGACCGTACGGCAGACCGGCCAGCGGGATCTGCGGCGAGAAGACGTTGGCCAGGAACGAGGTCAGCGGGTCACCGGTGTCCAGGTTGTTCAGCTGGACGCTGTTGCCGTTCACCACGGAGATGTCGGCCGTGCCGGAGATCTGGGTGCCCTGGATCGTGGTGCTGACCTTCACCTTGCCCGGCGCGCCGCCGTACCCGATCGTCGTGTTGTTGGGCAGCGCCTTGGAGAGGTCGGTGTAGGTCAGGTATCCCGTGCCGGTCGCCGAGTCGGCGACGGCGCTGGAGTAGTTGTTCGTGATCTGCACGCCGTTGAGGGTGGCGTTCAGCGTGGCCAGCTGGACGTTGCTGCCCTTGACCTTCAGGTCGTCGGCCTGCAGCTTGACCTGGTCCAGCTTGGAGCCGACCAGCTGGGTCAGGAACGGGAACCCCTCGATGCTGACGTCCGGCTTCTGGGCCAGCCCCTGCGAACTCTGGATCTTGCTGGCGGCCTCGTTCTCGGCGATCCGGACCGCGACGCGGTCGGCGACGACGAAAAGGCCGAAGATGATCACCAGCGTGATCAGGAGTCGGCGCAGGTTGCGCATGAGGTGTTGATCCCTTCGAAGTTCGCTCGCTTGTTCTTTCGTGTGAAGCAGTGGAGCGGGGGTCAGCCTTCAAGGCTGCCACGTTCGGGAAGTAACGACGCGGGGCCGGGCAACGACGGTTGCCCGGCCCCGGCGTGCTCAGCGGTTCGGCGACTCAGCAGCTCAGCGGGTCAGCGCGCGATCAGGTAGACGACCGGCGCGGCGGCGGCCAGCGGCAGTGCGACACCGGCGGTCATGTGGACGAAGCGCGACGGGAAGTCGTACGCCGCCACCCGACGGCCGATCAGCCCACAGGCGCCGGCGGCGATTCCGAGCAGCGCGCCCTCGACCAGACCCAGACCGGTCGCGGCTGCGATCCCGGCACCGACGGCGAGCCCGGCCACCGCGCCCGCACCGAACCCGAGCGCGGCCGGCCTGCGCAGCAACGCCGAGACGCCCGCGGCGAGGGCACCCGCCAGCACGGCCTTTCCGTTGCCGACCGCCAGGAACGCGGCGCCCAGGACGGTCACCACGGTGGCCGACGCGGAGACGGTCAGCGCGTAGAAGCGCTCGTCCGGGTTGCTGGGCTTGAAGATCTGCAGGACCAGCACCAGGACGAAGAACGCCCCAAGCGTCCCCGCGATCACCGTCGGCGCGCTGGACTGCGACGACGCCGCCAGGATCGCCGCGTCGGCGACGACCCCGCCCAGTGCGGCCAGGGCGATGCCCTGCCGTGCGGGCCACATCCCGTTCAGTCGGAACCATCCGGCGGCGGTGACGGCCTGCAGCAGCAGGACCGGCACGGCCAGCCCGTACCGCCCGGCCAGCGCGGACACGCCGATCAGCGCCGACAGGACCAGCGTGAGGGCGCCGGGCTGGATGCCCGGGTCGATGATCGGCGAGCCGGTACGCCGGGCGGGCTGCGGCGCGGGCGCACCGACACCGGTCGGCTGCGCGGCCGCGAAGGCCTCACGGAGTGAACCACCCGACTGCGCGTCCAGCGGCCTCGGCCTGCCCGCCACCGGCCCGGTCGGCTGCGCGGCGGCGAACGCCTCCCGCAGCGAGCCCCCGGCCCCACCCGGCGCGCCCGCGTCAGACGGCAGGGGCGGGATCGGCGGCAGGTACGCGGTCTGCTCGGACGCGTTCTCCGGCGCGGGGACCGCGAGCAGGTACGAGGTCTCCTCGAAGGGGTTCCCGGGCTCGGCGGGAGCGGGAACGGGAACGGGAACGGGAACGGGAACGGGCAGCATGTAGGAGGTCTGCTCGAAGGCGTTGTCGGCCTCACCGGACGCGGGAGCGGCCTTCGGCTCCGATGCCACCGGTGCGGGGACCGACAGCAGGTACGAGGTCTGCTCGAAGGCGTTATCCGTCGACCCGCCAGGACCGGCTTCGACCGACCCCAGCGCGAACCCCTGCGGCTGAGGAGCGGCGTGCCTCGGCGGCGTCGGCGCTGCCCCGGACGGCTGCGGGGCCCAGGCGGCGGGCGGCGCGGCCGGACGCTCCCAGCCGTCGGGCCAGGGCGAGTCGGCGCTCTCGGCCTCCGGCACGGACGCGGGCATGGACGCAGACATGGACGCGGGCGCGGCCTGAGCAAGAGGCTCGGCGACGGGCTGCTGCACGGGGAACTCCCCCGTGCCGTAGTGCTCCTGGATGTGCCCGAACCGGGACTGCCCGGCGGCGGCCTGGTACGCGTCGGGGGCGTGCCCGTCCACGATCGGCGGAAGGTAGGCGGTCTGCTCCGCGTCGGATCCGTGGCCGCCGTACCCGAGGGGCCCACCGGGACCCTCGGCCTGCGGATAGCCGTACGAGGCCTGCGCGGTCTGCGGGGCCTGGTGCGCCTGCTGGCTCTGCGACGGCGCGGCCGGAATGGGCGGCAGATAGGCGGTGCGCTCGGCATCCGACTCCGCCGTCTGCGGCGCGCCGACCCCGGGGTCGATCGGGAAGCCGGACATCCCGTGCTGCTCGAACTGCTGCTGCGCCTGCTGGTGCTGGTGCGGCTGCTGCCCGTACTCGTACCCGTACTCGTTCGCGTTCTCGTACTGCTGCTGGTCGCTCATCGGCCGCTCACCCTCCCGCGAACGGGGGCAGGATCTCGATCGTGCCGCCCTCCGTCAGCGGCACGTCGGCGTGCTCGCGGCGGCCGACCTGTGCGCCGTCGACCAGGAACGAGCAGTGCTCCAGCACGTGCGCGAAGCGCGGGTTGTCGGCATGCCGGGCACGCGCGGCGGCGAGCGCGGCGGCCAGCGTGGTCGCCGCGTACGGCTCCTCCGCCGTGCCGGCCTCCGCCTTGGCAGCCGCCCAGTAGCGGATCACGCCGTTGCGGGCCACGCCTTCGTCGTTGACTGTCTCCGTCGCTCCTTGCATGCGAGCCATCATCGCCGTTCCCACCGGCAACAGTCACGCGTGGCTGGTCAGCCAGGCGGAGACCCGCTCCAGCAGGGCTTCGGTCGCGGCGTTCTCGGCGTGGCCGAAGCCCGGCTCGATCCACAGCTCGCTGTCGGGCGCCGCCTCGCGCAGCGAGCGCGGGTGGTCGAGCGGGAAGTAGGGGTCGGCGTCGCCGTGGACGACCAGCAGCGGGACGTTCACCCGTGCGGCTGCGTCGACAGGAGGAATCGGCACGTCAACCCACTCGTTCGGGTCAATCCGGGTCTTCAGTCCGATCCGGCCGACCACCCGTCCGAGCGGCTTCATCACCACCCAGTGCAGCCGCCGCATCGGCGCGGTGCCCTGGTAGTACCACCGGGCCGGAGCGCTCACCGCCGCGACCGCCGCGACGCCCCCGTGGAGTGCCGCGTGCCGCAGCGCGACGGCGCCGCCCATCGAGAAACCTACTGTGACAACAGTCTCGAAACCGAGCGCCCGGGCCCAGGCCACGGTGGCGTCGAGGTCGAGCACCTCCCGGTCGCCGACCGTGGACAGACCGTCGGACCGGCCGTGCCCGCGGAAGGAGAAGGTGATCACCCCGGCGCTACCCGCGAAGACCCTTGCCGCACGCCGTACGGCAGGGCGTTCCACGGCTCCGCCGAAGCCGTGGGCGAGCACGACGGCGACTGTCGCGTCAGCGTTCTGCGGGGGCAGGTACGCCGCGTGGATGCTCACGCCGTCGGCCGCGGTGAGCCGCGCTTCCGCAGACGAGCGCCAGTGCGTCCGGCGGCCGGAAGTGTCCGGGATGCGAACGGCACTCTTCGCTACGGCGTCCATGTGGGCTATTCTCCTGAGCAGTGAGGGTCCGGGCAGCGTAGCCGCCGGATCCTTTTGTGCTTTGTGAACACCAGTACGGACGTTCGCACGAGTGACGGACGTTCCCGGTAGCGCCCGACGACGTGCGCCACCGGGCCAGGAAGTGTCACCGGTCCACCCGGAAAGGGGACTAACCGGGTATGAGTTCTCTCCTGCTGCTGACCAACGCCCTGCAGCCGTCGGCCGAGGTGCTGCCCGCGCTCGGACTGCTCCTGCACAACGTCCGTGTCGCGCCCGCGGAGGGCTCCGCGCTCGTCGACACGCCAAGCTCCGACGTCATCCTGGTCGACGGACGTCGTGACCTTCCCCACACCCGCAGCCTGTGCCAGCTGCTCCGCTCCACCGGTCCGGGCGCGCCGGTGATCCTCGTGGTCACCGAGGGCGGCCTGGCGGCCGTCACCGCCGAGTGGGGCGTCGACGACGTGCTGCTGGACACGGCCGGTCCGGCCGAGGTCGAGGCCCGGCTGCGGCTGGCGCTCGGCCGTCAGCAGGTGACGGCGGACGAGAGCCCGATGGAGATCCGCAACGGCGACCTCTCCGTCGACGAGGCCACGTACAGCGCCAAGCTCAAGGGCCGGGTCCTGGACCTGACCTTCAAGGAGTTCGAGCTCATCAAGTACCTCGCCCAGCACCCGGGCCGGGTCTTCACCCGGGCCCAGCTGCTGCAGGAGGTCTGGGGCTACGACTACTTCGGCGGCACCCGGACGGTCGACGTCCACGTCCGACGGCTGCGGGCCAAGCTCGGGCCGGAGCACGAGCAGCTGATCGGCACCGTCCGCAACGTCGGCTACCGCTTCGTCGTGCCGGAGAAACCGGAGAAGGGCGCTGCCCGCGCCGAGACGCCCGCCGAGTCGTCGCGGAAGCCGTCGGAGTCGTCGGAGCTGGCGCAGTCGTCGGGATCGTCAGAGAAGTCCCCCGCGCAGTCCACGTCCTCGGCCAACGCCTCGAAGGGGTCCTAGCAGCCCAGTGCGTCGGTGACCTGTATCAGGTCCCGAACGCACTGGCCCCCAGCCCGACATGTCCAAGTAGGATTCCGCCATGCCCAAGGTGACCCGCGACGATGTCGCCAAACTGGCGGGGACGTCGACCGCGGTCGTCAGCTACGTCATCAACAACGGACCGCGCCCGGTCGCGCCTGCGACCCGCGAGCGCGTCCTCGCTGCGATAGACGAGCTCGGCTACCGGCCCAACAGCGTCGCCCAGGCGATGGCGAGCCGGCGCACCAACCTGATCGGCATGGTCGTGCCCGATGCGCGCCAGCCCTTCTTCGCCGAGCTGGCCCACGCCGTGGAGCGGGCGGCTTCGGAGCGCGGCAAGATCGTCCTGATAGGGAACTCGGACTACACCGGCGACCGTGAGATCCACTACGTCCGGGCCTTTCTCGGCATGCGGGTGGCCGGGCTGATCCTGATCAGCGAGGGCCCGAGCGAGCGCGCCGACGCGGAGTTCGCGGCGCACGACGACTCCCGGGTGGTGCTGCTGCACCGCCGCCCGGAGACCGGCGACGACATCGCGGTGGTCACCGACGACGTGGGCGGATCGATGCTCGCCGTCAGCCACCTGCTGGAACACCACGGCCACCCGTACGTCGCCTGCTTCGGCGGCCCGGTCAACGCGCCCGCGCCCGGCGACCCGGTGGTCGACCACATCCACGGCTGGCGGGCCGCGATGGACGCCGCGGGCGTCTCCACGGAGGGCCGTCTGATCGACGCGCCCTTCTCCCGCTACGGGGCCTACCAGGTCGCACTCGAGGTGCTGAAGGACCCGGCCGCCCGGCCGCCGGCGGTCTTCTGCTCCACGGACGACCAGGCCATAGGGGTCCTGCGGGCCGCCCGCGAGCTGGACCTCCGGGTGCCGGAGGACCTGGCCGTGATCGGCTTCGACGACATCCAGGAGGCGGCGTTCTGCGACCCGCCGCTGACCACCATCGCCTCGGACCGCGACGCCATGGCCAAGGCCGCGGTGGACCTGGTGCTGGACGACTCACTCGCGGTCCCGGGTTCGGACACGCCGAGGATCCGGCGTTTCCCGAGCCGTCTGGTGATCCGCCGCAGCTGCGGCTGCAACTGACTTCCCGTTCGGCGCCGGTCGGCCGCGTGCCGGTCGGCGCCCGGACCGGTGCGGACGGGGGTCCGGGACGGGAGGTCGAAGGTTCTACCTCGGTTCTGATTGGGCTCTCACAGGGTTTTCATCTACAAGGCGGAAGTTACTTCCATGAGCGAGACGCCCCGGAACCACGCAGACGACCCGTACACCCCTGCTGTGCCGCCGTTGCCCGGGTACCACCCGACCGCGTACGAGGCCCAGCCCCTCGAAGGCACGGTCCATCCGTCCTCCTCCGCCCCGATGTACCCGCAGCCCCCGGCGCCGGAGTGGCCGCGCCCGCAGCAGGCCGCCGCGCAGAGCCCGCAGGCCGCCCAACCGCAGGGCCCGCAGGCGCCGCAGCCTCAGGCTCCGCAGCCGCCGCAGGGCCCGCAGGGGTACTACTTCAGCGCCGAGCAGCCGCCCGCCGGGCCGCCCATGGGCCCGCCGGTCGTCCCACCGATCCCGCCGGTCCCGCCGACCGCCGACGGCGCGTACCCCGCCGGTGACGGCGGCGAGCCGGGAGCCCCGCGCAAGCGGATGAAGCGCCCGCTCGCGCTGGTCGCCGCCGTGGCCGTGCTCTCCGCCCTCGCGGGCGGCGTCGCGGGCGGCCTCATCAGCAACTCCACCAGCGACCACGCCAGCTACTCCACCAACGCCGTGGTCACCGGTGACAAGAGCACCTCCGGCAGCGACACGGCCGCGATCGCCAAGGCCGTCTCGCCCGCCGTCGTCCAGATCGAGGTCGACAGCTCCAACGCCCAGGACATCGGCACCGGCCAGATACTCACCGCGACCGGCCAGATCCTGACCAACTACCACGTCATCTCCGACGCGGTGAACGGCAACGGCGGCACCATCAAGGTCACCCTGAACGACGGCAAGACCGCCACCGGGACCATCGTCGCCACCGACGCCAAGCTGGACGTCGCGGTCATCAAGATAGGCGGCTACAGCAACCTCCCGACGGTCTCGCTCGGCGACTCCGGCCAGGTCGCGGTCGGCGACCAGGTCACCGCGATCGGCAACCCGGACGGCCTGACCGGCACGGTCACCTCCGGCATCGTCAGCGCGCTGAACCGCCCGGTCACCGTCGACGTCAGCCCGAGCACGGTGCAGAGCAACGGCGGCTTCGGCCTCCCGTTCTGGCAGGGCGACAGCGGCCGCAACAGCCAGCCCAGCTCCGGCCAGCAGGCGAGCTACAACGCGATCCAGACCGACGCCTCGCTCAACCCGGGCAACAGTGGCGGCCCGCTGCTCAACGCCCAGGGCCAGGTCATAGGCATCAACGCCTCGATGTACTCCTCCAGCGGCAGCGACAGCTCCGGTGGCCAGGCGGGCAGCGTGGGCCTGGGCTTCGCCATTCCGATCGACGCGGTGAAGCAGGTCCTGCCGCAGCTGCAGTCCGGCCAGAGCGTCACCAGCTGACGCGGGCGCACCCCGCGGACCTGTGCGGTCCGCGGGCCCGCGTGGCGGACAATTGCCGCAGCAACGACATTTCTCAGCACTGGTTCCAAGCGTCACCAAGCGTTACGAGGAGCAACGGGGATGACAGCCACCGAGTCCGACGCACCGGCCCGGGTCCTGGTCGTGGACGACGAGCCAGCGCTGCGGGACGCGCTGGAGAGCAGCCTGGCCTTCGAGGGCTACGAGGTGGTCACCGCCTCCGACGGCCTCGAGGCGCTGGACACGGTGGCGGAGCAGAAGCCCGACCTGGTCCTGCTCGACATCATGATGCCGCGCATGGACGGCCTCACGGCCGTCCGCCGGCTGCGCTCGCGCGGGGACACCGTCCCGGTGCTGATGCTGACCGCCCGCGACGCGGTGGGCGACCGGGTCACCGGCCTCGACGTGGGCGCCGACGACTACCTGGCCAAGCCGTTCGAACTGGACGAGCTGCTGGCCCGCGTCCGCGCGCTGCTCCGGCGCTCCACGCTCACCACCTCCGCGGGCGCGGCGGAGGCCGCGGGCGCCGACGAGATCCTCTCCTTCGAGGACCTCACCATGAACACCACCACCCGCGAGGTCACCCGCGCGGGCAAGCCGGTCGAACTGACCCGGACCGAGTACATGCTGCTGGAGATGTTCCTGGCCCACCCGCGCCAGGTGCTGACCCGCGAACAGATCCTCAAGGCGGTCTGGGGCTTCGACTTCGAGCCCTCCAGCAACTCGCTCGACGTGTACGTGATGTACCTCCGCCGCAAGACCGAGGCCGGCGGCCTGCCGCGCCTCGTGCACACCGTGCGTGGTGTGGGTTACGCGTTGCGTGCGGCATGAGAAGTCCCGGCTGGTTTCGGAGGATGACCCTCCGCGGCCGACTGGCACTCCTCACCGCCTCGGCGGTCGCACTCGCCGTGGCCATAGCGGCGCTCGCGTGCTGGTTCCTGGTACAGGGGCAGCTCTACGGCCAGGTCGACGACAACCTCACCAACGCCGGCGGCATCGGGCGCGACCTGGTGTGTGCCGGCAGCGCCCCCGAGGCCGTCTCGAAGGCCAGTGCCGCGGCGACGCCCGGCTACGCTGCGCCGTCGGGAAGCAAGACCCAGTACCGCTGGGACAGCGAACTCGTGCTGCCGGACGAGCCGACAAACAGCGTCTGTGTGCAACCGGGCAGTTCGGTCGGCATCACCGTTGCACACTCGTACCTGGCGGTCCCGGTCGGCGAGACGCAGATCATCGACGGCACCTACACCGACGGCAGCCGGGCGCGCGTCCGCGTGGTGTCCAGCGCGACCAACACCGGCGAGCCGTACATCTTGCTCACGGCCTACCCGCTGGACCAGGTGACTCACGAACTCGGCAAGTTGCTGGTCGTGCTGCTCGCCATCGCCGTCTCCGGCATCGTCGCCGCAGGGGCCATCGGACTGCTCGTGGCCCGCGCCGCGCTCAAGCCGGTGGACAAGCTCACCGCCGCCGTCGAGCACATCGCCCGCACCGAAGAGGTCGGCACGACCATCGACGTTGCCGGGGACGACGAGATCGCCCGCCTCTCCGAGTCGTTCAACAGCATGTCCACCGCGCTCGCCGCCTCCCGGGAGCGGCAGTCGCAGCTGATCGCCGACGCCGGGCACGAGCTGCGCACGCCGCTGACCTCACTGCGTACCAACGTGGACCTGCTCGTCCGCAGCGAGGATGCCGGGCGTCCGCTGCCGCCGGACACCCACACCCGTCTGCTGCGCAACATGAAGGCGCAGATGGGCGAGCTCTCCACGCTCATCGGCGACCTGCTCGAACTCTCCCGGCCGACGCGCCCGAAGGGCTCCAAGCCGCTGGAGGTCATCGCGCTGCACGACATCGTCGCCCGCGCCCTGGACCGGGCGCGGCTGCGCGGGCCGGGGCTGGAGTTCACCGTCCAGGTCGAGCCCTGGTACGTCCGCGCCGACGCGCACGCGCTGGAGCGGGCGGTGATCAACCTGCTCGACAACGCCGTGAAGTTCAGCCCGGCGGGCGGCACCATCGACGTCGCCCTGAAGTTCGGCACGCTGACCGTCCGCGACCACGGCCCGGGGATCCCGGAGGACGACCTGGCGCACGTCTTCGAGCGGTTCTGGCGCTCCCCCGCCGCCCGCCAGATGCCGGGCTCCGGCCTCGGCCTGGCGATCGTCTCCCAGACCGTCCACGACCACGGCGGCGAGGTCTCCCTCTCCAACGCCCACCCGGGCACCCTCGCCACACTCCAACTCCCCGGCGCACCGACCCCTCCCCCGGAGCTGCCGACGGAGGTGTGACCAGCCAGCCCGTCTCAGCATACGAATATTTCTGTCCCACCATATGAGTCAGCGGCCATGATGCCGTCATGACCACCAGTCAGCGCGGCCCGACCGCGCCCACCGCTTCCCCCAGCACGCCCCCTGCGCGCCGCCGCTGGGTGATGCTCGGGCTCGGGACCGCTGCGCAGACGGCGGCGTTCGCGTTCGTGTACGGGATGCCGTACCTGATCCCCGCGCTGCGCAGCGGCGAGCACCTGACGTTGGCGCAGGCCGGGCTGATGGTCGCGTGTCCGACGGCCGGGCTGTTGCTGGCGCTGTACGCGTGGGGCGCGGCGACCGACCGGTACGGGGAGCGGTGGGTGCTGGCCATCGGGCTGGGGCTGGCCACGGCCGCGCTGACGGGGGCGCTGTTCACGCACGGGCTGGTCGCGCTGGGGGCGCTCTTCGCCGTGGCGGGGGCGGCCGGGGCCAGTGTGTCGGCGGCGAGCGGGCGGGTCGTGCTGGGGTGGTTCCCACCCCAGCAGCGCGGACTGGCGATGGGCGTGCGGCAGACGTCGACGCCGCTGGGCATGCTGGTCGCCGCCGTCGCCGTCCCGCCGATCGCCGCCGCGCACGGGCTGCGCGGGGCGGTGCTGTTCGTCGCCGTGCTGAGCGGCGTGATGACGGTGCTGACGGCGGCCTTCGTCGTCGACCCGCCGCGCAGTGCGCCGAGCAAGGCGAACACCCCGGCCGAGCGCCCGGCCAGCCCCTACCGCGGCGCGACCCTGTGGCGGATCCACGGCGCGAGCGCGCTGATGGTGTGGCCGCAGTTCACCGTCGGAGCGTTCGGGCTGGTCTACCTGACCGACGTCCGCCACTGGCCGGCCGTGGCCGCCGGGCAGCTGATGGCCTGCGGTCAGGCCCTGGCCGCCGCCTGCCGGATCGGCGCGGGGCGCTGGTCGGACGCGGTCGGCAGCCGGCTGGCGCCGATGCGGGTGCTGGCCGGGGCTGTCGGCGCGCTGACGCTGGGGATGGCCTTCGTGCCCGGCCCGGCGGCCGTGGTGCTGCTGGTTCTGCTGTGCGGACTGTCGGCGAGCACCAACGGGCTCTCCTTCACCGCGGTGGCCGAGCTGGCGGGCTCGTCCTGGGCCGGGCGGGCGCTGGCCGTCCACAACACCGGGCAGAACCTGACCGCCTCGCTCTGCCCACCCGCCGTCGGGGCGCTGATCACCGCCGCCGGTTACGCCCCGGCCTTCGGGCTGGCCGCCGCCTGCGCGGTCGCCGCGATCGCGGTCCTGCCGTCCCGCCGGGCCGGGGCCGCATAGTCCATTTGTCGCAGGCGAAGGACCTGACAAGCCGTAGGGTCGAACACATGGACACTGCGGAGCGTGAGGACGTCGCGGCGCTGTTGGCGCGCGCGGCGGAGGTGGACGGGCGGCAGGCGGTTTCCGAGCAGGGGCGGCTGGCGCTGCGGAGTGGGCGGGCCGAGGTGAGCCATCTGACCAGCCGGGACGAGCACGGCACGCTGCTGGGCTACGCCCAGATCGACGGCGACCGGACCGCCGAGCTCGTGGTCGACCCGGCGCACCGGCGCCTCGGGCACGGGCGGGCGCTGCTGCTGCGGACGCTGGCCGGCGGGGCGCAGCAGCTGTGGGCGCACGGCGGGCACCCGGGGGCGCGGCGGCTGGCCGAGGAGTCCGGGCTGGCGCTGGTCCGCGAACTGCGGCAGCTGCGCCGGACGGACGCCGCCCCGGAGGCGCCCGCGCTGCCCGACGGGGTCACCGTGCGGACCTTCGTCCCCGGCAAGGACGAGGAGGCCTGGCTGCGGGTGAACGCCGCCGCCTTCGCGCACCACCCCGAGCAGGGCTCCTGGACCCGCCGCGACCTCGACGAGCGCGAGGCCGAGGGCTGGTTCGACCCGAACGGGTTCTTCCTGGCCGAGCGGAACGGCGAACTGGTCGGCTTCCACTGGACCAAGGCCGAGGGCGGCCTGGGCGAGGTCTACGTGGTCGGGGTCGCGCCGTCGGAACAGGGCAGTGGGCTGGGCAAGGTACTCACCGCAGTGGGTCTGCGCCACTTGATCGAGGACCGAGGACTGCGCACGGTCCTCCTCTACGTCGATGCCGATAACCCGGCCGCGCTGCGGGTATACGAAAGGGCAGGGTTCACGGTCCACGAAGTGGATCTCATGTACGGCGTCCGCCCCTGACCCGTCGGATGACCCGTCGGACGCCTGGTGCTGCGTGGCCCGAGGACGGCGGTGCGGAGGCGACCGCCGCAGCTTTCCCGCAGGCCATGCTGAATTCACTCCCAGTTCACACACCGTTGCAAAGATCACGAAATGCGATCCGTCAGGTCCCCCAGGCGGCCTGCGGATGACGCGCAGGAGGAGCCACCCGAGATGACAGCCCAGCCTGCCCCGTCCGCATCCGCCACCACGTCCGCGCCCGGAGCCGCCGGCGGGACCGTCCTCGTGCCCGAGGCGGGTTTCCCGACCGACGTCGAGGACGAACTGCCGCAGAACCGGTTCCTGGACCGCGAGCGCAGCTGGCTCGCGTTCAACCAGCGCGTGCTGGAGCTCGCCGAGGACCCGGAGACCCCGCTGCTGGAGCGGGCCAAGTTCCTGGCGATCTTCGCCAGCAACCTGGACGAGTTCTTCATGGTCCGCGTCGCCGGGCTCAAGCGCCGCATCGCCACCGGCGTGGCCCAGCGCAGCGCCAGCGGTCTGCAGCCGCGCGAGGTGCTGGACCTGATATGGACCCGGTCCCGCGAGCTGATGGCCCGGCACGCCGCCTGCTTCCACCAGGACGTGCTGCCCGAGCTGTCCGCCGAGGGCATCGAACTGGTGCGCTGGAACGAGCTGACCGACAAGGAGCAGGCCAGGCTGCTGGCGCTGTTCCGGCAGCAGATCTTCCCGGTGCTGACCCCGCTGGCGGTCGACCCGGCGCACCCGTTCCCGTACATCTCCGGGCTGTCGCTGAACCTGGCCGTGGTGGTGCGCAACCCGGTCAGCGGTCACAAGCACTTCGCCCGCGTCAAGGTGCCGCAGTCGCTGTCGCGCTTCCTGACGGCCTCGCCGCAGCGGTACGTGCCGCTGGAGGACGTCATGGGCGCGCACCTGGAGTACCTCTTCCCGGGCATGGAGGTCCTCGCCCACCACGCCTTCCGGGTCACCCGCAACGAGGACCTGGAGGTCGAGGAGGACGACACCGAGAACATCCTCAAGGCGCTGGAGAAGGAGCTGATGCGGCGACGCTTCGGGCCGCCGGTGCGCCTGGAGGTCGAGGAGTCGATCGACCCGTACGTGCTGGACCTGCTGGTGCGCGAGCTCAACATCTCCGCCGCCGAGGTCTACCCGCTGCCCGGCCCGCTGGACCTGACCGGCCTCTTCGCGATCGCGAACGTGGACCGGCCCGAGCTGAAGTACCGGCCGTTCGTGGCCGGGACCGCGCGCGGGCTGGCCGAGGTCGAGTCGGCGTCGCAGCCGGACATCTTCGCCGCCGTGCGCGAGCGGGACGTGCTGCTGCACCACCCGTACGACTCGTTCTCCACCTCGGTGCAGGCCTTCCTGGAGCAGGCCGCCGCGGACCCGAACGTGCTGGCCATTAAGCAGACGCTGTACCGGACCTCCGGCGACTCGCCGATCGTGGACGCCCTGATCGACGCCGCCGAGGCGGGCAAGCAGGTGCTGGTCCTGGTCGAGATCAAGGCGCGCTTCGACGAGCAGGCCAACATCAAGTGGGCCCGCAAGCTGGAGGAGGCCGGCTGCCACGTCGTCTACGGCCTGATCGGGCTGAAGACCCACAGCAAACTGTCCCTGGTGGTCCGCCAGGAGGGCGAGACGCTGCGCCGCTACGCGCACGTCGGCACCGGCAACTACCACCCCAAGACGGCCCGCCTCTACGAGGACATCGGCGTCCTGACCGCCGACCCGCAGGTGGGCGCGGACCTGTCGGACCTGTTCAACCGGCTCTCCGGCTACTCGCGCCGCGAGTCCTACCGGCGGCTGCTGGTCGCCCCGCGCTCACTGCGTAAGGGGCTGATCGAGCGGATCAACGACGAGATCGCGCACCACAAGGCCGGACGCCCGGCCCGGGTGCAGATCAAGGTCAACTCGATCGTCGACGAGGCCGTGATCGACGCGCTCTACCGGGCCTCGCAGGCCGGAGTGCCGGTCGACGTCTGGGTGCGCGGCATCTGCGCGATCCGGCCGGGCGTGCCCGGACTGAGCGAGAACATCCGGGTCCGCTCGGTGCTCGGACGCTTCCTGGAACACTCCCGGGTCTTCGTCTTCGGCAACGGCGGCGACCCCGAGGTGTGGATCGGCAGCGCCGACATGATGCACCGCAACCTGGACCGCCGGATCGAGGCCCTGCTCCGGGTCACCGACCCGGGCCACCGGGCCGAGCTGGCCGGACTGCTCGAACTCGGCATGGCCGACGACACCTCCTCCTGGCACCTGGGCGCCGACGGCGCCTGGACCAGGCACGCGCACGACGCGGAAGGCCGCCCGCTGCGCAACGTGCAGGAACTGATGATCGACTCCCGCCGCCGCGCCCGGCGCGGAAACGACGGCTGGGGGCCCGGTGCCGGGTCCAGCTGAACCAAACCCGCAATTACCGACCGCAACGGGGACTCACCGAATGACGACCGAGATCGAGCCGGCCGCCGCAGGGGCCTCGTCGGCGGAGAGCCTGCTCGGGGCCCACCTCGCCGAGCAGGCAGGACGTTTCCTCCGGGCACTGCCCGACGTGGACCTCGGCACGCTGCGGCGTGTCGACGGCGCGCTGCACGGCTTCGGCGCGCTGCTGGACCCGACCTGGGGCGACACCATGCGCGGCGACCTGGCCGCGCTGGTGGTCACCCTCGGCCAGGAACACGGCTACACCCGCAGACTCACCCGGCTGCTCACCGCGATCGACTCGCTGACCTGCACCGACGCGACCGGCGTACCGACCCCGCGCAGCGGGGAGACCTCCGGCGGGGCGGGCCTACCGAGCCTCGCCGCCGAGCCCGTGACAGGCGGCCTGCTGGCAAACCATCCCGGCGCCCCCAAGGCGCGCGCGATGCTGGACCGCCAACTCACCCTGGCCCGCTCGCGCAGCCACACCGCGGCGCTGCAGGAACTCGGCTCGGCCCGGTTCCACTCGCTCGCCGACAGGATGACGCTGCTCGTCTCCGACCTGCCGCTGCGCGCCCCCGCCGAGTCCCGCCCGCCGGAGCAGCTGCTCGCCTACGCGGGCCGGATGGGCGAGGCCCTGGAGCTCACCGTCTCCCGCCTGCCGCTGGACCGGGCGGCCCAGCCGTACAACGGCGACGCGCTGCACCGGGTCCCGGTCGCCGCGGACCCGCTGCAGGCCGCGCACGAGGACGTCTCCTGGACGCGGGTGGGCGCGGCGGTCCGCTACGCCCGCTACGCCCTGGAGGTCTGCCGCCCACTGCTCGGCGGGCGCGCGGACGAACCGCTGGCCGGCCTGGTCCAGCTCGCCGCGCACCTCGACCAACAGCAGGAGGCCGCGGACGCGGCCGAGGCGGCGGCGCTGGCGGCGCGGACGCCGCGGATCACCCCGGCGACGGCATACGTCCTCGGGGTGGTGCATGCTGATCAACGTCTGGAGGTCGAGGCCGCGCGCCACGCCTTCAGCCGCTCCTGGCCCGATTTCACCAGCTCCGGATGGCTCACCGACCCATGGCTCGCCCGCTCGACCTGAACACGTCCGAGAAGCAGCAGTCGAAGAAGAAAAAGAAGCAGCAGAAGAAGGCTATGGATCAGGCCCCGCGCAGTATGGACGTGGTGAAGGCCGCAGGCGTGGTGCTGTGGCGCCGGAGCGGGGCGTCCGGCGGCTTGGAGCTGGTGCTGGTGCACCGGCCCAAGTACGACGACTGGAGCTTCCCCAAGGGCAAGCTGGAACTGGGCGAGCGCCATCGCGAGGCGGCGCTCCGCGAGGCGTTCGAGGAGACCGGGATGACGGTCATGCTCGGACAGCGCCTGCCCACCCAGCACTATCTGATCCGGGACCGGATCAAGCGCGTCCGCTATTGGTCCGCGACCCGGCTGACCGGACGGTTCACCCCGAACCGCGAGGTCGACCAACTCCGCTGGCTCCCCGTCGAGGAGGCGCGGGCGCTGCTCAGCTACGAGCACGACCGGGGGCTGGTCGACGCCCTGCTGGAAGCGCTCTAGCCAGGCGGCAGGCCGCCCCTCGTCCCCCGGAAAGGGGCAGCCACCCCACTGGGCGCACGCCTCGCTGTGCCCTCGCCGTGCTCTCGTCGTGGCGAAACCGTTACTACTGGTCTGCGTATCCCGGTGTCCGACACAGGTTCACCCCCCGTTCATTTGCGCAGGCTGAACGCTTCACCTCCCCTGCCTAACTTCGGTGTCATCGGAGGCCGCCTGGCCTTCCTCCCACGTGAAGAACCGCTGATCGCTCCTCCTCCCCGCGGGCGGCGGTACCAGGAAAGGGACACCAGTGAAGCTCCAGCGCAACGGCCGTACCAAGGCCCTCGCCATCGGCGCCCTGGCGGTCGTCAGCTCGCTGACGCTCGCGGCGTGCGGCTCCGACAACAACAACGCGTCGAGCTCGAGCACCAGCTCGTCCACGACCACGGCCTCCGCCGCCGACTGTGGCAGCGGCAACCTGCTGGGCGCGGGCTCCACCGCGCAGGCCAACGCCATGCAGATCTGGATCCGCGACTTCCAGCAGCAGTGCTCCGGCGTCACGGTGAACTACCAGGGCACCGGCTCCACCGCCGGCCGCACCACCTTCCTCGAGGGCAAGACCCAGTTCGCCGGCTCCGACTCCGCGATGAAGGCCTCCGACATCGCCAAGTCCGGCACCGCCTGCAGCAACACCGGCAAGGCGATCAACCTGCCGATGGTCGGCGGCCCGATCGCGATCGCCTACAACCTGCCCGGCGTGAACAACCTGGTCCTGGACGCCCCCACCCTGGCGAAGATCTTCTCCGGCAAGATCACCCACTGGAACGACCCGGCGATCAAGGCCCTCAACCCGTCGGCCAACCTGCCCAGCATGGCCATCCAGACCTTCCACCGTTCGGACGGCTCGGGCACCAGCGCCAACTTCAGCGCCTACCTGGCCGCCGCCGCCCCGACCGACTGGACCTACGGCTCCAACTCGCAGTGGCCGGCCCCGGGTGGCCAGGCCGCCCAGGGCTCCAGCGGCCTGGCCGCCCAGGTCAAGCAGGTCCAGGGCGCCATCTCCTACTACGAGATGTCCTACGCCACGGCGAACAGCCAGAGCACCGCCTCCATCTCCACGGGCTCCGGCGCCCCGGTTCCGGTCTCCACCGCTGCCGCCGCCACCGCCATCTCCGAGGCCAAGGTCATCGGCACCGGCAGCAACCTGGCGCTCCAGCTGAACTACGCCACCAAGACCGCGGGCGCCTACCCGATCGCCCTGGTCACCTACGAGATCGTGTGCGACAAGGGCAACGGCGCCTCGACCCTGCCGGCGCTCAAGTCCTTCCTCAACTACACCGCCAGCGACGCGGGCCAGCAGGCCGTCAGCTCCGCCGGCTACCTCCAGCTGCCGACCGCCATCACCACCAAGGTGAAGGCCGTCATCGCCACGCTGGGCTGAACCACCTGACCTTCCCTGCCCGTCCGGTTCCGCCCAGTAGGCGGGTGCCGGGCGGGCCGGGGCCATTGTCCCGGTCGGAACGCACGTCCTGACAGGGGCGGCCGGCCCCACCTGTTCTGCCCGTCCCATCTGTTCCCGACCAGTCCGGTGCACCGCCGCCACGCGCCGCCTCCCCGGAGGGGCGCACCCAGACCGGAGCAAACCATGGATACCCCGAACCCAACCTCGCCCCCGGAGACCAGCGGTCCCCCGCACCACCGTCCCGCCGGGACCACTGCGACCGCCGCCGGCTCCGCCCCGAAGTTCAAGAAGCGCTTCGCGCTCGGTGACTCGCTCTTCTTCAACGCCTCCCGCGGATCCGGCATCCTGCTGCTCGTTGTGATGGCCGCCATCGCCGGCTTCCTGATCGTGCGGGCCGTCGGCGCCCTCGGTCAGAACCACGGCAACTTCCTGACCACCCAGGCCTGGACACCGGACAACACGCCGCCGGTCTTCGGCATCGCCGTGCTGCTGGTCGACACGCTGATCAGCGCCGCCATCGCGATGGCCATCGCCGTGCCGATCGCCATCGGGATCGCGCTGTTCATCTCGCACTACGCGCCGCGCCGCGTCGCGCAGTTCTTCGGCTACCTGGTCGACCTGCTCGCCGCCGTTCCCAGCATCGTCTTCGGCCTATGGGGCGCTCTGTTCCTGGCCCCGCACATGCTGGGCGTCAACGCGTGGCTGAACCAGTACTTCGGCTGGACCTACATCTTCAGGCAGACCCAGCCGGGCTCCGCGCCGCGCACGATCTTCACCGTGAGCATCGTGCTGGCGATCATGATCCTGCCGATCATCACCGCGGTCAGCCGTGAGGTCTTCCGGCAGGTCCCGCCGATGCACGAAGAGGCGGCCCTGGCGCTCGGCGCCACCCGCTGGGAGGTCATCCGCACCGCCGTCCTGCCGTTCGGCCGGGCCGGCGTGATCAGCGCCGCGATGCTGGGCCTCGGCCGCGCGCTCGGCGAGACCATGGCCGTCGCGGTGGTCCTCTCCCCCAGCTTCGTGCTGTCGCTGCACCTGACCGACCCGGGCGGCGGCACCCTCGCCCAGAACATCGCGTCGCAGTTCAACGAGGCGTCCTCGCTCGGACGTGACGCGCTGATCGCCTCCGGCCTGGTCCTCTTCGTCATCACACTGCTGGTCAACGGCGCGGCACGGATCATCATCGAGCGCCGCAAGGACTACTCGGGAGCGAGCGCCTGATGAGCACCGCACTTCAGGACCGCGCAGCCCTCGGTCCCACCAGCCTCACCGCCCGGCGTCTGCCCAAGTGGGCCCCCGCGGCGGTCGCCGCCGTGGCGATCGCCCTCGGCTGCGCGATCGGTGCCGGGTTCGGCATCACCAGCAAGCTCCAGTGGGGCCTGATGGCCGTCATCCTCTTCGTGGTCGGCCAGTACGTGCTGTCCACCGCCGTCGAGGGCCGCCGCTGGGCCAAGGACCGTCTGGCCACCAGCCTGGTCTGGTCCGCGTTCATCCTCGCGGTCATCCCGCTGTTCGGCCTGATCTACTACACGATCGCGCAGGGCATCGGCTACCTCAACATCGACTTCCTCACCCACTCGATGAAGGGCGTGCTGGCCACCGACACCAACGGCGGCCTCTACCACGCCCTGATCGGCACGCTGGAGCAGGTCGGCCTGGCCACGCTCATGGCGGCACCGGTGGGCATCTTCACCGCGATCTACCTGGTCGAGTACCAGGGCGGCCGACTGGCCCGCGCGGTGACCTTCTTCGTCGACGTGATGTCGGGTGTCCCGTCGATCGTCGCCGGTCTGTTCGTTCTCTCGTTCTGGATCATCCTGCTGGGCTTCTCCTTCTCCGGCTTCGCCGGAAGCATCGCGCTCGCGATCCTGATGCTTCCGGTCGTCGTCCGCTCCACCGAGGAGATGCTCAAGCTGGTACCGAACTCGCTGCGCGAGGCCAGCCTGGCCCTCGGTGTGCCAAAGTGGCTCACCATCCTCCGGGTCGTGCTGCCCACCGCGCTCGGTGGCATCACCACCGGCCTGATGCTCGCCGTCGCGCGCATCACCGGTGAGACGGCTCCGATCCTGCTGCTGGTCTTCGGCGCGGACGCGATCAACGCCAACCCGTTCAGCGGGCCGCAGTCGTCGCTGCCGCTGTTCGTCTACCAGCAGTACGCCCTCGGTACGAACGCCTCCCAGTCCCGTGCCTGGGCCGGTGCCCTGGTGCTGATCGCCTTCGTGATGATCCTGAACCTTGCGGCGCGCCTCATCGCGCGCTGGAAGGCCCCGAAGGCCGGACGCTGACGGCGATCGCTTCGCCGCCCCAGACTTCATTCGAACGAGAGAGACAGAGCACGATCATGGCCAAGCGCATCGACGTCAGCGGACTGAACGCGTACTACGGCAGCTTCCGGGCCGTTGAGGACATCTCCATGGTGGTCGAGCCCCGCTCGGTGACCGCCTTCATCGGCCCCTCCGGCTGCGGGAAGTCGACCTTCCTGCGGACCCTCAACCGCATGCACGAGGTGATCCCCGGCGCCCGCGTCGAGGGCAAGGTGATGCTCGACGACGAGAACCTGTACGGTTCCGGCGTCGACCCGGTCGCCGTGCGGCGCACCGTCGGCATGGTCTTCCAGCGGCCGAACCCGTTCCCGACCATGTCCATCAAGGAGAACGTGGCCGCCGGCCTCAAGCTGAACGGCATCCGCAACAGGAAGGTGGTCGACGAGGCCGTCGAGCGCTCCCTGCGCGGCGCGAACCTGTGGAACGAGGTCAAGGACCGCCTCGACAAGCCGGGCGCGGGCCTCTCCGGCGGTCAGCAGCAGCGTCTCTGCATCGCCCGCGCGATCGCGGTCGAGCCGCAGGTCCTGCTGATGGACGAGCCCTGCTCGGCCCTGGACCCGATCTCGACCCTGGCCATCGAGGACCTGATCGGCCAGCTCAAGGAGCAGTACACGATCGTCATCGTCACCCACAACATGCAGCAGGCTGCGCGTGTGAGTGACCGGACGGCGTTCTTCAACCTGGCGGGCGTGGGCCAGCCGGGCCGGCTGATCGAGATCGACTCGACGGAGAAGATCTTCTCCAACCCGAGCGTCCAGGCGACCGAGGACTACATCTCCGGCCGCTTCGGCTGAGCGGGTCAGCCGCACAGTGACCCCTCCGCGGCGCTACTAGGCGGTGCCGCCGCGGGGGTAGCAAGAGAAGGGCCCCGCATCCTGCTTACGCACCAGGATGCGGGGCCCTTTCTGCGTTTCGGCGGCGGGGACCAGGCACGGTCCGTCCACTGTCCAGGGGGCAACCACCGGTCAGCTGACGACGGCCCAGCTGATCCAGTAGACGAGCGCAGCGACCAGCCCCGCCGCGGGGAGGGTGATGAACCAGCCCAGGACGATGTCCTTGGCCACCCCCCAGCGCACCGCGCGCACCCGCTTCGTCGCGCCGACGCCCATGATCGCGGAGGTGATCACGTGGGTGGTGGAGACCGGGACCTTGTAGACGTACGCCGTCACGTAGAGGACCAGCGACGAGACCGACTCGGCGGCGAAACCCTGCGGGGGGTCGAGCTCGATGATCCGGCGGCCGAGGGTGCGCATGATGCGCCAGCCGCCCGCCCAGGTGCCCAGCGCCATGACCAGGGCCGTGCTGATCTTGACCCAGGTGGGGATGTTGCTCCCGGAGTAGTGGCCGGAGATGGTCAGCGCCATCACCACCACACCCATCGTCTTCTGGGTGTCCTGGAGGCCGTGGCCCAGGGCCATCGCCGCCGCGGAGACGGTCTGCGCCACCCGGAAGCCGCGCTTGGACCGGTGCGGGTTGGACCTGCGGAAGATCCACAGAATGGCCACCATCAGCGCGAAGCCCAGGATCAGGCCCGCGATCGGAGAGGTGATCATCGGCAGGATGACCTTCTCCCACAGGCCCATCCAGTACACGTCGGTGCCGCCCGCCAGCGCCGCGCCGACCATGCCGCCGAAGAGGGCGTGGGTGGACGAGGACGGTAGGCCGAAGTACCAGGTCACCAGGTTCCAGGCGATCGCCCCGATCAGGGCCGACCAGAGGATGACCATGCCGTGACTGCCACTGGGAGTGGCGATGATGCCCTTGCTGACGGTCTGTGCGACGCCCTCCCCGAGGAAGGCGCCGAGGAGGTTCATGACCGCTGCCATCAGCAGGGCCGCCTTCGGCGTCAGCGCGCGCGTCGAGACCGAGGTCGCGATCGCGTTGGCCGAGTCGTGGAAGCCGTTGGTGTAGGCGAAGCCGAAGGCGACGGCGACGACCAGTACCAGTCCGAAGATGTCCACGTGCGGTTCAGGACTCCTTGACGGCGATGGTCTCCACCGTGTTCGCCACATGTTCGAACGCGTCGGCAGCCTCTTCGAGGACGTCGACGATCTGCTTGAGCTTGAGGACCTCGATCGCCTCGTACTGGCCGCCGAAGAGGTGGGCCAGCAGCTTGCGGTGGATCTGGTCGGCCTGGTTCTCGAGGCGGTTGATCTCGATCCAGAACTCGGTCATGTTGTCCATCGTCCGCAGGTTCGGCATCGCCGCCGCGGTCAGGTCGGCCGCCCGAGCCAGCACCTCGATCTGCTGCTCCACGCCCTTGGGCAGGGTGTCGATCTCGTAGAGGACCACAAGATCGACCGCCTCCTCCATGTAATCCATGATGTCGTCCAGAGAGGACGCCAAGTTGTAGATGTCCTCACGGTCGAAAGGCGTGATGAAGGAGGAGTTGAGCTGATGGAAGATCGTGTGGGTCGCCTCGTCTCCCGCGTGCTCGGCTGCGCGCATCCGGTCGGCGATCTCCGACCGTGCGGCGACATCTGCGCCGAGCAGCTCCAGGAGCAGCTTGGAACCGGTGACGAGGTTGTTCGCCGAGGCGGCGAACAAGTCATAGAAGCTCGTCTCCCGGGGGGTCAGACGAATGCGCACAAAAGTCTCCGAAGTACAGGGGCGGACGTAGCGATGCTAGGCGCTGCGCCCGGACATTGCGCACACCGGGGTGCAACGGCCGACACGGAGTACCTGGAATCATCCTTCCGTACGTAGAGGTGACACGCCGAAACGTAATAAGCCTCACGCGCCGCCGCACACTTTGGATTCAAAGCACGGGATTCGATATCCAGCCGTGACCGCTTGCGGACACGTCCCTCTACCATGGGGGGTATGGACGTCGTGGACGCGGACAACGTGGCGGGCACCGAGGGCCACACCGGCCCGCACGGGTACAGCGCCCGCAGGGACGACCACATCAAGCGACTGCGCCGGATCGAAGGACAGATCCGCGGGCTGCAGCGCATGGTCGAGAACGACACCTACTGCATCGACATCCTCACCCAGGTCTCCGCGAGCACGAAGGCGCTCCAGTCCTTCGCGCTCAGCCTGTTGGAGGAACACCTGCGTCACTGCGTCGCGGACGCGATGGAGAAGGGCGGCCCGGAGGCCGACGACAAGGTCGCCGAGGCGACCGCGGCGATCTCGCGCCTGCTGCGGTCCTGAACGCCTGCTGCGGCCCCGAGCTGCCGGCCCCTACGCGTCGGGCACGTCCTCGTCACTGACGCGCTGTTGCGGCACGCGTGGCCCGTTCGGATCCCGTTCGACGCGGAGGATGGTGTCGATGCGGTCCAGCGGGAGTTTCGAGCGGGACGTGGCGGCGGCGGCGATCATGAGGTCGCCGTACATCTCGATCTCCGCCAGCGCGACCGGGTCGTCTGCGGCCACACGCCACCTCCTCTCCTGGCTGGGAGCCGGGAGCCGGAAAAAACGAACGGGTAGTCAACTCTTTACAGAGTAGGCAGCCCGTGCCGGACATGCATGGCACGTCTGGGCCATTTTGCGGCTACCACCCGCCGGCAGGCTTGCGGCCGACCCGGAGCTGCGCTACTTGCCCGAGGGCGCGGCGCTCGGACCGACGATGTCCTGGTCCGCCGGGACGGCGATCGCGACCGGGGTGCCGAAGTCCGAGAAGACGCTCGTCGAGGTGACCTGGACCTGGTCCTTGGCCACCGTCGAGCCCGGGACCTGCGAGAACGTGAAGACCTCGACCACCTTGGCGATCCGCCCGTGCGCGTCCAGCCAGACGTCGTAGGGGACCTTCTTCACGGTGAAGGTGTGCGCGGCGACGTCGAGCCCCGTGCCGCCCGGGCCGCCCGTCGCCTTGGCCGCCTCGGAGAGGTCGAGCGTGCCCTTGTAGTGCTTGAGGACTACGCCGTCGACGGTGGAGGTGCCCACGAGCGTCGCCTTCTGGGCCCCGCGCAGCGCGTCCGAGGCGCTGGCCGGGTCGGTGGCGCCGGAGGAGACGAGGTTGCCGTCGCCGAGCTGCTGCACCCCGAGCTTGATCCACTTTCCCTTCGGGACCTTGGCGCCACTGTTCTGCATGTAGACGATGCCGGGGCTGGTCACCTCGTTCAACTGCCCCGTGGCGCTGGTGCCCGCCCCCGGCGGGACGTCGACCGAGAGCTTGCCGAGGTGGTCGGCGTAGTCGTACGCGCCCGTGCCGTGCAGCGTCATCTGCTTGGACGCGGAGGCGGTGTGGAGCGTGGTGGTGTCCTTGAGGAAGCCGTTGTGGCCCGTGATGTCCGCTGCGGCGCGGACCGCCGTCAGCGGGTCGCCGGCCAGGCGGTCGGCCATGGGGTTGAACGTCTGCGCGTCACTGCTGGCGCCGGTGGCGCTGCTGCTGCCCGAGCAGGCGCTCAGGCTCACCACGACGAGGGCGGCAGCGGTGACGGCGAGGGCCGCGCGGGGGGCGCGGGGTGAGCGAGACATAGGAGTCCTCCTGGACACGCGTGCGTGTGCGCTGTGAACAACGAGGAGGGGGGAGGGCGGTTACGGCCGTCCGGGTTACCGTTGTCGGGTGACCAACACGACGGGTCCGGCCATCCCGACGCAGCACGCGAGCTCGCACGAGACGTCCGTCACGGAGAAGGGTGCGTTCGCCGTCGCCCACTGCAGCTGCGGCTGGTACGCGCCGGCGCGGCGCTCACGCGACAAGGCCCGCAGGGATGCTGCGCAGCACGAGGCTGACGCGTAGACCTTGGGTACGGGGGTCACTTGCACGTCCCGTCTGCGGTGCGGGCCCCACATGCAACTGATTCGGGTGGACTGTCGTCTACTAGCGCGTAACCTCACCGCCGGCAGGTAGAAGGAACAGCATGGGCGACAACGGGACCAGCCGCCGTACTCTCCTCCGGGTCGGCGGCGCGCTTGCCGCGGGCGCCGGGCTCGCCGCCTGCAGTGGCACCAAGACACTGCAGGCCGGTGCCACGGGTTTCACCGGCGCCTCCGCGCCCTCCGTGGGTGCGACCAGTGTCTCCGGCTCGCCGCTGTCCACCTCCGCCGCCGCGAACTGGACCGCGCTCGCCAAGGACCTCAGCGGGACGCTGATCCGGCCCGGGGACTCGCGCTACGGCGAAGCCGTCGAGCTGTTCCAGCCGCAGTACGACGCCGTGCGGCCCGCCGCGGTCGCGTACGTCGCGTCCGCGCAGGACGTCGCCACCTGCCTCGCGTTCGCCCGGCGCTACCGGGTGCCGATCGTGCCGCGGAACGGCGGTCACAGCTACGCCGGGTGGTCCACCGTCAGCAACGGCCTGGTGCTCGACGTGGGCCGGCTCAACAGCGTCTCGTCCAACGGCAGCATCGGCGCGGGAGCGCGGCTGTTCGACGTCTACAACGGCCTCGCCGCGTACGGGCGGACGATACCCGCCGGGTCGTGCCCCACCGTGGGCGTCAGCGGGCTCGCGCTCGGCGGCGGCGTCGGGGTCACCGGGCGGGCCAACGGGCTGACGACGGACAACCTGGTCGGCGCGGAGATCGTCACCCCCGACGGCCGGATCCGCGAGGTCAACGCGAGCAGCGACGCGGACCTGTTCTGGGCGCTGCGCGGCGCGGGCGGCGGCAACTTCGGTGTGGTGACCCGGCTGGACTTCCGGACGCACCCGGCGGACGACTGCGCCTACGGCTTCCTCTCCTGGCCGTGGTCCCGGGCCGCCGCGGTGATCGAGGCCTGGCAGTCCTGGGCGCCGACCGCGCCCGACGCGCTCTGGTCCAACCTGCACCTGGTCGCCGACGCGGACGGCAGGCTCAGCATCAGCTCCACGGTGAACCTGCTCGGCGGCTCGCGGACCGAACTCGGCAACCTGGTGGACCAGCTGACGGTCCGCCCGTCGAGCGTGTCGCTGCACAGCTCCTCCTACCTGACGACCATGCAGATCATGGGCGGGGTCGCGGGCGAGTCGATCGCGCGGGCGCACGTGCACGGCCAGCTGCCCGGCCACAACCCGGCGGGGACCGTCAGCCGGTCCAACTACGGGGCGCGGTCGGACATCTACACGCGCCGTCTCAGCGGAGCGGGTGCCGCCGCCGTGGTCGACGCCGTGGCGCGCTATCCGCAGATGGCGCCGGCCGGGGGCCAGGCGGCCGTCGCGTTCGACGCGCTCGGCGGGGCGATCAACCGCGTCGGCGCGCAGAGCACCGCGTTCGTGCACCGGGACGGCCTCTTCATGGCGCAGTACACCGCCGACTACACCAGCGGCAGCAGCGCGGCTGCGGCCAGCTGGACCTGGCTGGACGACACCTGGGTCGGCCTGCGCCCGTACGCGAGCGGGGAGGCGTACCAGAACTACATCGACCCGCACCTGCGCAACTGGGAGCAGGCCTACTACGGCGTCAACGCGACCCGCCTGCGGCAGGTCAAGCGCACGTACGACCCGACGGGGCTGTTCCGCTTCCCGCAGGGCGTACCGCTCGCGTAAGCGGGCGAGCCGGGGACGCGTCAGGCGGGCTCGGGCGAGCTCGGGCAGGCTCCGGCCCGGCCTCAGGCGGGTCAGGCGGGCTCAGGCGGCGAGGTCCTGGTCGGGTCGCTCGGGGTCGCTGCCGGGGCCGTCGCCCGGGCCGACCGGGTGGACGGCCGGGCCGCGTCCGCGCCGGGAGGCGCGCGCCGGAGCGCGGACGAGCGGCGCGAGCGCCGTGCGCGTCAGCGCCTGCACGAAGGGGGTGAGCACCGCCATGGCGATCGGCGCCAGCAGCAGCACGACGGCGGTGCCGAGGGCGTAGCCGCCCAGGATGTCGGAGGGGTAGTGGACCCCCGCGAACATGCGGAGGAAGCCCTCGATCGCGGCCAGCCCGATGCCGATCAGGCCGTACCGGCGGTTGACCAGGAAGAGGCCGATCGCGACGGCCATGGTGAAGGTCGCGTGGTCACTGGCGAACGAGCCGTTGGACTGGTGCTTGAGCAGCAGGTCGATCTGTCCGGGGTGGTCGACGAACGGTCTCGGTCTCTCGACCATCGCCCGCACCGGAATGTTCATCAGCAGCGCCAACGCGGCCGCGAGCCCCGCCCACAGCACCCCGGCGACGCCCGCAGGCGCACTCTGCTCCCGACGCGCCGTCAGCCACGCGCCCAGAAGCAGCAGCACGGACGCGAACGGAACCCCGTACTCGCCGAGATACGCCAGCGCGCTGTCCACCCCGTGCGGAAGGTGCTCCGCAAGGCCGTTCACCCAATGGACGACGGACCAGTCGACATTCCCACCGGGTCCGTCCGCCAGTTGCGAGCCCACCCCGCACCTCCGCTGTCACGCGCACACAAGAAGCCGTCGAGCAACCCCCGTTGCGTCGTTGCACCAAGGTCAAGTGTGCTCGTTTGACAGCGGGCACAACGGAGCGAATGCCCCAAAGTGTTCCGCCTGGCACGGAAGTTATCGGAATGTTGCGCTTCGCTCACGAGAAGCGCACAAGCGATACGCGGTGTGTCGTGCGCACGTGGTGATCCGCGCGCCGCAGTGCCTCCGCCCCTCACTGGCCGTTGGCGATGGTGCCGTTCGGCTGGACGGTCGGGAGGGCACCCGCGCCGCCGCTGGTGACCCGGGTGGCGCCGAAGTAGTCGCCCTCGGCGTCGATGGAGTCGTAGCGGATGACCGCGCCCGTGTGCGGGGCGTTGATCATGTAGCCGCCGCCGACGTAGATGCCGACGTGGTGGATGGTCGCCGGGTCGTGCGGGTCGGTGGCGAAGAAGACCAGGTCGCCCGGCTGGAGCTGACTGCGGCTCGGATGCGGGCCCGCGTACCACTGGTCGGCGGCGACGCGCGGCAGCGTGATGCCGACGCTGGCGTAGGCGGCCTGGGTGAGCCCGCTGCAGTCGAACCGGTAGCCCTGCGAGGCGAGGCCCTCGCCGCCCCAGAGGTAGGGCGTCCCCAGCTTGGTCTGCGCGAAGTAGATCGCGCCCGCGGCCTGGTAGGAGAAGGCGACGGTGGTCACCGCGGTGAAGGTCTGCGCGAGCCGCTTGATGTTGGTGACGTAGTTCTGCGTCTCCGTGATCGACGGCACGCCGCCCGCGCTGATCACCGCGTACGGACCGGCGTTGTAGGCCGCGAGCATGTTCGACTGGTGGTCACCCGGGACGTTGGCGGTGTCCTTGGCCAGTTGGCAGTCGTAGGAGGCGGCGGAGGGGATCGCGTCCTGCGGGTCCCAGACACTCGGCGTCTGTGTGTGAGTGGGGTCGATGCCGTAGATCTTCCAGGTGCCCGGCATGAACTGCGCTATCCCCTGCGCACCGACCGGACTGACCGCACTCGGACTGAAACCGCTCTCCTGGTAGAGCTGGGCGGCAAGCAGAGGGGGCGTCAGTTCGGGGCAGAGATTGCCCCATTGCTGGATCAGCCCCGTGTAGGCGGTGGGCACCGTCCCCGGCGCCAGGGAGAGCGCACCCTGCGCCGCGGCCTGGTTGAGCGATCCGGCCGCGGCAAGCGTTCCGACGACGATCAATGTCATCATCAGTCCGAGGACCAGGACGATGCCACCGCCGGCCAGCGCGATCCTGCGCGACGCCGCCATCAGGGCCCTCCGAGACGTATGGATCGAACGGGACGAGCGGTGCACGTACGGGCGAACGCTTTCGGACAGTGTCCGCAGGAGCATTGCCGAACGCAATCACCGGCGACACGGAGAGTTAGCGGTAGGGTCGAATGTGTGATGCACATGGGGTTTCGCCCGGTCCTGCGGACCCCCATCGTGTCAGCTGTGACGCGCGCCTCGGGAGAGAACCTTCCGAAAGTGGCCAAGTCGACATCGGATCTGGCCAAGAATAGGACTGGGCCCTTCGCCACGGCCGAGCGTTGGGCTTTGAATGATGATCAGGTGGGTGGTTGCGTTGTATCTCAGTGCGAGCAAGGGTGACATCAACACCATCATCGGCGGCATCGCGCCCAACTGGGGGCCGTTCGCCAATCTGGGCAACCAGGCCCGGACGATGGTCGAGGTCGTGATGGCGGTCGCCATTCTGGCGTGTCTTGCCATCGCCATCTGGGGCGCGGCCAAACAGCGCATCGGCGCGACGGCGCTGCGCGACACATTCAGCGCGGAACAGGGCAAAGGGCTGATCATCGCCGGCCTGACCGGCGTGTTCATCATCGGTTCCCTCGGCACGCTCTTCACCATTGTGTATGGGATGGCGATCTGATTACCCGTCTGCTTTCGTCACCCAGTGCCAGGGCTGGGTTGCATCCGCGTCCAAGCCTGAACTGACCGCCCGAGCTGACCAGCCCGGTTCTGGCCCGGTTCGGTGAATCCCCGCCCACGGGTCACCGTCCGAGTGTCAGAGTTGACGCACGCCCCTCCGGGGTGTGCGACGTCTGCCCGCCTGCCCGCCCACCCTCGTCCCAAGGGGGCCGCCGTGTCGTTCTCCGACGACCAGCCGCACACGCGTACCCGCCTCCCGGCCAGCGAGCAGCCGACGGCGCCTCAGGCGTCCGGTTTGCGACGACTGAAGACGTTGGCGGCCGTGTTCGTGGTCGTCTTCCTGATGGTCGTCGCCGTGGCGGTGATCAACCGCACGAACGGCAGTGCGAACAGCGGCGGCGGCAACGGCACCTCCAACGACGCCGGCCCGGGCCCCGGCGCGAGCGCCTCGGCGACAGCCCCGACGGGCACCCAGCCGGTGACGACCACGCAGAACGGCATCGGCGTCCAGTACCCGCACACCAGCGAGGGCGCGCAGAGCGCGGCGGCGAACTACAGCGTGGCGCTGGGGTCGAGCGAGATGTACGCGACCGCGAGTCGGCACGCGATAGTGGCGACGGTCGCCGACCCGACCGCTCAGGGCGGTCTGAACGCACGCTTCGACAAGTCCTACGACGCAGAAGCATCCCAGATCGGACTGACCAACGGTCAGGCTCCGGCCGGGCTGACCTTCGTGTCCCGAACTGTTCCGGTGGGCACCAAGGTCGACAGCTACAGCGCGGACACCGCCACGGTCGACATCTGGAACACCTCGATCGGTGGTCTCGCAGGCCAGGGCTCGACCCGTCCAGTGACCGAGTACTGGTACACCCTGACGCTGACGCTCCACTGGTCCGACGGCGACTGGAAGGTCACCGGCTTCTCCCAGGTGGACGGTCCCACTCCCATCGGTGACCAACAGGCTGTGTCCAGCTACGGATCGATCGCCAACGCCGTCTCGCAGTTCGGAGGCTTCCGCTATGCACGTTGACCTCCGCAGGGTGATTCCACTGGCGACGGCCATGACGGGCCTCCAGTTCCTGCTGCTGACCGGGACTGCGTTCGCTGCCCCCGGTCCGAGCACCTCACCGGTGCCGTCTCCGTCGGCCTCACCTGCATCCTCCTGTAACGGGCTCTTCGGCCTCGCTAAGCAGATGTGCGAGCAGGGCCAGAACACCAACACCCCCACCGGCGGCGGCCTGACCGGATCCCTCGACCCCGTCCAGTCGCTGGCGAACAGCTGTGCCAGCGCCGCCGCGTGGATCGTGCGGCAGCTGTCGGCCGGGATCGACAAGACGTCAAACGTCGACTTCACCAACCCCGCGTTCCTCCAGCAGTACGCGATCGTCTTCGCCGCCGCGACCTTCCTCACCCTGCTGCTCTGGCTGCTGGCGATCACCAAGCGGGCCGTGCGTGGCGTCCCGCTGACGACCGCGTTCGGGGAGGCGATCGGGTTTCTCTGGCTGACCGTCATCGCCTCGGCCTTCACGCCGCTGATCCTCTACACCGTCGTCAGCGCCACCGACGGGCTGACCGAGGGCATCGCCGCCGGGACGAAAACGGACACCGCCACCTACCTCGGGACCTTCGCCGACACCCTCACCTCAGGGAAGATCGGCGGCGGGCCCATCATCCTGGTCTTCGTCTCGCTGATCGCGATCCTCGCCGCCACCGTCGTGTGGCTGGAGATGTGGATCCGTACCGCGATGCTCTACATCGGGGCGCTGCTCGGGACGGTCGTCTACGCCGGGCTGGTCGACAAGCAGATGTGGAAGCACGTCCGGCGCTGGGCCGGGCTGATGATCGCGATCATCCTGATCAAACCGATCATCGTCATAGTGCTCGGCCTGGCGGGAGCGATCGCGTCCTCCGCCGGGGCCAACGACGCGTTCTCGACGGTCACCTCGGGTGTGGCGATCCTGGCCCTCTCCATCTTCGCCAGCTCGGTGATCTACCGCTTCGTGCCCGGCTTCGGCGACGACATGGTCGCCATGCGCCAGGCCCGCGCCCAGGCGGTCAGCGCCGGGCGCGCGGTGGTCAACGGACCGGCCAACTTCATGAAGCAGGGCATCAACACCCACGCGGGCCGTGACGGCGAGGGCGGCGGAGGCGGCGGAAGCCGGGGCGACTCGGCGGGCGTCTCGCCCGGCATCGCCGCGCACGCGACGCGGACCGCGCCGCCGCAGCAGGGCGGCGGGCCCGACCAGACGGCTCGGGCCAGTGGCACCGGGGGCAACAGCGGCAACGGCACCACCAGCACGTTCGCGAAGGGAGGCGGGAGCTAGACGTGTCCACCCCACCCGTCGGGCAGTACCGGCGCACCTATCTCATCGGCAAGGCCAAGCCCAGTGCGGTGATCGGACGGAACCGCGACGGCGGCGAGGTCTTTCTGATCATCTTCTGCGCCTTCCTCGGCATGATGTGGGGCATCCTCGTGCCCGTCCTGCCGATCCGGCTGATCGGGCTGATCGGCTTCCCGATGCTCGGGTTCGCGGTCGTCTACCTCCCCTACCGCAAGCGGACGTTCTACAAGTGGGCCGAGATCAACCGCACCTACAAGCGGATGACCCGCTCCCCCGGCGCGGTCTACCGCTCCGGGGCGATGGAGGCCGGCACGCGGCTGGCAGGCGGCGAGGTCGAGGTCGGCCCGCCGCCGGGCATCGGCCGGATCCGCTGGCTGACGGCACCCTTCGGCCCGGACGAGGTGTCCGTGCTGCTCCACCTGGACCGGCGCACCGTCACCGCCGCGATCGAGATCGAGGGCCCCGGCGTCGGCCTGCGGGACAGCGAGGACCAGGAAGCCCTGGTGGAACGGTTCGGCACGCTGCTGCGCCACGTCGCCAACGGCGACGGCTTCGTGACACGGCTGCAGATGCTGGCCCGCACCCTTCCCGCCGACCCGGACGCGCACGCCAAGGACGTGGCCCGGCGCGGCGACGACCAGTCGCCGGAGTGGCTCAAGTCCTCGTACGACCAGCTCCAGGCGATGGTCTCCACCTCGTCCGAGCAGCACCGCGCCTACCTGGTCGCCTGCATGCCCTACACCCGCGACCTGGCCGCCGAGGCGCAGGCGATGGGCCGCACCTCGCACGCCCGCGCCCGCGGCGACGAGGGCCTGGCCTCGGTGATGGCGCGCGAACTGACCGACATCTGCGCTCGGCTCGCCGAAGCAGACATCCGGGTCCGCCAGCCGCTCGGGCAGGCGCGTCTCGCCTCGCTGCTGCACTCCATGTACGACCCGGACCACCAGATCGACCACATCCAGGCCATGTCCCGCCGCAACGCCTGGCCGGCCGAGCTGGACGCCACCCACGCCAACTACCTGCAGGCCAAGACCCGCGAGTCGGCAACCCGCGAGCCGTGGTGCCACGCCACCGCGTGGATCAAGGAGTGGCCGCTGACCCCCGTCGGCGTCAACTTCCTGGCCCCGCTGCTGGTGCACACCCCGGACGTGATCCGCACCGTCGCCGTCTGCATGGACCTCGAACCCACCGACGTCGCCATCGAACGGATGCTCACCGAGAAGACCAACGACGAGGCGGAGGCCAGCCGCGCCGCCAAGATGAACCGCACCGTCGACCCGCGCGACCTGGCCCATACCGGCCGCGTCGACCAGCGCGGCGACGACCTCGCCTCCGGCGCGGCGGGGGTGAACCTGGTCGGCTACATCACCGTCAGTTCGCGCTCTCCCGAGGCGCTGGCGCGCGACAAGCGCACCATTCGCGCCTCTTCCGGCAAGAGCTTCCTCAAGCTGGAATGGTGCGACCGGGAACACCACCGGGCCTTCGTCAACACACTCCCCTTCGCCACCGGCATCCGCCGCTGACCACCCGCTGACCCCCTACGTACCGACGATCCACCGATCCACTGGAGGCCGGCCATGGCAGCACCGCTCGGAGGTATCACCGAGGGGTTCACCAGCTTTCTCTTCGGCAAGGCCGAGACGACCCGGCTTCCCGTGCGCACCTCCACCGGCCAGGCCCAGGCCGTCTACCTGCCGACGGCCGCGCCCGGCCTGGGGGACTCCGGCGTGATCATCGGCCGCGAGGTCTACAGCGGCAAGGGCTACGTCTACGACCCGTTCCAGCTCTACGGCCAGCAGCTGCCCGCGCCGCACTGGCTGGTGCTGGGTGAGTCCGGCAACGGCAAGTCCGCGCTGGAGAAGACCTACGTGCTGCGGCAGCTGCGCTTCCGCGACCGGCAGGTCGTGGTGCTGGACGCCCAGGGTGAGGACGGCGTCGGCGAGTGGAACCTGATCGCCAATGCGCTGGGGATAACGCCGGTCCGGCTCGACCCGCAGGCCGCGCTGAACGGCGGCGTCAAGCTCAACCCGCTCGACCCCGCCATCACCCAGACCGGCCAGCTGGCGCTGCTGCGCACCATCATCGAGGTGGCGATGGGCCGCGGCATCGAGGAGCGGGCCGGCTTCGCCCTCAAGGCCGCGCATGCGCACGTCATCGCCACGGTGACGGAGCGTCAGCCGGTGCTCGGCGACATCATCGACGCGCTGCGCACTCCCAACACCGACTCCATCGACGCGCTCGGCGTCTCCCTGGACGAGATCCAGACCTGGGGCCTGGACGTCGCCCTGGTCCTGGACCGCCTGGTCGACGGTGACCTGCGCGGCATGTTCGACGGTCCGACCACGACCGGCATCGACCTGGACGCGCCGCTGATCGTCTTCGACCTCTCGCACATCGACCGCAACTCGATCGCCATGCCGATCCTGATGGCCATCGTCGGCGTCTGGCTGGAGCACACCTGGATCAGGCCGGACCGCAGGAAGCGCATCTTCCTGGTCGAGGAGGCCTGGCACATCATCAACTCCCCGTTCGTGGCCCAGCTGTTCCAGCGTCTACTCAAGTTCGGACGCCGACTCGGGCTGTCCTTCGTCGCGGTCGTCCACCACCTCTCCGACGTGGTCGACGGCGCGGCGGCGAAGGAGGCCTCGGCGATCCTCAAGATGGCCTCCACCAGGACCATCTACATGCAGAAGGCCGACGAGGCGCGGGCCACCGGCAGGGTGCTGGGCCTGCCGCGCTGGGCGGTGGAGATCATTCCCACCCTGTCGCCCGGCATCGCGGTCTGGGACGTCAACGGTAACGTCCAGGTGGTGAAGCACATCATCACCGAGCAGGAACGCCCGCTCGTCTACACGGACCGGGCCATGACGGAGGACGCCATCGCGGAGCGCACCCGCGCCTCCCAGCAACTCGCCGACGACCCGGCCGCGTGATGTCCTGGTCGGCCCCGCGCGGTTCCTCGCCCCGTCGTCAGGATCGTCAGGCCCAGGGCCCGGGTGGTCGACCCGGTCCTGACGCACGCCCAGGCACGGGTTGGGGCAGGGGTGTGGGCCCACAGGGCGCCGGGCCGGGGCCTGCCGGTGGTGCAGGGCGTGGCCGTGGTGCGGGGCCTGGCGGACAGCCGGGCGCGGGGCCACGGCGCGGCGGCATCCCGGACGGGGCGATCGTCGGGCTGCTGGCCTTCCTGCTCGGGACGACGGCGCTGTTCTGGGCCGCGACCGGTCTCGGCGGTCTGCTGGACCACGGTCACTTCCCGCGCCCGCTCCCCTTCCTGTCGACCGCCGGGGCGATCCGCCATCTCGCCACCGACCCGAACGACCTGCCGGGCGCGTGGCCGACGACCACGCCCTCGACACTGCCGTCCGCGCTGGTCTTCTGGCTGACGTTCTTCGCGATGCTCGCCCTGGCCCTGGCCGTGCTGATCGCCGTCGCCACGACCCGCGCCCGCCGCCGCGCCGCCGTCGCGGCGGCGGCTGCGGGTGCGGGTGCTGTGAGTGCTTCGGCGACTGCGGGTGCTTCGGCCACGGCTACGGCCTTCGCTGGGACCGCGCCGGAGGCGGCGTTCCCCCGTCAGGCGGACGACGAGCCTGCGGCGATGGCGCCGTCCGTCGCCCCGGAGCAGCAGCACGTCACCAGTTCGCCCGTCACCGCCTCCCCCGTCACTCCGCCTCCGGGCACGGGTATAGCTGCAAGCCCGACGCTGCCGCGTCCCTGGTACGTCGGCGAGGCCGTCGCACCGTTCACGCTGCCTGCGGGCACGACGTGCGTCTTCGCGCCCGAGGCGACAGCGTCGGCACGACGGGACCTCGTCCAGGGTGTGATCGCCGACGCCGCCACCCAGCCGCTCATCGTCGTCGGCGCCGACCCGGCGCTGTGGGAGCAGCGCCCGGCGCACCGGCGCGCGTCGCGGTTCGACCCGCAGCAGATCAGCGCCGAGGATCCCGAGCACCCGCGCGGCCGTTGGGCCCCGCACAGCGGCTGCGAGGACCCCGTCGTCGCCACCGCCCGGGCGCACGCCCTGCTGCTGCCGACCGTCCGCCCCACCTCGGACGCCTCGGACGTCGAGGAGAAGGCCGTCCGCGATCTCGCCGAGACCCTGCTGCGCTGCTGGCTCCATGCCGCCGCACTCGACAACCGCCCGTTCCGGCACGTCGCCCGCTGGGCTAGCACGGCAGGCGGCGCATCCGGCGGACTCGGCGGCAACTTCGGCGGTAACTTCGGCGGCGGTGGCGCTCCCCGGCAGGAGGCCGTGGCGATCCTCAACACCACGGACGCCCACCGCTCCGGCGAGGGCTGGGGCGGCCTGCTCCAGGCGGCGCTGCTGCGCCCCTCTCCCGCGCTCGACGCCGCACTGGCCCGCATTCGCGCCGCGCTGGTGTCCGTCGGCGAGCTGCACATCCTGGCGGCGTGCACACCTGACTCACCGTCGGCCGCGCTCGACCCGTCCGCGGTGCTGCGTGCCGGCGAGGTCAACAGCCTCTACGTCCTCGGCCAGGCGGGCGAGACCCGCCTGCGGGAGAACGTGCCGGGGATGCCCCACAGCGCGATGCCACTGCTCACGGCCCTTGTGGACGATGCCTTCGAGCGCGCTCGCCAGGCAGTGACCCGCTCCGCGAGCGGCCGGATGGACCCACCACTGCTCTGGGTCCTCGACGACGTCGCCGCGGTGGCCCCGTTCCCCGGACTGCCCGAACTGATGGCCAGGGGCGGCCCGATGGGCCTGCACGCCCTCACCGTGCTGCGTTCCCCCGAGCAGGCCCGCGCCCGCTGGGGCGAACGCGCCGTCCACAGCCTGTGGACGAACTCCGACAACCGCGCCGTTCTCGGCCCGCTGGAACCGCAGGCCCTGACGGCGCTGCTGGCCGGGCTCAACCACGTCCTCCCGGAGGCAGGGTCGGCCCCCGCGTCGATCGGCCTGGGTCGGGACGAACTTCTGCTCCTGCCCGGACGCCGTGCCGACGGCGCGATGCCGCAACGTTTCCGCATCGGGAGCTGAGGACTGCGGACTGCGTCTGCCAGGCCTCAACCCCCTGCCGTACGCTCGGTGCTCCGACCGGCCGTACCGGCCACAGCGGCTGTACGCGTCATACGGACGAGTCAGACGAGTCATACGGCACCACGCAGGTTGCGCAGACCGCAGCGACCGCCACGACGACGAAGGACCGCAGAGAGATGAGCAGCAACGGCGGCTGGTGGCAGCCGCCCCGGCCAACGCCGCCCGGCCCCCGCATGGGCCCGCCGATGGGACCGCCCCCGGGACAGTGGCCGGGCATGGGCCCCGGCGGGCCCTGGGCTCACGTGCCCCCGCCCCCGAAGCCGGGCGTGATCCCGCTGCGACCGCTGAGCATCGGCGACATCATCAGCGGCATCTTCATGACGATCCGCTACAACTTCCTTGCGGTCTACGGCCCTGTGCTCGTCACCGGCCTCGGATGCGTCGTCCTCTTCGCCATCCTGGGCACGACCGAGTGGTCCCCGCTGCACACCTTCTGGGTCGACGCGAAGAACAACGCGGACACGCAGGGCTGGCACCCGAGCTCCAGCGAGATCACCAATGCCGCCGTCGCATTCGGGCTGCTGACGTTGCTGATCCTGGTCAGCTTCCTGGCGATCTACACCAGCGCCAACCTCGGCAGCGTCGCCACGCTCCGCCACGCGGTCGTGGGCCGTCGGGTCAACTTCAAGCAGAGCATGCGCGAGGGCCTGCCCCACCTGTGGCGGCTGCTCGGCGCGACCCTGCTCATGGGGCTCGCGGCGTTCGCCGGCTTGATCGTCGCTGTGGGCCTGGCCTTCCTGGTCGGCGTCACGGCGGGCGCGGGCGCCGGTGCCGCCGCGGGCCTGCTGCTCTACTTCCCGGCGGGGCTCTGGGGCGTATACCTGCAGATCCGACTCATGCCGCTCCCCGGCGTGGTGATGCTGGAGGGCGCGGGTCCCGTCACCGCCATCAAGCGCGCCTGGCGTCTCAACTCGGGCGCGTGGTGGCGTTCGTTCGGGACCCTGTTCCTGATCACGCTGCTCAGCGGCGTCGTCGGCTCGGTCGCCACCATGCCGTTCTCCCTCTGGGCAAGCACCGTGAGCGGTTTCTCCAACGTCGCCACGAGCAACCCCAACGACCCCAACCAGCTGCGTGCACTGCTGATCGCCGAGCTGCTGTACTTCGCCCTCGTCATGCCCGTCTCGGCGGTGACCAACCTGCTCACCCTGCCGCTGACGACGACGAGCCAGGGGCTGATGTACATCGACCGCCGCATCCGCCGCGAGAGCCTCGACCTCCAGCTCGCCGAGGAAGCCGGCTTCCTCCTCCACCAGCCCACGGCCCCACACGCAGAGCCCACCGTCCCGACGCAGGCCTCGAGCCCGCGGCAGGAGGCAGCCGCGGAGGATTCTGCTCCTGCAGCCCCCGAGGACGCACCTCCGACGCCGTAGCGGGCACTGCACGACACCAGGCAACAACACAGAGAGGGCCGTTGAGGAGAACATCTCCCCAACGGCCCTCTCTTGCGCGGGGCCTCTCTCCTGCGCCAGGCCCTCGCCGACGCCCGGGCGGCGTAAGGGCAACTGCCCCGGCTGCCGCCGGCGCCGTTCGGTCACGACGAGTGGTGCGGCACCGCCCCGGGGGTGCGGGCGAGGTAGACGGTGTTGGTTGCGTCACGGTCCTGAAGCGGGTTGGCGAAGGAGACGACCACGGCCCGGACCCCGGTGAAGACCTGGCCGAGCACCGCCAGGAACTCGTCGTCCGGCGGGTCGTTCGACCAGAGCGAGAACACCCCTCCCGGGTGGAGCCGTTCGGCCACGCACCGGAGGCCGTCCGGCCCGTAGAAACCGGCGCTGCCGGGGTGCAGCAGGTGGCGCGGCGAATGGTCGATGTCGACGACGATCGCGTGGAAGCGCCGCTCCGGGTCGGCCGGGTCAAGTCCTGTAGGGGACTGGATCATTGCGAAGAAGTCCCCGTGCACCAGGCGGCACCGCGGATCCGCGGCCACTCCACCGGGTAGCAGGCCGCGCTCGTGCCAGCCGATGACCGCGTCGAGCGCGTCGACGACCAGTAGGGAGCCCACCTCAGGGTGCCGCAGAGCAGCCAGGGCGGTACAGCCGAGCCCCAGGCCACCCACGACGACGTCGAGTCGTGCGGCGCCGTGGAGTTCGCGCCCGGCCGCGACTGAATCGGGGGCGGCCGACCCGAGGGCGGCTGGCCCGGAGAGCTCGGCCAGGGCGAGATTGGCCAATTCCTCCTCGGCCACGGTGAACAGACTGGACATCAGGAAGTCGTCGTTGAGCTTGATCTCGTACACCGGCTCGGCAAATCCGGGATACCGACGCCGACGTAGTGCAAGCTCACCCAACGGCGTTTCCTGCCAGTCGAGTTCTTCGAACCGTGCGCTCATTCGAGCCTTCCCCATGTTCGTGCGGGACGTGCCGTCGGCTGATCCTAGATCCTGCCCCTCGCTTAGGATCTCGTCATCGTCCAGGCTACCTGCCCGTAAACGCAGTGAAGCCCCCTGACACATGGTCAGGGGGCTTCACTGGAAAGATTGTTCGGCGGCGTCCTACTCTCCCACAGGGTCCCCCCTGCAGTACCATCGGCGCTGTGAGGCTTAGCTTCCGGGTTCGGAATGTAACCGGGCGTTTCCCTCACGCTATGACCACCGAAACACGATGAGATCATGCGATCAATAAAGTCGCTGTCTCAGAACAGCACAGTGGACGCGTAGCAACTATGGACAAGCCCTCGGCCTATTAGTACCGGTCAGCTCCACCCCTCACAGGGCTTCC